>CAIPYM010000036.1 GCA_903869345.1 uncultured Pseudomonadota bacterium
AGGCCAAGGTCTACGGGCAGACGTTTACGTTCGCGGGGACGGAGTTCACGCACGGCACGCTCTACAACGGCGACACGCTAACGAGTGCGACGTTCGCCTCGGGCGGAGCGGCGGCAACCGCGACCGTGGCGGGCAGCCCGTACACGATCACCCCGAGCGCAGCCGTCGGGACGGGCCTCGGGAACTACACGATCACCTATGCCAGCGATAACTTCACCGTGAATCCGGCTGCGCTGACGGTGACGGCCAACGCGCAGGCCAAGGTCTACGGGCAGACGTTCACGTTCGCGGGGACGGAGTTCACGCACGGAACGCTCTACAATGGCGACACGGTAACGAGCGCGACGTTCACCTCGGGCGGAGCGGCGGCAACCGCGACCGTGGCGGGAAGTCCGTACGCGATCACCGTTGGCGTTGGCAGCCTCGTCGGGACGGGCCTCGGGAACTACACGATCACGTACGTTCCCGGTAACTTCACCGTGAATCCGGTCGGGCTGGTCGTCACGGTGACGGCCAACAACCAGGCCAAGACGTACGGGCAGACGTTCACGTTCGCGGGCAACGAGTTCACCCAAATCGGCCTTCTGAACGGCGACATGGTCACAAGCGTGACACTGACGTCGGCCGGTGCACCGGCTTCGGCCCCCGCGGGCGCGTACACGATCATCCCGAGCGCCGCCGTTGGCACGGGCCTCGGCAACTACACGATCGCGTACGCCGACGGCCACCTGATCGTGAACAAAGCTCCGCTGACGGTGACGGCGGATTCCAAGGCCATCACGTACGGCACGGCGGTCCCCGGAGGCACGTTCCGTTACAACGGATTCATCGCGGGAGAGGATGCGAGCGCCCTGACCGCCGCGCCGTCGGTGAGCTCGGCGCAGAGCGGGATCGTGGACGCCGGGACCTACACCGGGACCTACACGCTGGCGGGCGGAGTCAGCGGGAACTACAGCTTCACGTACGTGCCCGGAGACCTCACGGTGAGCCAAAAGGTCTTGACGGTGACAACCGATCGCCAAGCCAAATTCATCAACGAGTCCGATCCGGTGTTTACGGGAAGCCACAATCTGATCGCCCAGGACGTGCCGTTGATCAGCTGGACCTACGCGCCCTTGGGCTACGGCGGAGCGGTCGGAGCCTACCCCATTACCGCGACGGCGGACGATCCTCGGGGCCGCCTGGCGAACTACGTGTGGGTCGAATCCGACGGAACGTTCACCGTGAGCCCACGCGTTGCCCCCCTGCCCAACACGGTTGTCGTTAACAGCCAAACCCCCTCATCGCTCTTTCTGACGGCCTCCCCGTCGATCCAACCTGTCCTGATGGCTTATTCTTCCTCGATCCAATCCGCCGATTCCCTCTTTCTGATGGCCCCTTCGTCGATCCAACCCGCCGATTCTCTCGTAAACCCGCCCCGATTCCCGGTCCTCGAAATCACCCCCGCCCTCCGCCACCACCTGAACCTCCCCCCCTTCCTGTCCTTCGCCCACCCCTCCCTCCCGCAACATGACGCGAACAACAGGGATGCTTCCTGATACCCCTTGCGCAGCAGCCTTCCGCACATCGAGCTCCGTCGCTTTCAGACGTTGTCATCCGGCTCTCAGACGCCTTCCGGCAAAGGGCGGCGGACACGAAGGCGCACGATGCGCGTCGGGTCAACGTCCAGAACATCAAAGGCGATGTCGCCCGGCCCCTGAATCGTCGCGCCGACGCTGGGGAGTCCCCCCGCCAAGTGCAAAACGTACCCCCCCAACGTGTCGAACGTCGCACGGTCCTCGTCGGTCAGCACGGGCCCCATGTGGGTCTCAAAGACCTCCAAAGGGAGCCGCGCGTCCACGACCAGGGCTCCGTCGGGACCCGTGAGAACGCTCGGGGTCGCGTGCAGGTCGTGCTCGTCCTCAATCTCGCCCACGATTTCTTCGACGAGGTCTTCAATGGTGACAAGGCCGTCCACGCCGCCGAACTCATCCACCACCATCGCCATGTGCTGGCGCGTCGTGCGCATTTGGCTCAGAAGGCGCGAGATCGGCATCGAGGGCACGGTGAACAGAACGGGCCGTAGCAGCTCGCGCAAAGGCGGTTGTTGGCGTCGCGCGAGGCACACGAGCACGTCCTTCATGTGGACCATGCCCACCATGTTATCGAGCGTCTCGCGGTAAACGGGAATGCGGCTGTGCGCGTGCCCGACCATCAGGGTGATGAGGTCCTCCATGGTGGTCTCGGCGTCCACCGCGATGATGTCGGCGCGGGGCACCATGCAATCGCCCGTGCGTCGGTCGTGCAAGTGAAGGACGTTGTTCAGCAGCACACGCTCGGACGCGGGGCCGGAGGATTCGGTTTCTTCCTCCGTCTCCTCAATCAGTTCTTCCACCGCCTCGCGCAAAGCTTCGGCCTCGGGTGTTGGCCACCAACGCAAGTGTGCCCAACGGAGGACACGGCGCCAAATCTCACTCAGGCTTTGTCGTCCTTGAGGAACGGACGAGGAGGGCTCACCGTTGGAGGAGGGCACATCCTTCATGAACCGCCCTTTTTGCCTGAACCGTGTGGAGGCGTTGGGTTCACGGGCGCATAGGGATCGGGAAGGCCGAGGACCGCGAGGGCGCGACACTCCAGCCGCTCCATACGCGAGGCGTCGGTGTCATTGCCGTGATCGTAGCCGAGAAGGTGAAGCACGCCGTGGATTGTAAGGTGGGTTGTGTGGTCAAGCAAGCGCTTGCCCTCGGCCTGCGCTTCAGTCTTCACAACGCCAAACGCCAGCGCAAGATCCCCCAGAAACAGCGGTTCGCGGGAACGCGCGAGCTCAGGCCCCTCAACACGCGGAAACGAGAGAACGTTGGTCGGCTTGTCCACGCCCCGGAAGGCTTTGTTGAGCGCGTGAACACGCACGTTCGAGGTCAAGAGCACCGTCACGTGCCCGCGACCAAGAACCCTTGAGGCCGAGGCGGGGAGCACGCTTTCCAACGCCTTCATGGATTCGTTCAGCCGCGCCCTCAGCCCACGGACGCGTCGCCACAGGGCAGCGTCGTCGTCCACGATGACGTCGAAGCCCTCCAAACGGGGTGCTGTTCCCATCATGCTGCTTCCAACCTTTCCAGCTCTCTAGTCCCCCTTGCGTGCCGGGGGGGGGCTTTTGGAGCTGGTCCCCGAGCCATAGCCTCGGGAAAACGATTTCTAACCATCGCGAGAAATGGCTGCGCAGAAAGACCCTCACCCGTTGCCGCTTGCAGAAGTTCATCTGTAGTTTTTATTGATCCTTTACTGTATATATTACTTTTAAGCCACGCGATGATGGGCTTTAATTCCCCGCTTCGTATTTTATCGTCCACATGGGGATCACTCTTTTCATAAGCGGCCCATAACTGTATGGCCCCCAAAAGCCCCATAACATACTGGGGAAAACTATTGTTCCATGCCAGATGGGGATCTTGGGCTGCTCCTAATTTAACATCCCCTCGCGTATCAACCCCTAGAAACTTCCGCATCAGCCGGGTTCTGAAAGGTGAAACAGTTTTTGCTTTTAGTCGTCCATTCAATAAACCTACCTCAACGAAGGACTGAACCATAACGTGGAGGGGATAGAGAACAAAATGAGCTTTAATGCGACGTTTTTCACTGCTGTCAACGCGCATAATTTTCCGATAAAGATTAGAAGGATCAAAAGCCTTGTCATCAGCACGCTCAGCAATGGTCGCAGTAGGCTCTTTGGAAAGTTCTTCTTGCACAACACCCGACAGCCATTCCATAAAGAGCAAACTGCTTGCAAGCCCCCTTTCACAAAACATCGACATCATTTCATGTAACGCGTTGCTGCCCCACTGAGCCACAGGCTGATATTTGTTCTCTCGGGGGAGTCCCGCGAAGTAACCTGCATGGCCCAACTCGTGAATAGTCCCCATGATTCCCTTCAGAAAATCATCCTCCTGAAGATCAATCACGACGCGCACATCGTCCCATGATCCTTCAGCAAAGGACCCACCAGAGCCAGCTTGCCCCAGCGTAACGGTGTTCGGATCAGTCCCCATCGCCTGGAGTAAACGCATTACAACCCTTTGTTGCACATTGATCGGTACAGATGGCAAAGGGAGAACCTCGTGCTCCTGGGCTTGGTGTTGAAGGATGCTACTTATAAGCGGTGGTAATTCCACTTTCAGTTGAGGAAAAATGCGCTTTATGTCCTCCGTCGTTACTCCTGTCTTGCGCACCCTCAAGAACGCATCATAGGGGCTAATCTTGAGGAGTTTGGCAAGAATCTTGCTTTCTCTTCTGAGGACGACCATCAGAGCATCCAAGGGCTTTATAAGGGGTGTCATTTTGTTTTGGTCTTTGGCGTTTTGGAAAGCCTCTCTGCACTCTTGATTGAGTGTCTGACGGCGAGCACTTAGGTCGGGCGGCAAGCCATTCGACTGAATCCATAATTCGTACATAAGATCCAGGTTCCGTTGATCAACGGGCGGGAGATCGTCCCTCAATGCCCGGGCACTCGCGAGTAAAGGGCCTACTGTTTCATCGGCCAAAATTTTGTTTTTTGCGCGTTCCCAGGACGTGAATGCATTCTCAAGGATCGTGGCAAGGGCCTCTTCTGCCGGATACCAAGATTCTTTCCCGGGGAAATTCGCCTGTTCCACAAAATTGAGGACCGCCTGAGCCTCTCCAATCTTTCCATGTTCGGCAAAGACAGCTTTTAATTGGTCGTAGGCTGAGGGTGATCCTTGGCTGCCCGCTGCTTGCTGGGGGCGGCGTTCATGAAGATAGGTCCACGCGGCTTCAGTGATCGTATCAGAGGGGGGCCCGGAAGAGCTATCGGGAATCACTCCCGTCAACATTCTCAGTTCCACATCAATGGCGGATTCAACGGCACTTAAGACATCTGCTCGTTGTGCCAGGGCTGCTTGTTTTCCCGCCAGCATATGATCGCGGTCGATGACAAGAATCTCTCGCATCCGCGCCAAGCCAAGAAGGTACGTGTAATCTTGTTCCCCTGTTGACATGTTAACACTCTTTTTCCGTCAGTGCGAAATTTCAGCACAGCCCCTCAATGGGGGGAAGGGCGTTTCGCCGCACCCTTTGATTTTGCCGCCTTCTGATCCCTGTCTTCTGCCTTCCGCTTCACACCGACCCCTTGGCCAAGGCGATGCGCAGGCCGTCGAGGGCCGGGGTGAAAAAGAGTTGGCACGCCAAACGCGAATCGGCCGTAACTTCAAACGTGCCGTCCAGCATGGCGACTTCTTCTTCGTTCGGCTCGGGCAGTTTCGCTTTCCAGGAAGGGTCCACGTACACGTGGCACGTCGCGCAGGCGCATGAGCCTCCGCATTGCGCCAAAATCGGCAATCCACCTTCGCGGATGATTTCCATCACGCTCCAGCCTTCGGTCGCCAAAAGCTCGTGAGTCGTTCCTTCAAGGTCGGTGCAGTAAACGTGCATGGCATCCATCAAGTGTTAGAGGTGAGGGGAGGGGTAAACTCGCATCCGCTCCCGTTCAACCCGCTGTCCCCTCGGTCACGCCGAGTTTGTGCTGCAGGTCGCTGGAAGAGGTTGTGTACTGGAACCGGTAGCGCCGATCCGGGTGGACGTACGCGAAGGCCTTTTTCGCCATCAGCGCCGCCTCGTGGAAAGCCGACAGAATCAACTTCATCTTGCCGGGGTACGTGTTGATGTCGCCAATGGCAAAAACGCCCGCGAGCGCGGTCTCAAACGAGGCGGTCTCAACGGGGATCAGACCTTCGTGCAACGTCAACCCAAAGTTCGCCACGGGCCCCAGTTTCATCGTCAGGCCGTAAAAGGCCAATAGCGCGTCGCATGGCAAAACCGTCGGCGTGTTGCCGCTGGCCAACGTGACCGATGCGCCCGTCAGCCGATCGCCTTCACCTTCGAGCGCCGTCAGGTTGCCGATGACCAAGTCCATGCCGTCCGCAGCTACAAGGGCGCGCATTTTGGCGACAGAATCCGGCGCGGCGCGGAAATCGTCGCGCCGATGAACCAGCGTGATGCGCTCGGCCAGCGGATGAAGATTGAGCGCCCAATCCAGGGCCGAATCGCCGCCCCCAGCAATCAGGAGGCGCTTGCCCCGGAATGTCTCGCGGCTCCGCACCGCGTAAAAGACCGATGTGCCCTCGAATGTTTCCAGGCCCTTCAACGGCGGCTTTTTGGGCACAAAACTCCCGCCCCCCGCCGCGACGACGACCACAGGAGCTTCCAGAACCGTCCCGAGGTTCGTTGTCACGCACCACAGGCCTTCGGGAGTCTTTTCCAAATGCTCAACCATCTGGCCCAGGTGGAACATCGGCCCGAAGGGGTGGATTTGCTCCAGAAGGCGGGCCGTCAGCTCCGACCCTGTGCACAGGGGGACGGCCGGAATGTCGTAGATGGGCTTTTCGGGGTAGAGCTCGGCGCACTGGCCGCCGGGACGGTCCAGAATGTCCACCAGGTGACACTTCATGTCACCGAGGCCAAGCTCAAAGACGGCGAACAAGCCCGCAGGGCCCGCGCCGATGATGACCACATCCGTGCGAAGAGAAGAATCCGCCATTGTATCCACACCCCATTGCTAAAACCTCCCGGCGTCTTACCCTACCCCTTCGGTGCGTTCAAGGGAGTATCGCGGCTCTTGCAGGGCAATGGGGTGAGTTAAGAAAAAGTTAACGAAGGAGATGGTGAAGGGACGGCTCCTGAATTCAAGGAGGTCGTCCCTATCCCTCCAGCGAGTCCTGTCACCAAGGCTCCTTCCAACCCCATCCCGAGAAAGGCTTTTAGCCCCTACGCACGGCACCCTTCGCCGCTGTGACAACGGCTTCCGGCGTGAGGCCAAAGTGACGGGCCAGGTCTTCGGCGGGGGCCGAGGCCCCGAATCCAGAAAGTCCCACGAAGGCGTCGTTGGGCCGCAGGTACGCGCCCCATCCGAGGCGCAATCCCGCCTCAATCCCCACGCGCGGGGCCGTGCCCAAAACTGCGTTCCGGTAGGCCCCGTCTTGCGCGTCAAAGAGGCTCCAACAGGGCAGTGAGACCACAGCGGCCTTGATGCCTTCGGCCTTCAGCGTGTCCCGCGCGGTTAGCGCCAGGCTGACCTCCGACCCCGTGGCCAGAAGCGTCACGTCCCGCACGCCGCCTTCGGCTTCGGCCAGGACGTACCCGCCCTGGGCGCAACGATTCTCGGGGCCTGCATCCGCGCCGCGCACGGTTGGCAGCTCTTGCCGGGACAACGCCAAAAGGCTCGGGTGGTTCTGATTCTCCAGCGAAATTTGCCAGCATTCGGCAGTCTCGATCCCGTCGCAAGGGCGCAAAACCAACAGCCCTGGAATGGCGCGCAGAGCGGCCAGATGCTCAACCGGCTGGTGCGTCGGGCCGTCTTCGCCGAGCGCAATGCTGTCGTGCGTCATCACGAAAATGACGCGTTGACGCATCAGCGCGGCAAGACGAATGGCCGGGCGCATGTAGTCCGCGAATTGCAGAAATGTCCCGCCGAACGGGATCACGCCGCCGTGCAATGCCAAACCGTTCATGAGCGCGGCCATGCCGTGCTCGCGCACGCCAAAGTGCAGGTACCGCCCTGCGTACGTCGGCGGGGTGATCGCTTCCACCGCCTTGGTTCGCGTGTTGTTGGAAGGCGTCAGGTCCGCCGATCCACCAAGAAGAGCGGGCAGAACTGGCATCAACGCCTCAAGCACCGCGCCCGAGGATTGGCGTGTGGCCTTTTTGGGTTTTGTCGCGGCCAACGTTTGTTTAAGGGCGTTGAGGGCGTCTCCGACGGCCGTAGGAATCCGGCCCTCCAGCGTTTGCACCAGGGCCGTCCTGATCGCTTCGGGGGTTTCGGTTAAACGCTTGTCCCACGCGCGGCGAAGGGGGTCTCCCCGTCGTCCGATCGTGCGCCAAGCCTTCAGGACATCTGCCGGAATAACAAACGGCGGCGAATCCCACCCGAGGTTTTTCCGCGCGGCCGCAACTTCATCTCCCCCCAGCGGTGACCCGTGGCACCCGGAGGTCCCTTGCTTGCTCGGCGCGCCGCGTCCGATCACCGTGCGGCACGCGATCAGGGAGGGTCTGTCCGTCACGGCAAGGGCGGCCTCGGTCGCGGCGGCAAGCGCGGCGGGTTCGTGGCCGTCCACTTCGTGCGTGTCCCACCCGTAAGCGCGGAAACGCGCAGGCACATCTTCGGTGAACGAAAGGCTTGTGGGACCGTCAATCGAGATTTTGTTGTCGTCGTAGAAAACAATCAACCGCCCAAGCTTGAGGTGCCCCGCGAGCGAAGCGGCCTCGTGGCTGATCCCTTCCATCATGTCGCCGTCCGAGGCCAGGACGAACGTGCGATGGTCAATGAGCGTGGTGCCAAACCGTGCGGCCAGAACGCGCTCGGCCAGGGCGAAACCCACGGCGGTCGCCAGGCCTTGCCCCAGAGGGCCTGTGGTCATCTCAACCCCAATCGCGGGATCATGTTCCGGGTGGCCGGGTGTGCGCGAGCCCAACTGCCGAAACTGTTGCAGGGCCTCCATCGGCATCCCTTCGTACCCCGTGAGGTGCGCAAGGGCGTAGAGCAGCATCGAGCCGTGCCCAGCGGACAAAATCAGGCGGTCGCGGTCGGGCCACGTGGGGCAGGTCGGGTCGAACCGCAGAAACTGTCCCCAAAGGACCGTCGCAACATCCGCAAGGCCCATCGGCAAACCGGGGTGTCCCGAACGCGCTTTTTCGATCGCGTCCATCGCCAACGCCCGCAGTGCGTTCGCCTTGCGCTCGAATGAAACGTCCTCCATCGCGTGTGATCCTTCCTACGTTAGCCTCGCTTGTGCCCCTGCTCTTGGGGGGGCTCCTGTCAAACCCTTCCGCGCGGGCACGTTGCCAGAACCGCTGGCACGGAGCAATGTTTGTACGAGGTTGTACACGCGGGACGAGGCCTTTTAAAACCCTGTTGCACTGGGGGCCCAACGTTATTTCAAATTCGGAAAACGTTCTAACGGGGACATCCAAGCAGGGCTAGACTTTCGCGGAAGAAGCGGCGCGGACGCGGCGTTTGTGGTGAAAAATGAGGTGGATGTTGCGCAGGTAGATGAACGTGCCCAGGCTCTGGCCCAAGATAAACACCGGGTCGCGGCGATGGATGGCGTAGGCGAGGACGATCAATCCGCCCGCAAGACTGAGGTACCAAAACGCCTCGGGCACGATGCTCTGCTTGGCTTTTTCGCTTGAAATCCACTGGACCACAAACCGCATCATAAACAGCGATTGGCCGACAAGTCCCACGAGGACCCACACGGTAGCGTTAGCCACGAGCCACGTTTGCAGCGCGGCGACCCAGGAAGCTCCAGATTCCAACATGGTGGTTGTTTGTCCCTTTCGGGGCTTGGGCCGAAAAAGCCCGACCCTTTCCGTCCTGGAATTAAGGAGTCGGGCGGTGGGGCGACGTTAGTTGGACAAAAGCCCACTGCGCCGCAGGGCCCGAAGGGCTCCGGGTTGCTCGGCCAGTTCAGCGGCGCTGAGGCCGTCCGAGGTGGCGTCGGCCAGCTCGCGCAACGCCCGGCGGAGCAGAGGGTCTGCATCGCTGGGGGTCCTGAGCTCATCCTGCACCAGGCCGTACAACGTGACGTAGGCGAGGGGGGAAAGTTCGATCATCATGGTGTTGCTCCTTCATCATCGTGAGGGTTCTTCCTTGCCTCGGAAGGACCCTCTTACCTCTTAGAGTACCGCTTATCCTTGAAAGTAAAAAGCAAAATCAGCGGAAAAAAGAAGAAAAATCAAAGGGTTATACACGAAACAAGGAACCTATCACCTAAAAGGGGTAAAAGATAGTTTCGGGAGGCTTTTGGAAGTCGGGGCGTTTTTCCGTTACGGTGCGGCGGAACGCGAAAACGGGGGGCCGAGCCGAATCACCGAGGGGCCTTTAGGCCTCCGAAATGTCATGTGAGGAGAGCGTGAAACAGTGTCGAACGCGGATGTACCAGAAAGCTCCTTGGATTCACCCGAAGACCTGATTGCGGCGATTCGCGGCGGTCAGATGGTGGTTTTGGCCGACGATGAAGGGCGCGAGAACGAGGGCGACGTGATCATGGCAGCTTCGGCCATCACGCCCGAGGCTGTGAACTTTATGGCCCGGTTCGCGCGTGGGCTGATTTGTCTGGCCTTGGAATCGGCCCAAGTGGAGCGGTTGGGGCTTCCCCTGATGCCACGTCGTGGGCCCCCAGGTCTTGGTACGGCGTTCACGGTTTCGATTGAAGCGCGTGAGGGTGTGACGACGGGAATCTCGGCGGCGGACCGGGCGCGCACGGTCAGCGTGGTTGTCGATCCATCCAGCCGTCCGGAAGACATTGTGACGCCGGGGCACGTGTTCCCGCTTGTGGCGCGGGAAGGGGGCGTGCTGGTTCGTGCAGGCCACACCGAGGCCACGGTGGATCTCGCGCGTTTAGCGGGCCTGCCAGCCGCTGGAGTGTTGTGCGAGGTCATGCGTGAGGACGGCACGATGGCCCGCATGCCGGATTTGTGCGTTTTCGCCCGCACGCATGGGCTGAAGTTGGGGACCATTGCGGACCTGATCGCTTACCGCCGCTGCACGCAGAAACTTGTCGCACGGACGGCGTCGAGGCCGTTTACAGACGCGCACGGTGGGGTGTTCACGCTCTATGTTTACCGCAACCTTGTGGACGGCACGGACTCGTTTGCTCTGGTGAAGGGCGACGTGGCGCAGGAGGAAGGTCCCGTTCCGCTCGTGCGCGTGCAGACGGTGGACGTCGTGCGGGATGTCCTGGGACCTCTGGAGGCCAACGCGGATTCGTCGGGCCTTGCCGCGACGTTGGCGGCCCTGGCGACGGCCGAGCGGGGCGTGTTGGTGCTGGTCGGCGGCGTGATCCTGTCCGAGGAAAAGGGCCTTGCCGCCGGGCCTTTGCGCGATACCGGAATCGGGGCGCAGATTTTGCGGGACCTGGGCGTTCGTCGGATGATTCTGCTGACCCATGCCCCGCGAACGCTCGTTGGCCTGGAAGGGCATGGCCTCGTCGTGGTAGAGCAAAGGCTTCTTGGCGGTTCGTGACCGCTGGAAGGGGGATTTTCCCTCGCTCTGACCAAGGATCTTCGCCATGGACCATCCGCGCTCAATCCCGGCGACGTTCGCGTTCGCCACGCCGCCGCGTGTTCTGATTGTCGAAAGCCGGTTCCACACGGACATTGCGGATCTCTTGCTGACGGGCGCGCGTGCGGTCCTGGAGCGCGTTCGTGCGACGGTGGAGGTTGTCACGGTCCCCGGTGCTTTGGAGATTCCGGCGGCCATTCTGTTTGCCGATCAGGGCGCTAAGGGGGGCTATGACTGCTATGTGGCCCTGGGGTGCGTGATCCGGGGGGCAACGCAGCATGACACGATCGTGGGTGGTGAAAGCGCACGCGGGCTTCAGGTCTTGGCGTTGGAACGAGGCCTTGCGATAGGCAACGGGATCCTGACGTGCGCGACGCAGGCTCAGGCCTTGGACCGCGCGGACCCCGCGCACTTTGACCGGGGTGGTGCGGCGGCGGAGGCGTGTTTGCGCCTTTTGGAAATTAAGCAACGATTGAGTGGTGTTACCGCGTTGCCCTCGCGCGTCGGATGAACCGACAGGCGATCATCCCCTTCCTCTTTTTTGAACGGACTTTTGCGTGACCGACGATTTGTTATCTCCCGCTGTTGATGAATCTTCCGTGTTGGCTGCTGCGCAGAGGCTCGCGCGGCTGGCCGCTGTTCAGGTTCTCTATGGTCAGCACTTTGCGCCCTCGGCGCGGGCGACGTCGGGCTTTGGCGTGGCGGCGCTGGAGGAGGAAGGCGAGGGCGCTCCGGAGGAGACGGCCGCCGCCGATGACACGGGCCTTTGCGCGGTCCTTGTTCAGGGGGTGGAGGCCGAGGTGGAAACGTGGGACGCGATGATCACAGGGGCGCTCGATTCCAAGCGACCCGCCGCGCGGCTCGAGCTTTTGTTGCGTGTGATTTTGCGGGCGGGGGCGTTTGAGCTCACCCGCTGCGGTTCTACACCGACGGGGCGGATCATCAGCGATTATGTGGACGTGACGCGCGGCTTCTTTGATGGCAAAGAGCCCGGCCTGGTCAACGCGGTTTTGGACCGTATCGCTCGCACGGTGCGGGATTCGATTCCGTGATCAACGGTGTCGCAAGCGGGGGTCTGGGTTTTTATCCCGTCCGTTCCTTGCAACACCATCAACTCTGGTGATCAAGGGAAACGGGGAATCGTCATTGCGAGCCCCCGAAGGGGGCGCGGCAATCCATCTCCAGCTCTTTCCGTTAAACCGTAAGGTTGTGAGCTGGATCGCTTCGCTCCGCTCGCGATGACGATGAGGGAGGCGGAGTCTCAAAACCGTCAATCTCGGCAGAAAAACGTCATCCCACCCCCGCCCGCGCGAGGACTTTTCGCATGAGGGTGGAGAGGGCCTCGGTTGGGAAGTCCTCGGGCGCGACCCAGCGGCCCTCAAGGGGCTTCGCGGTCGTGGCAACCGCCACCTGAAGCTCAAGATCAAAATGGGAAAACACGTGGCGCACGGGCTCGGGCATCAGAGTCCACCGCGCGGCGGTGGGTGCGTGACTCCGTGCAGTTCCGAGAGTCACGGGACTTTCTTCCCAAGGACTTGTGGGCACACCCAGCGTTCCGCCCAAAAGCCCCTTGGGCGGACGTAGGCGCAACAGGACCAGCCCTTTCGCATCGCGTATGACGAACGCAAAACCGCAAAGGCGTCGGCGTGGCGTTTTGGAGGTCGTTCGGCGGGGAAAGGTTGTCTCGGTCCCGAGGCGATGCGCGAGGCAGGTAGCGCGCCAGGGGCAGGTCTCGCACGCGGGAAGGCGAGGGGTGCAGACGGTCGAGCCAAGATCCATGCGGGCCTGGGCGTAATCGCCCCCGCGTGCGTTGGGTACCAGCGTTGCCGCGAGCGCCCTCAGCACGGGCCGACCCTTCGGCAAGGGCATTTCAAACGCGAACAGCCGGGCCACCACGCGCTCAACATTGCCGTCCACGACGTTGGCGCTTTGGTTGAAGGCAATGGCGGCAACGGCCGCCGCCGTGTAAGGGCCGCACCCCGGTAGGCGGAGCAGGGCTTCTTCCGACGAGGGGAAGACCCCGTCGTGTTCGGTGACCACCTGCTGGGCGGCTTCGTGCAACGCATGGGCGCGGCGGTAATACCCAAGCCCCGACCAGGCGCGGAGGATGTCCTCCCGCTCGGCCCGCGCAAGGTCCTGCACGCGGGGCCACTTGGCCAAAAACGCCGTGAAATAGGGGCCGACGGTTGCAACGGTTGTTTGTTGGAGCATCATCTCCGACAGCCAAACGCGGTAAGGGTCCGGACGCTCCCCCGGCAGCGCTCGCCACGGAAAAACGCGCCGATGGATGTCATACCAGGCGAGCAGTTTGGCCGGGGAGGGTTTGGGAGTTTTCATGTCTTCGCGTTTCCGGGATGGCCAACAAGGGTTCATAGCAGAACGTTGCCCAATCCTCTCCACGCCCTCGCGAGCGAAGCGATCCAGCCACACGCCTTCTTTTTTGCATTCACCCGGTGTGGTATATACGGGGGAAGACGATGCGATGCGCAAACCGAAGACTAAGGAGTGATGACCATGGACGAAGTGTCCCCGCCCGAGACATCCGCGAAGGCCCCCAATGCTTGCGACGATTCCCCTGACGCCGCGCGGCCCGAGGGCGAGGCTGAACCGACGCCAGCCGATGCGGAGCAAGCTCAGGCCGAGGAAATCGCGCGTCTGAAGGATCAGCTTCTCCGCACGCTGGCGGAAGGCGAAAACGCGCGGCGGCGGGCGCTGAAAGATCAGGAAGAAGCGCGGCAGTATGCCGTCAGCGCGTTTGCGAAAGACATGGTGGGCGTGGCCGACAACTTCCGTCGGGCGCTGGAGGCTCTGCCCGCCGAGGGGCGGGAGGCCTTAAGGGACGAGGCGTTACGCAACATCTTGGCGGGCATTGAGGCTACGGAGCGGCAGTTGCTCGCGGCCTTGGAACGTGCAGGCGTTCGGCGGATCAACCCCCTCGGTCAAGCCTTTGACCCCCATCAGCATCACGTGATGGCCGAGCGCCCCTGCGCCGACCAACCAGCGGGAACCGTCGTTCAGGTTCTCCAGGACGGGTACCTGATTCACGGCCGTTTGTTGCGGGAGGCTTTTGTTGCGGTTGCCAAGCCCGTCGAGGCGGACTAAGCGGCCTTCTTGGGGCGGCGGAAGAGGGCGAGGGCCTCGCTGACGCGGAAAGCGCCTGTCACGTGCAACGCAAGGATGTACACCAGCCCCGCGAGGCCGATGATGGCTCCTAAGGCGCTGCCTGCCACCAGCACATGCGGGGACACAAGCCATGGCTGGGCGAGGAAAGACGAAGTCCCGGCAACCAGCCCCATGAACGCGGTGCAAAGGACAAGGCGCGGTTGACGTTGGCGGAGACGTTGGTCGGTGAGGCCTTCCTTGCGGGTGCGAAGGAGGCGCAGCAAAAGCAACGCGTTGACCCACGAGGCGATGCTGTTGGCGAGCGCGAGGCCGATGTGCCCGAGGGGGCCGAGGAAAAGCAGCGCGAGAATCAGGTTGGCGCCCACGGCGCAAAGAGCAATCTTGACGGGCGTTTTCGTGTCGTGGCGGGCGAAAAACCGGGCGCTAAAGACGCGCACCAGGAAAAAGGCCGGAATGCCGGGGGCATAGGCGGCCAGGGCGGTGGCGGTTGCGGCGGCATCGCTGGCGCTGAACGCACCGTGTTCGAACAAGACGTGCACAATCGGCTGCGACAAGACGGCCAACCCCACGGCGGCGGGAAGGCCAAGCGCGAGGCAAAATTCAAGCGCTCGGCTTGTGGCGTGACGCAGGCCTTCCGTGTTGTTCGTTTGGACATGCTGCGCGAGAATCGGAAGGAGCGTTGTGGCCACCGCCACGCCGATGACGCCCAGCGGTAACTGATTGAGCCGATCCGCGTAGAACAGCCACGCGAGCGCACCGGGCGCTAGGGTGGAGGCCAGAATCGTTGACAGCAGCAAGTTGATTTGGGACGCGCCTGCGCCAAACGCTCCGGGCACAATCTGGCGCAAAAGGCGGCGCGTGGCGTGGCTGAGGTGGGGCCGCAAAAGCGGCACCGAGACGCCCGCGCGGTGGCAGCTCCAAGCCAAAAGCGCCACCTGAAAAACCCCCGCCACGACGCCCGCCACCGCCAGCGCCGTGGCCACCGGCCACGCGAAAGGGCTTGCGACAAAAAACGCCGCGATCAGCACCAGGTTGAACACAACCGGTGAAAACGCGGCAGGCGCGAATCGCCCGTGCGCGTTGAGGACGCTGCCCTGCAGGACGGTCACGGAAATGAGCAGCAAATAAATGAACGTGATTCGGCAGAGGAAAACGGCGGTCTCGTACGTCGCAGGTGTATCGTGAAACCCTGGGGCCAGGACGCACAAGACCCAAGGCATGCCGAGAATTACGAGCGCCGAAAAGGGGATAAGCACGGCGACCAGTGCGGCCAGCGACTCGCCCGCGAATCGTTGGGCTTCGTGAGGCCCGCTCGTGTGGCGCTCGGCGGTGTAGAGAGGCACAAAAGCCGCCGAAAACGCGCCCTCGGCGAACAGGCTTCGAAAGACGTTGGGAAGGCGCTGGGCGACCACGTACGCGTCGGCCAACGGCCCCGCGCCGAGAAACGTGGCCATCAGCGTGTCGCGCAAGAAGCCCGTGAGCCGGCTCAGGATGGTCAAGCCGCTGACGGTCAAGAGAGAATGCGCGAAACGCATGAAAATCTGCCCTGTCAAGCGTACGGGGAGCGCGAAACGGAGGTCGAATGTCGCTTGGCACCGCATCCTTACGTAAGCCCCCTAGCGCTTTGGGACAAGATGGGGTAAAGAATGAGTCGACTCCGGCAGGCCTCAAATCGGATGGGGATTGTTGAGGGGGGCACGTAGGGCTTGGTGATCCTTAGATGATCCAAGGTCCGCGTGGTTAGAGTTCTGAAATCCATTCCTTCACTCAGGGAGATCAAACCATGTTGATGCAAGGCAAGCGCGTCCGTCAGGCGCGCGGATTTACCCTCACCGAAGCGGCTGTCGTTCTCGGCATCATCGGTATGATCCTGGGTGCCGTCTGGGTCGCGGCCGGGTCGGTTTATGATGGCCTGCGCAACAAGCGGGCCAACGAAGAGATGCTCAGCATTGTTCAAGGGGTTAGGTCTCTGTTTGCGTCGAGTGGGACCACGAATACAACAAATAACATGAACGCCGATCTCATTAAAGCCAGAATTATCCCTGCCGATATGGTGACGAGTACAACCACAATCAGTAATCCTTGGGGCGGGGCTGTTGATGTCGTGGGTCAACAGATCTCGGCGGCTGGGGATGCATTTTCAGTGAGCTTTGCTGCGGTTCCTCAGGCTGCGTGTGCGCGTGTTGTGATGGCTGTTGGCGGTCGTTCGCGTGATCCAGGTTTGCTGTCCGTGGCCTTGACAACTGCGTCGGTGAACAATGGTGTGCCTGTCAGTAATGAGTACAACTTAGCCGCAGCGAACACGTTGTGCGCCAATGCAACAAACACGGTCGTGTTTACGTTTCTGACACGTGCCAGCTAAGTCAAGGGATCTTCATGGTGAGAGAAGGGGGGGCTGACAACGTGCCCCCTCTTTTTTTTATCCACCGCCTTTTGCGATGCCCCTCGATTTCCAACCACCGCAACGTGAGCCGATCATGCGCCATCGTGTTTCTCCTTGTGGGAGCTATGTTTGGCATCGGGCCGTTGTGCCGGTTCTTCTGGCGCTTGTGTACGTGGCGTTGTGTTTTCTGGTGCAGGACCCGACGTACTTTCCCTTGCAAGGGATCTTGAGCGACCCGGACGGGTACGTCCGGCTGATTCAGGTGAGGGACTGGCTGGAAGGGGCGGGGTGGTACGACACGACGGTGCGGGCGACGATCGTGCCCTACGCGACGAATTGGACGCGGCTGCCAGACGTTCTGATCGGGGGGCTGGCGATTCCCTTCATCGGCGCGGTGGGGATGGAGCAGGCGCTTTTCATTGCGGCGTTTCTAGCCCCGCTTGTGCTGCTGGCCGCGTGGCTCGTGATCGTCCAGGGGCTTGTGCGGGAGCTTGTCCCAGGCCGCCATCCATGGGCGGCGATGATCGCGGGGATGTGCGCGGTATCAGCGTTGGTGGTGGCGTTTGTGCCGGGGAAAGTGGATCACCACGCTTACGGGCTCTTGGGGTACGCAGCTACGCTGTGGACGTTGGCGTACGGGGTACGGCGTGGTTTCGAAGCCCGAGGGCGATGGTTGATTCTGGGCGGCCTGTTCACGGGTCTGATGGTGGGCGCGACGGTTGAGTTCTTTATGGGGCTTGGGGTGTTTGTGGGGGCGCTTGTTGGGTTTGGGGTTTGGAGGAATGAACGGGGCGTTTTGCGTGCGCTAACACTGTGGGCGGTGGGATTGACGGGCGGGGTTGTGCTGGGGGTTCTGCTCACGCGATCGCCGGGGGCGTTCTTTGACGTTTTCTACGACCGCGTGTCGGTCGCGTATGTTGCGGCTTCGCTGGGTGGCCTTGTCCTGTGTCTTTTGGGGCAGCACGTGTTCAGCCGATGGGGGCTGAAGGCGCGGATTCTGAGTGTGGGTCTCAGCGCGGGGACCGTGGCGGCGGGGCTGATGGTCACCTTCCCCGGTCTGCTGGATCCTCAGTGGGATGGGTACGATTCACGGGCGAAGGATTATGTTTTTACCTATGTTTCTGAAGCACAACCCTTAATCAACAGTGGGTTGATTTCCACGTGGTCCGTGGTAACGCTATGTCCTTTTGTTGGAGTAGCCCTTGGCCTTTCTCTTGGCCTAACCTACCGACGGCGTGCACGGCCGATAGCGGGTTGGTGGGGGGCTCTGTCCCTTGCGGGGATTGTTTATGTGGCCCTCGTTTTATTTTTTCAGAATCGGGTAATAACGTACTTAAGTCTTGTGATGATTTTCCCTTCGGCTATGCTCCTTGCGGTGGGGTGGCGCTGGTTCAGACGGCAGAACGGGATGCGTGAGGTTGTCACGCGTTTTGTTTTGCTTGGGGCGTTGGTTCCTGGCCTTGTGCTCCTTGTCCCGGCCACGATTGGCGATTCGCCCTTGCGTACGGGGGTGTTGTTGTTTCCGGATTTGGGCGCGGCGCAGCACGCCAGTGAAGCGAGGACATGCGATCCGCGAACGATGGCGCGTTACTTGCGGGATCCACAGCGCTTTCTAGGTTTTCCGGCAGAGCGAATTGCTGTGGAGGGTAGTGTGGCCCCAGCGATTGCCTTTCTAGCTCCGCCCAAAATGTTGGGTCTGGGGGTTTATACGTCTAATCCTCACATCATGGACCTTGTGACGTTGTTTACAACACCTCACGAGGATGAAGTGCGTGCGCTTGTTGAAACGTATCACCTTGACGCCATCCTTCTCTGTCGGTGGACGCCGACGCTACGAGTCAACATCTCCTCCAACGTGTCGGCATCGGCGGAAGGGTTTTTTTACACTTTGCTCCACACGACCACGCCCCCCTCATGGCTGAAGCAGCATGAACCTGAGTTAGCCCCGAACTGGGTTGTGTTCGCGGTTGAACGGCCCGAGGCAGCACGGTAGAGGGGCAAGACCCCGAGACGTGAGCGGATCATGCGCGACCTTTTGGTTCTTCCCCGTTGCCCTGTGGGGCATCGGGCCGTTGTGCCGGTTCTTCTGGCGCTTGTGTACGTGGCGTTGTGTTTTCTGGTGCAGGACCCGACGTACTTTCCCTTGCAAGGGATCTTGAGCGACCCGGACGGGTACGTC
>CAIPYM010000037.1 GCA_903869345.1 uncultured Pseudomonadota bacterium
GATCAGGGTTTCCCCCATTGTCCAATATTCCCCACTGCTGCCTCCCGTAGGAGTCTGGGCCGTGTCTCAGTCCCAGTGAGGCTGGTCATCCTCTCAGACCAGCTATAGATCGTTGCCTTGGTGGGCCATTACCTCACCAACTAGCTAATCCAACGCGGGCCCCTCTCTGGGCGATAAATCTTTCCCTGATCGCCTCCCGACCATCAGGGGTATTGGGTATTAGCGTCAGTTTCCCGACGTTATCCCCAACCTAGAGGTAGATTCCCACGCGTTACTCTCCCGTGCGCCGCTCACGTATTGCTACGTTCGCTCGACTTGCATGTGTTAAGCCTGCCGCCAGCGTTCGTTCTGAGCCATGATCAAACTCTCAAGTTGAGTTGAGGACTGCCACGCGCTTCCCGAAGGAAACGCTTCGCACGTCTCTTGCGATATTCACCGAAGCAAATATCACCGATTTGTTCACGCTCGACCTCGCGGACCTGGCTGTCACCAAAATCCGCAAAGACGTATCGAACTTATCTGACGAGATGTGCATTTGGCATCCTGAAAGTCGTCTCCCCCTCTCCTTGCGGAGTTGAAGAGCGACGTTTGGAGATGGCCCCGATCCCGATCCAAACACCCCGTGAGGGGTCCTGGTCCGGAAACGCAGGCCGCCGCCTACACATCCCTTCTCTCGTCTCTTCACAATGTCCAAGAACGATTAACCTATCACCTCTTCGACCCCTTGGCAAGCCCTCCGAGACCACAACCTCCCTACCAAGACCCGTGAGGGTCGCGGCAATGGCTGTTTCCTCTTTGTCAGCAAGACCGAGGTCGGTAAGGCGACAACGCCAACCGAGGAGCGCAACCTACTCAGGTTCACCGCATATGTCCAGAGGGATTCTCAACTTTTTTTCACGCCCCCCTCAATCGGTCCTTTCACCAAGACCCTGTAGGGGTTGGAGCCTTCTTGCAGTATGCTGCTCGCGCTTAAACCCTCCTTGGACGAGGACGATTCTCATGCTGCTTGCGATCGATGTCGGGAACACGAACACCGTTTTCGCCCTCTTTGACGGCGACCAGCAAATCGCGGCGTGGCGCGCCATGACCCTTCCGCAGCGCACGGGCGATGAGTACGCGGCGCTTTTGGCGGCGTGGCGCACGGGAAAAGGCCTTGCGAGCGTTGCCATCACGGATGCCGTCATCGGCAGCGTCGTGCCCGAGGCCACATTCCACCTGACGCGCCTCTGCGCGACGCTGTTTGAGGGTGAGCCGTTGATTGTGGGCGCTCCCGGCGTGATCTTGCCGCTCACGATCAAGGTGGACAACCCCGACGAGGTGGGCGCGGACCGCGTTGTCAATGCGCTGGCGGCGTTGGCGGACCACCGCCCTCCCCTGCTGATCCTCGATTTTGGAACCGCGACAACGCTGGATGTGCTGGACGCCGCAGGCGCTTACTGCGGCGGGGTTATCGCGCCGGGAATCGCGCTGTCGCTGGAGGTCCTTCACCGCGCCGCCGCCAAGTTGCCCCGCGTTGAGATTGCTAAACCTGCACGAGTCATCGGCACGTCAACGACCTCCGCCATGCGCTCGGGCGTTTTTTGGGGCTACGTGGGACTGATTGAGGGGCTCATCGCGCGGGTCAGCGCCGAGATGCACGCCACGCCGCTTGTCATCGCCACGGGCGGCCTCGCACCCCTGTTCGCCGGAGACATTCCCGCCATCCGGCACCTCGACCCCGATCTCACCTTGCGCGGGTTGCAGAAAGCGCACGCGCATAACCGCACAAGACAGTAGAGAAAACGGGCTTCAACGCCCCACCCTAAAAGGCTTTTCACCGTCCCCGGCAAGCCTTAAGGCACGAGGCCAGCGTGCCCCTACATTCGCTCGCGATTCCCCACGGGTCGGTCATAAGGCTTGCCCCCGGAGCGCGGGAACCTCCCGCGCGATCCGTGCATCGCGCGTTATCGTCCAAGCAGGTCGCAACACACGCCTCGTGGTCCGTCTGAATCGCCGCCTCGGGCCGCAGGGAACGGCTCACCCCGCTCGGGGACGCTGACGGACCATGCGCCGCGCAAGCGGCCAAACCACCGAGCAGGATTCCTCCGAGCGCCAAGCGACGCAACGTGAGGGTCAACAACGAAGCACGCATGGGGCACACCGACCTTTCAAAAAACACACAGGGGACGAACAGCGATCCTGCCCACGACTGTTTATACCCTAAAACCCGCTCCCGAGTCCGCCCCTGCACGACGGCGGGAGAGGAAGTCCTACGGCGTTCCCGAGCGCCGTTGTCGGGCACGGCCTTCGCCGAAAAGGGAGACAAGAGCCCGCAACGTTTCCACCTCGCGGGTTTTCAAGTCGGCGGGCGCGGCGCGTTCCTTGGCCCCGAGCGGCGGCACAAGGGCTTGCGTGAACCCCAGCTTGGCGGCCTCCTTCAGGCGAAGGGTTGGTTGCGCGACGCGACGGACCTCGCCCGAAAGACCGATTTCGCCGAACACCACGGCCTCGGCGGGAACGGGCTCCCCGCTCAGGGCCGAGAGCAACGCGGCAGCCACGGCCAGGTCCGCTGCGGGCTCGCTGACGCGGAATCCGCCCGCGATGTTGAGGTAAACGTCGTGCGTGCCGAACGCGACGCCGCACCGCGCTTCGAGAACCGCGAGGACCATTGAAAGACGGCCCAGATCCCACCCGATCACGGCACGGCGGGGCGTGCCGAACGTCGTGGGCGCGACGAGCGCCTGAATCTCGACCAGCACGGGGCGCGTGCCCTCCAGCCCCGCGAACACCGCCGCGCCCGACACGTCACCGCGTCGATCCGCGAGAAAAAGCGCCGAGGGGTTTTTGACTTCGGCCAAGCCCTTGTCGGTCATCTCAAACACGCCGATTTCGTCCGTTGGCCCAAAGCGATTCTTGACGGCGCGGAGGATGCGGAATTGGTGGCCACGCTCGCCTTCCAGGTAAAGCACCGTGTCCACCATGTGCTCCAGCACGCGCGGGCCCGCGATCATGCCTTCTTTCGTGACGTGGCCCACGAGGATCAGCGCGATACCCCGCTTTTTGGCGACACGGATCAGCTCCTGCGCCGCGAGACGCACCTGGGCGACGGTGCCCGGAGCGCTGTCCAGCGAATCCACGTACATCGTCTGAATGGAATCAATCACAAGAACGTCCGGCGGCTCATCCCGCGCTAAACTGGCCACGATGGAGCGAACGGAGGTTGCGCTCGCGAGATCACACGAGGCCTCGGCCACGTCCAAACGCGCCGCCCGCAGGCGCACTTGCTCAATCGCCTCTTCGCCCGAGATGTAGGCCACGCGGTGCGCCCCCGCGAGACGACACACGACTTGCAGCAACAGAGTGGATTTCCCAATGCCAGGGTCACCCCCGACCAGCGTCGCCGAACCGGGAACCAGCCCACCGCCCAACACACGATCAAACTCGCCCAGATGCGACAGGCGACGGGGCAGAGGCTTGTCCGTGCCCTTCAAGGGCACAAAGGCGATCCCGGCTCCGTGCCCTCCCCGTCCCGCACCGGACTTGCTCCCGCCAAGCCCTGTGGAAGGCCCTCCACCAAGCCCCTCGCCCAGCGCTTCCTCCACAAGCGTGTTCCAATCCCCACACGCCTCGCACCGCCCGGACCACTTGGGCCACGACGCACCGCAGGCTTGGCAGACAAAAACAGAAGTGGGTTTAGGCATGGTCTTTCCGTTGCTTCCGTTTTTCCTGGCAGAGGCCCTTTGTGAATCCCCGCGTGTATCACGTTGAGACAGCTTTAGGCCCACGGATACTCAAGCAAAAAGCGGGATCGAACAAGCCAAAAAGCTCAGAAGAAGGTTGGAAGGACGTTGGATCGTTCCCAGCCTTTCCAGACCCCTGAAAACAGACGTATCAACTCCCCCGCGAGGACGCTATACTCCGTTCCCGCCTCGGTGCGTCTTCAGGGGCAGTCCTTCAATCCACGCGGAGGCCCCATGGATCTGCACGTCCTGGCCGGGGGAGCCAGTCTCGCTGTCGGCGTCGTCGGCTACGCGCTTTACATCACCTCAATCGTGAAAAGACGGATCGTGCCGCATGCCTTTTCGTGGGGCGTGTGGGGCTTGATGGCCACTGTGATGTTTTTCGGCCAACGCGTCGCCGGAGCAGGCCCCGGATCGTGGGTGGTGGGTCTGGCCGCCCTCGCCTGCGGAGTCATCTTCCTTTTGTCCCTTCGATGGGGCGAAAAGCGCATCACGCGCCTCGACATCGGGATGTTGGGCCTGGGGCTTTTAGCCCTCGCGCTTTGGGCGATGACCCGCGACCCCCTGTTGGCCGTTTTGTTAGCCGGGCTAGCGAACGTCATCGGCGGCAACGGGCCGACAATTCGTAAGGCTTACGATGATCCCGCGTCGGAAAGCGCCCTTTATTTTGCGCTGACCACCCTCAAATACGCCTTCGCCCTTGTGGCGCTGTCCTCCTGGAACTTTACGGCGCTTTTTCCGATTCTCATCAATGGATTCGGTGATTTCGCCGTCGTCCTCGTCATCCTCACCCAACGAGCAAGGAAACTCCCCGTTCTCGAGCAGAAAACACCATGACTCTTGGTGCCTCGATCGCCGCTTGGGGAAGCCTGATCCTCACCGTGGTCAGTTACACACCTTACATCGTCACAACGGCCCGAGGGCGTGTCTTTCCTCACGTTTTTTCGTGGTTTCTTTGGAGTCTGATGGGGGGATTGATTTTCGCGATTCAGGTGAAAGAGGGAGCCGGTCCCGGAGCCTGGGCCACAGGGCTTTCCACGGCGCTTTCTTTTTTGATCTTCCTGCTGGCGTGGCGGCGACAAAGCGTCACGATCACGACTCTCGACAAGATTTTGTTGGGGATCAGTCTGGTCGCACTCGCCCTCTGGATGTTTGCAAAAGCCCCGTTGTTGGCGGTTCTTCTTTTGTGCGTGGCCAATTTCACGGGAGGACACGGGCCGACGCTCCGCAAAAGTTGGGCGAATCCCTTTGGAGAAAGTGTTTTCCTTTTCCTGGCAGGAGTTCTCAAATACTTCCTGGCGGTTCTGGTCCTTGATTCGTTCACGCTCACAACCGCTCTTTTTCCGCTGGGCGTGATCGTAGCAAACACGACGGTCGCGGTGGTGATCCTGGCCCGCCGCGCTGTTTTGAAAGCCCGTCCCCCCTCGTCTTCCCAGGGGGACGCCCACCCATGACCTCGTTCATGCTCGTGGCCGGGTGGTCCAGTCTCGGGATCACCGTCCTGAGCTACATTCCCTACATCGCGGCCATTTTCAAAGGACGTGCAACGCCGCACGCCTTTTCGTGGTTTTCCTGGGGGTTCGTGGGCAGCGTTGCGTTCTTTGGCCAGCACGTCGCGGGCGCGGGACCCGGCGCGTGGGCCTCGGGCATGACAGCTTTCTTCTGCAGTTTGATTTTCGTCCTCGCTCTGTTCAAGGGCGAGAAACACATCACGCGCCTTGACGTTTTGATGTTCGGCGTCGGAATCACCGCGCTGGTCCTTTGGGCGTTCACAAACAACCCTACGGCCTCGGTCGTTCTGGCAACGCTTGGGAATGTCTTCGGAGGGCACGGCCCGACGCTCCGCAAAGTTTGGGGCAACCCTTGGGGCGAAAACCTCGCGGCTTATGCCCTGGGAGTCCCCAAATGGGGCCTTGCAATTCTGGGGCTTGAGGCCGTCACGTTCACAACGCTTTTCTATCCCGTTGCGATTTTGCTGGCCAACGTGACGACCTCAACGGTCATTTGGGTGCGGCGCGCGCAAATGCGCAAAGCGAGCCTCTCCTCACCCCGCACAAACACACAATCGTAAACGTAACGGAAACTCTTTCTTAACCCTTTCTCGGATAAAATGGAGGCAGGGTACGAACTTTTGGTTCGCAGGCAGCCCCCAATTAAGTTGTCACGTCTTAAGGGGTCGGTGCATGTATTCTGAAAGGGCACTCCAGAAACTTACAACAGACTACGGGATGCCTGCTGTGACGCCAGAAAAACTTAGTGTGTTGCATGAAAAGGGGCTTGATTCGTTGGTTATTGGTGTCAAAGATTGTCAAATGCTAACAGGCCCGCTGAATTTTATGACTTTTTTACCAGATACGCACGGTTTGTTTTGTTTGTCCGCGGCTCTTTATGATCCTTGGTCGGATAAGGGTGTCCGTTTTATACTTCGTCATGCATCCGAGCCACGTCGTTCCATCAAATCAACCTCCCTCCTGCTGGCATGTCAGCCAGAATGTCCAGATGACTTTCAAATAATGGCACATTTCATACAGATTATGAAGGAACGCCTGAACGAGAGAAGCCGCCAAAGACAACGTCATACCCCTGATGTGTTGGACTACCTGAACATCACGGACCCTCACCAAGGGGCTGCGTGTTATAGGGAGCTAGCAGAACAAAGCTGCACATCGCTTGAGCTTCTCATGATGGCCTTGCACTTGGATCTTCACGCAACGAAGCAGGATGTGCGGAGCACGAAACCCCCCATTGTAAGCTGGCGTACATCTTTACCGGACGAATATCTCCTACCTGTTCTGTCGCAACGCACCGATCGTCATGCAAGACATACGGTGGGAGCATCTCCTCCACCACGCCCTTCTCAACCAACGACTGTCTCTTCTTTCTCCTTCATACCCTCCGCCTTTTTTCGGCTTGACCAGTAAAAGTTGGTTGACATGGCCCCTTCGCGGAAGGTCGGCTCTGGGCTACAGAAGGGGGGCGACACGCCAGGGAGCCTCCGTTCATGATGTCACCTGAATCTCTGGCCGGGTGGGGTTGCGGAGAGGATCATGGATTGAGAGAAGGTCTCAAAAGAGCGTCGTCCCGGCGAAGGCCGGGACCCCGAGACGCTGGGAGAGCGGTGACACGACTCCTTCCAGATCCCGGCTTTCGCCGGGATGACGAAGGTTGTTTTGAAGAGGCTCACAAAGACGGGGGCGGTTTTGGCGCGGTCCCCTCCCCCGTCATCGCGAGCGAAGCGAAGCGATCCAGCTCACGCCCTTTTGGTCGAACGGAAAAGGCAGGAGATGGATTGCCGCGCCCCCTTCGCCTCCTCGCAAGGGCGATAAAAAAGAAAATGGATCCCGGCTTTCGCCGGGATGACGACAGTGAAAATGGTCAACGAAGAGCTCTTTCATGAGCGACATCGGAACTCTTGCCGGGTGGGGAAGCCTCGTTCTAACGGTCGTGGGCTATGTGCCTTACATCGTCTCGGTGATCCGAAGGCGGACGCGACCGCATGCCTTTTCGTGGTTCCTGTGGGCCTTGATCGGGGGAATCGTCTTTTTCGGCCAGCACGTCGCGGGCGCGGGCCCCGAAGCCTGGGCCACGGGGCTCTCGATGGTCTTCTGCGTTTTCATTTTCCTCCTGGCGCTCTTCCAGGGGGACGTGCGATTTACGCGCGTGGATGGCGCTCTGTTGGGAACGAGCCTCGTGGCCGTCGCTCTTTGGGTCATGACGAAAGACCCCACGGCCTCGGTCGTGCTCGTCACCCTGGCCAATGCGCTGGGGGGCCACACGCCCACGATCCTGAAAGCCTGGTCCGACCCTTGGAGGGAAAACCTCCTGCCCTTTATGATGGGCATTCCCAAATACGGCCTCGCCCTTGCCGCCCTGGAGACCATCAACCTCACAACCGTCTGTTATCCCGTGACCAGCATCCTGATGAACAGCGCCCTGATCGCCGTCGTGGTGGTTCGGCGGAGGCAGGTGCGGAGGACCTCCCCATGACGAATCTCGAAGTCCTCGCAGGTTGGATAAGTCTTGCCCTCGGGATCGTCGGCTATGCTTCTTACATCACCGGAATTCTCAAGGGCCGTGTGCACCCTCATGCGTTTTCATGGGGCGTGTGGGGGCTCATGGCAACACTGACCTTTTTAGGCCAGCACGTTGCGGGAGCCGGTCCGGGGTCTTGGGTGATAGGTCTTGCGGCCGTCTCGAGCTTTCTGATCTTCTTCTTGTGCCTGAAATACGGGGAGCCTCGGATCACACGCCTTGACGGAGTCATGTTGGGGGTCGGTGTGCTCTCCCTCCTCCTTTGGGTTGTGACAAAAGATCCCATGCTGTCCGTGGTGTTGGCGGTGTCAGCCGACGTGATCGGCGGCAGCGGCCCGACTCTGCGTAAGGCCTACGACAACCCTTGGACCGAGAATCCGCTTTTTTTCATGTGCAGTGTCGGTAAGTACATCGTTGCACTGGTCGCCCTGTCCTCCTGGAATCTCACGACCCTTTTTCCTTTGTGTGCCAACCTCCTCACCAATGGAGTCCTTCTTGCCGTCATCCTGGTGCGGCGAAGGCAGGTGCTCCAACGCGAGGTGCGCGGATGAGAAACAAGAAAATGGATCCCGGCTTTCGCCGGGATGACGGGGGGAGGAGTCGGGGCCTCAACAAGAGCCGTCATTGCGAGCGAAGCGAAGCAATCCAGGGGACTGGGGGGAGGACTCTGGATGGCTTCGTCGACTTTGGCCTTTCAGTCCTTCGCCTCCTCGCAAGGGCGAGAGTCATCACCCTCGGAATCTGTCTTCTGGCCCTCCTCCCCCTCCCCGCTCTGGCCGCTCCCCCCGCGCCTGCCCTCGCGATGCACGGGACGCCGCGTTACGGGCCGGACTTCACACACTTCGCGTACGTAAACCCCGACGCGCCGAAGGGCGGGACGTTGCGCCTGGGCGTCGTGGGCACGTTTGACAGCCTCAACCCGTTCATCGTGCGCGGCACGGCCCCGCAGGGACTTGGGCTTGGTCCGTTCACGCTGGTTTACGAAAGCCTGATGCTCCGCAGTTGGGACGAGCCCTTCACGCTTTACGGGCTTCTCGCGGAAAGCGTCGAGGTGCCCGACGACCGATCGGCGATTATCTTCACCCTGAGGCCCGAGGCGCGTTGGCAAGACGGGGAGCCCGTCACGGCGGACGATGTTCTGTTTTCCTACGAAACCCTTCGGGCAAAAGGCCGTCCGCACCACCGGACATACTACGCCAAAGTCGCAAAAGCCGAAAAACTGGGGCCCCGCCGCGTGCGGTTCGTGTTCGCGCCCGGACCCGAGGGGCATACGGACCGCGAGATGCCCCTGATCATGGGCCTGATGCCGGTGTTGCCGAAACACATCTGGCAGGGGCGCGATTTTAATCAGACGACTCTGACCCCGCCCGTCGGCAGTGGGCCGTATCGCGTGGAAAACGTGGAGCCCGGTCGGTCCATCACGTACCGCCGCGATCCGGGGTATTGGGGGCGTGATGTGTCGGTTCAACGCGGGCTTTACAACTTCGATGTTATTCGCGTGGATTATTACCGCGACGATTCCGCCGCTCTGCAGGCGTTGCGCGCGGGGCAGTTCGATGTGCGGCGCGAACCGAATCCGACCAAGTGGACAACAGCCTATGAATCGCCCGCCCTCCGCGAGGGTCGTTTGCGCCTGACTCCCTTTGTGCATCACCGCCCCGAAGCGTTTTCGGGATTTGTCCTCAACACGCGCCGCACCCTGCTTCAGGATCCCGCGTTGCGCGAGGCTCTGGCCCTGGCGTTCGATTCGGGTTGGATCAATCGCACCCTGTTTCAAGGTCTCTACCGCCCGACGCGCAGCGTGTTTCCGAATTCGGAACTCGCGTGCGACCCCGACCGTCCCCCGACGGGGCGGGAGCGCACGATTTTGGAGCGCATCCATGATTCCCTCGCCCCCCGAAGGGGGGAGGGGGAATCACGCCGCACCTTGCCGCAAGAATGTCCTCGGTCCTCGGGCCTCTGTCGTCTGCTGACCTCCCCCCTGGAGCTGGCCTCGACGGACGGCACGCCCGCGAGTCTGCGGCGCAATCTGCTGAAAGCCACGGACCTTCTGAAAACCACCGGGTACAGGGTCCGCGAGGACGTTCTGTGGACGCCCGCAAACGACGAACGCGCCCCCGAGCCCGTGCGGTTTGAGATCATGCTGACTGACCGGGGGGACGAGAAAATCGCTCTGGCCTGGACGCGGGCGCTGGAGCGCCTGGGCATTCAGGCCACAACGCGCCTCGTGGACAGCGCCCAGGCGCAGGCGCGGCTGAACACGTTCGATTTTGATGTCACCCCGATGCGGTGGTTCAACAGCCTCTCGCCGGGGAATGAGCAGCGTGTTTTTTGGGGCAGCGCGGCGGCGGACCAGCCCGGCAGCCGGAACTATGCCGGTGTCAAGGACCCCGCCGTGGACACCCTTGTACGCGCCTTGACCGAGGCCCGCACGCGCGAGGACCTGGTGGCCACCACCCACGCCTTGGACCGCATCCTTTTGGCGGGACATTACGTCGTGCCGTTTTTCAACCTGGGCACCGACCCGATCGCCTGGTGGCCCGAACGTCTGGCGCATCCCGACGTCATCCCCCCCTACGGCCCCATTCTGGAGGCCTGGTGGTCCCTCCACGCACGTCCCTGAGGAAAGGGGAAAGGGCAAAATGAAGCCCACGTCCCTTGGGGGAGCGTGGGCTATGTCATCAGCACTCAATGGGGTGTCACCAAATCTCTCCTTCTCAACGAAGGAGAGATGGCACACCGCAACACGTCCCACAACCTTTGTTTGATAGACACTTCCGACCCTGGAGCCGAAAAGCGATCGATCTCTTTCTTGGCTCTGTTTAACGCAACTCCGCCCAAGAAAACAACAAGACACCGCCCTGGAAGTAATTGTTTCTCACAATGTAAGTCGATCCGTCAGGGACGGTTGCTGTTGCAAAGCACTTGGCTGCGTTTACCGAGTTATTGACGAAATTCCATCCCAAACGAATAC
>CAIPYM010000038.1 GCA_903869345.1 uncultured Pseudomonadota bacterium
ACGCTGCGTCGTCGTGGCGCGTTTGTGCAGTACCTGTCCCATAGTCTCTCCCGTTCAAGTGGGACCCATCTTATACCACTACTTATTGGGACCAAACAATTAGCCCCACTCATTTTCCCCTCCCTTGTGTCGTTCCTCGGGGCTATGACGAAAGCCCCTGATGGATTCAGGGTACAGGACACGGGGCGCAAATAAAAGGGGGAAATGGAGGGGGGGGGCCCAAAAAAGCGTCGTCCCGGCGAAGGCCGGGACCCCGAGGGGTTGTGAGCTGGATCGCTTCACGTTGTTCGCGAGGGCGAGTGGAGGGGACGGCACTCGCGTGTGTGGACGTTGAGAGTTAGTGTTTTCGACACAACAGCAGCCAACATAGGCAGCCTTATGCGTGTTCTTCACCCAACCGTTTACATCATGACCAATCGCAAAAACGGGACGCTTTACGTCGGCGTGACGTCCAATTTGCCCAAGCGAGTCTGGCAACACCGGGTGCATGAGCTACCCGGATTCACGTCGCGTTACGGATGCCACATGTTGGTCTGGTACGAAGAGGCTCCCACCATGGAAGCTGCTATCCTCCGTGAGAAACACGTAAAGGCAGGCAGCCGCGCCAAGAAAAAGGCTCTCGTCGAGTCCATGAACCCCCTGTGGCAGGACTTGTACCCCACGTTATCGGTGTAGCGAGCGCACGTCCTCTCCACCGTCATCGCGAGCGGAGCGAAGCGATCCAGCTCACACCCTCTCGGGCTAACGGAAAGAGCCGGAGAGGAATTGCCGCGCCCACTTCGGGGGCTCGCAAGGGCGGTTCTTTTTTAAGTGCCGTCCTCTCCACCCGTCATCGCGAACAACGTGAAGCGATCCAGCTCACACCCTCTCGGGCTAACGGAAAGAGCCGGAGATGGATTGCCACGCCCCCTTCGGGGGCTCGCAATGACGACTCTTTTCTGCCTTTAAGGAGACTCCCATGGCCTCGGTTGTTTTGTCCGGCGTGCGCGGATCACTCGGCACGGGACTCGGAAATTTTGTGGGGAGCATGCTCGGCAACGAGCTGGTGCCCGGTGTCGGGGGGAAGGTGTTCGGCTCGTGGGGTCGGCAGCTTGGCAACCGCCTGGATTCGGAGCTCGGCCTTGGCAACACGCCCACCGTCGACGCGCCGCTTTTGGAGGGCCTGAAGGTCCAGGATTCGCGCTATGGCGTCGGAATCCCCACGCTGTTCGGCCGCACCCGCGTGGCGGGGAACGTGATCTGGGCCTCGGACCTCACCGAAACGCGGACGCACGAATCCACCCCCGGCGGCAAGGGCGGCGGGTCGATCTTCAGCGCGAGTCGCACGGTTGTTCGCGCCAGCCTGCATTGCGCCGTGGCGCTCGGCTTGGGGCCCATCGGGGGGCTGGAGACCGTCTGGGCCGATAGCAAAGTGATTTACCAAAACGGGCGTTGGACCTCCGGCGTGGCGGCCAGCGTCACGGTGCATACCGGCACGGACACGCAAGAGCCCGACCCGCTTTTGCAGGCGTGGCTCGGCGCGGATTCCGTGCCCGCGTACAAGGGCCTTGCGTACCTTGTGTTGGAATCGCTGCAGCTTTCGACGTTCGGGAATCGCTTACCGAACCTGACGTTCGAGGTCCTGCCCCCCGCCACCTCCCCCACGCCTCGGTTCCTCGGGACCACCTCGACCGGCAGCGTCAAGCAACAAACCGCCGCGCTCCGGGATGGCGCGATGGGGCCGATTGTCCTGACGGGTTCATCCACCAAGGCGCGGACGGTGCTGGTCGGCGGCACAACCGGATCGGGCGCGAGCACGACCCTTGCGGCGGTTACGTACGATGTCACGGGCACGACTCCCGTCGAGGTCGCGCGGGCGACAAGCGCGACGTTCACTGTCAGCTCGGTCGGGGATCACGCCTGGGCGTTGTCGCCCGAGGGTCGGTTTGTCGCGGGGTACGTTCAGGATGTCAGCGGAACGCCCACGCACCGCTTGGGGCTCTATGACACTGAATCGCAGACGTTTGGTCCTGTCCTGGCGCTCGACCTGCCCTTCACGGCCAGTTTCAAGCAGATCGCGTGGCTGGATTCGACGCACGTTGTCCTGATGGATGCGGCCAACGGGATTCGCGGGATTCGCCTGCTGGCACGTGCGGGCGCGGGGCTTGTGGACATGGGATTTGTGAACGTCTGGGGCGCGGGATCGCAAGTAACGCGCATGCCGTTTTACCACGCGCAGTTTTGGCCCTTGGCCGAGGGCGTGATGGCACTCGCGGCCCAGGTTTCGGGACGCCTTGTGACTCTTTATGGTCGGCCCCTGTCGTGGAGTCCGCAGGGGCTTGTTGTGGGAGCCGAAGTTCTTTTGGCGGGGCCTTTTGATGTCGGCACCGGGAGCGGCGGCCAAGCGCGGCTTTTGGCGACGGGGGAAGATGAGGTCACGCTCGTTTACGGCACCGTCGTTGATCTTCGCCTCGTGTCGATTCACCTGACTCGCACGAGCGCGAGTGTCACGCGGCCCTGGCAGATTCTTGTGCCGACGGCGTTTTCCGTGGGCACGAGCAGCCCGCCCATGGCGCTGGGCGACCGCCTTGTTCTTGCGCAACGGAGCGCCTCGGATAACCTCTACCGCGTGACCGAGGTTCACCTGGACGAGGGTGCGTTTAGCTTGGTCGCGGACGGCGTTCCTGTTTCTGATTTCGCTCTACCGCTCATGAACTTTGATGCCGTGCCTGTGGAGGGCTCACGCTTTTTGCTGACCGGGACGAGTGGGTTTTACGGGACGATGACGCAAGTCGCCCTGATCCGGCGGCGCGAGACCGGGACGACGGTGGCGAAAGCGACCGAGGCGATTTTGACCCGCGCCGGGTACGCGGCCAACGACATGGACCTTAGCGCGTTGGAATCAATTCCGCTGGATGGGTACGCCTTGGGCGACCCCCTGCCGGCGGCTTCCGCGTTGGCTCCGCTGCAGGCTTACGCTTCGTTTGATCTCGTGGACAGCGAGGGGCAGTTGAAGGCCGTTCGTCACGGTACGGCGCCCACGATCACGCTCGCGGCCGAGGAGGAAGGCGCTTCCGCTGAGCCCTTGCCGTCCGAGCCCACGCCCACCCGCACCGTCACGCGCCTGAATGATCAAGACCTGCCCAGCGAAGTAACGGTGGATTACCTCGACGCCGCGCGGGATTACGAAGTGGGCAGCCAACGCGCCCGGCGGTTGACGCTGGCGGAAGGCGCACGGAGTTTGGCCACGCTGCGCCTGCCGCTTGTGTGCGCGGCGTCGGTCGCCAAGCGCGTCGCCGAAACGCGGCTCTTTACCGCGTGGGCCGAACGGGAGCGCGTGCGAGTCACGCTGTCGCGACGTTGGGCCATGCTGGAGGCGGGCGATACCGTGGACCTCGGGGATCGGTGGATGCGGATCCTCCACCTGCGCCACGATCAGGGATTGATCACGGCGGAGGGCACGTTGACGCCCCCGGCGGTGAGTGGTCTGCAGGATCTGACGCTCGGTGCCGCCGAGGAAGGTGGCTTGCTCGCACGCGTTGTGCCGCGCTCGCCCGCGACGGTTGCGGCGCTGATGGACTTGCCTCTTTTACGCGCCGAGGACGATCAAGCGGGCGTTTACGCCGCCCTCAGCGGTCCGTCGGGATGGACCGGAGGGTCGCTCTGGGTGTCGCGGGATAGCGGCGTGACGTTCACGCGGTTGGCCGGATTCGATTCGCCCGCAACGATGGGGTTCACGGTCTCGGTTCTCCCCACCAGCAACGCCGATGTCGCGGACCGCGCGAGCACGCTGGACGTTCAACTGATGAACGGGACTCTGGCAGGATGCACGGAATCCGAATGGCTCGGCGGCGCGAACGTGGCCCTTGTGGGCGATGAGATTCTCCAGTTCCAGACCGCAACGCTGCTAGGACCGGGTCTTTACAGGCTGGCTGGATTCTTGCGCGGACGGCGGGGGACCGAGGGCGCGATTGGAACGCATGCAACGGGGGAGCGGTTTGTGCTCCTCACGCCGGAGAGTGTTCAGTTGCTGCCGTTGCAAATGACCGACCGGGACAAGACGTTGCTTGTCCGCGCCCTCAGCGACGGGCAAACCCTGGGCGAGGCCGCCGACCTACCGTTGACGAGCACCCTCGCGACGCTCCGCCCCCTCGCGCCCGCGCATGTGATGGGCACGCGGAGCGGCGGGACGGGAACGGACCTGACTCTGACCTGGAAACGCCGCGCACGCCTGAACGGTTTGTGGCTGAATGAGGTCGACGTGCCGCTGGACGAACCCACCGAGGTGTACGACGTCGATGTGATGAACGGCGCAACCGTCAAGCGCACGTTTGCTTCTGTGACAACACCGTCCCAGGTCTACACCGCCGCGCAGCAAACGGCGGATTGGGGTGGCACGATTCCCCCCACGTTCACCGTGCGCGTTTTCCAACGCAGCGCCCGTTATGGGCATGGCCAAGGGGCCGAGGCGGTGGTGTAGCAGAGGGACAGTGGACGGTGCCCCAAAAACAACCGTCACCCCGGCGAAAGCCGGGGTCCCGAGGGAGTCTTGCACCGTTCGACCCAACCCCTCGGGGTCCCGGCCTTCGCCGGGACGACGCTTTATTTTTCCCTTTTCTGACTCGCTACTCAAGGAGAATCCCATGCCAACACCCTCGCTCACCCTGCCCTATCTTGTGGCCTCGCAGGTGCAAAAGGAGGTCACGCACAACGATGCGCTGAATGATCTGGATGCCCTTGTGCAACTGTCGGTCATCAGCCGCACAACGAACACGCCCCCCCCCTCGCCCGCCCTAGGCGACGCGTACATCGTCGGCAGCGCCCCGACAGGAGCGTGGAACGGCGCGGCGAACAGCATCGCCTTTTGGAACAACGGATGGCGGCTCAAGGTCCCGAAAACAGGCTGGCTCGCGTGGTCCAAAGCCGAGGATAAGCTCGTGCGTTTCACGGGGTCCACCTGGACTCCCTACGCGGATTCCGGAAGCGCTTTGAGCAACAACCTCCGCCTGACGCTCACCAGCGGAACCCCCGTAACAACCGCCGACGTGACAGGAGCAGGAACACTTTACCTGACGGCGTACAAGGGCAACGCGATTGCCCTTTACGTCGGGGGCCAATGGGTTGTGCGGCAGACGGATGAGATCACGCTTTCCCTCGCGGGCCTCGCGTCCGGCAAGCCCTATGACGTGTTTTGCTACGACAATGGGGGAACCCCCGCGCTGGAGTCCCTGGCGTGGACGAACACCACCACGCGGGCCACCGCCTTGACTCGTCAAAACGGCCTTTGGGTCAAAGCAGGCGACGCCACGCGACGCTACGTTGGCTCGTTCTACACAACCGGAACCGGGATCACCGAAGACAGTCAGGCCAACCGCTATGTGTGGAATTATGACAACCGCGTTCAGAAGATCCTGCTTCGCACGGAAAGCGCAGCGTCGTGGGCCTACACCACCAACGTCCTTCGCCCGGCCAACAACAATTCCGCCAATGTCGTCAATTTTATCATCGGCGTTTCGGAAGACCTTGTTGATGCCGAGTGCCGAGCCGCATGGTCCAACACAACAGTGGGCGCCGAAATCCAAATCAACATGGGGCTTGATTCCACGACGGGGCCTTCGGCAACCTACCGCGGCTTGGGCACAACACTCCTTGCAAATTACAAACACTATGCCATCACCAAGTATTCGGGCACGCCTTCGGCGGGCAAGCACTCTTTGTCCTGGCTTGAAGCCTCGGTCGCCATGGGGACAACCACCTGGTACGCCGACGGGACGTTCGGGGCGACGTGCGGCCTGTTGGGGCGCATTTTTGTGTAACCCACGCCCAGAGCTCCCCTAACAACGGATCCGTCCCCGCGCGACACCCAACATCATCGTTTTCCTGTCCCCGCCCTCTCTCTCTTCTTATCCAAGAAAGGAGCCCTTCATGCTGTCTTCCAACGCTTTCACATTCCACACGTCGCCCCTTCCCGATGCGTTCAAGATGGGCCTGCCCGGTCGCTTTCTGAACAAAGCCGGGTTTGAGCTTTTACGGACGTTCGAGGGATTCCACGCAACCGCCTACCTCTGCCCCGCGCGGCACTGGACCATCGGCTACGGGCACACGCGCACCGTTCGCCCCGGCATGAACATCACGCGCGAGGAAGCGGAAGTGCTCCTCCGCGATGACGTGCATTGGGCCGAGAAAACCGTGGAGCGGTGCGTACGCGTCCCTCTGAACGACAATCAATTTTCCGCGCTTGTGTGCTTTGTGTTCAACGTCGGCCCGCAGGCGTTTGAGAACTCGACGCTCCTGAAGCTTCTGAATCGCGGATGGTACGAGCAAGTGCCTCTGCAGCTCATGCGCTGGACTCAGGCGGCGGGGGAGACCCTCGGCGGCCTGACACGTCGCCGGATTGCCGAAGGGCGACTTTGGAACGCGAACAACACACCCGACTGGCCGAGGCTGCCCGTGGGCACAACGTCTTCAGACGAGGAGGTGTAAACCATGTGGACAGCCCTGATTGGTCCGGTGATGACGCTTTTGGACCGACTTATCCCCGACCCCCAAGCCCGCGAAGAAGCCAAGGTGAAGCTGATGCAGGCGGAGGGCCAGCAAGCCCTCAGCGAAGCGCAAGTGCAGTTGTCGGCGATTCTGGCCGAGGCGCAAAGCGCCGATCCCTGGACGAGCCGCGCACGGCCTGCGTTTCTTTATGTCGTGTACATTCTGCTGTTGGCTGCGCTTCCAATGGGCATCGTGTACGCCTGCGCTCCTGCCACTGCCCAGGCGATGACCGAGGGCTTTCGCGCGTGGCTGAACGCCCTGCCCGAGCCGATTATTCAGCTCTTTGGCCTCGGGTACCTCGGCTACACAGGGGCGCGGAGTTTGGAGAAATGGAAGGTGGGGAGGAAGTGAGAAAAACCGTCCTTCCGGCGAAAGCTGGAATCCCGAGGGAGTCATCAACGCTCTCTCAGCGGCTCGGGGTCCCGGCCTTCGCCGGGACGACGTAAAACGACAGACGAGTCAAACTACCCACTGTTCCGTAAGCCTGCCGCGAGGCCGTTGATGGACAGGTGAATGCCCTGGCGCAAACGCTCGTCGTCCGGCGAGGCACGGTAGCGACGCAAGAGGTCAAGCTGCAGATCATTCAACGGGTCCATGTACGGAAAGCGGTTACGAATGGACCGCGCGAGCATGGGGTTGTCGGCCAGGAATCCGTCACGCTCCGTGATGGCGAGCAGATGACGGCTCGTGCGCTCCCACTCGGCGGCCAAGCGCACGAAGATGCTTTCGCGCAACGTGACATCCTCCACCAGTTCACTGTACCGCCGCGCGATAGCCAGGTCCGTTTTGGCGAGCACCATGTCCATGTTGGAGAGCATCATGCGGAAAAACGGCCACGCCTTAAACATGCGCTGCAGAAGGGTCAGGCCTTCGGGATGTTCGGAGAGCCAGTCCTCGACCGCGCTTCCAAAGCCGTACCACCCAGGAATCATCAGACGGCACTGCGACCACGAAAACACCCACGGAATCGCCCGCAGGTCTTCAATCCGCCCCGACGGTTTGCGCGCCGACGGACGGCTCCCGATGTTGAGCTGTGCGAGTTCCGCCAGCGGCGTGGATTCGCGGAAATACTGGGCGAACCCTGGGGTTTCGTACACCAGGCTGCGGTAAGCTTTGATCGCCCGCGCCGAAAGATCGTCCATCACATCGTAAAAGGGCGCAACGGGCTCCACGGCATTTTCAAGGTCGCAACGTGAAGACTCAAACGTCGCGGCGGCGAGAATCTCCAGGTTACGGCGGCCAATCTCGGGGTTCGCGTACTTGGACGCGATCACCTCGCCCTGTTCTGTTAAACGGAGCTGGCCTTCAACAACCCCGGCGGGCTGGGCCAAAATAGCCTCGTAGCTCGGACCACCGCCCCGCCCAACCGTTCCGCCGCGTCCGTGAAAAAACCGCAAGTGAACGCTGTGACGGTGGAAAACGTCCGCAAGGCCGCGCTCGGCCTTGTAGAGTTCCCACCCCGAGGTCAGAAATCCGCCGTCTTTGTTGGAATCCGAATACCCCAGCATCACCTCGTGCGTGTCCCCCCCTACCCGCGTCAAGGCGCGGTAGAGCGGAATCTGAAAAAGCCGATCCATAACGGCGGGGGCCTGTTGAAGGTCCTCAATCGTTTCAAACAGGGGGATCACCTGAAGGTCCGCACATGGAACCGCCCCGCCTTGGACCAGACCCCACGTCTTCAGTAGCACAACACCTTCGAGCATGTCCGAGACGCTGGCCGCGCCAGAGATCAGACAGCGCGGCAAGCATGCGGGCCCATAAAGCGCACGCGAGTCCCGCACGGCCTCAAAAATCGCACCTTCGCTTCGGGTCTCCTCGGTGTAAGTCTCCAGAGGACGCGCAAGATCCTTGTCGTCCTGAAGGGCCCGCAGAAGGACCTCCCTGCGGGCGTCTTCGGGCAACGCGCGGTAATTCGGACAAACCCCCGCGCGGGCGAGAACCTCCGCCACCGTGCGTTCATGCACAGCGCTGTGCTGGCGCACATCAAGCGGCGCGAGGTGAAACCCAAACACATCCACCGTGCGCACAAGGGTCCGAAGAGCTCCGTCGGCCAAACGCTGCGCTTTGTTCCGCCGCAACGAGTCCCTCAGTGTCGCCAGGTCCGCCCGAAGCTCCTCCGCCACGTCGTAGGGCTTCGCGGGCCGGGAGACGGGATGGCGAAAGCCGTTGAACGTCAGCCCCAGACGTTGCGCCGTGACCGCCAGACGCGCCCGCATGCCGTTGAGGGCGCGACGGTAGGGCTCGTCCGCGCGGTGCGGCGAATCGTCGCCCGAGGCCTCGGCCAACGCTTCAACCTCGGCCGTGACACGCGCCAGGGTCTTGGACAAGGGCAGCTCACGCGCCAGATTTTTCAGCTCCTGATCGTAATGGGCAAAAACCTTTTCAGCTTGCAGGCGCAAGGTCTTTCGCAACACGTCGGCGGTCACAAACGGGTTGCCGTCACGGTCGCCGCCAATCCAAGAACCGATGCGTAAAAAGGACGGCACGCGCCACGCATGGTCCGGCGTATGCGCGATGAGGCGGTCTTCCAACGCGTTGTAAATCGCGGGCAGTTCCGCAAAAAACGTGTGGGTGAAATACGTCAGACTGTTTTCGACCTCATCCAACACCGTGATTTTTTGGTCCCGCACCAGCCGCGATTGCCACAACGTCAAAATCGTCGCGGCCAAGGCATCGTCGCTTTGGGCTCTTTCCTCGGGCGTGAGGGCCACACGATCACGTTCGGCCAGAATCGCCGCAATTTTGTGGTGTTGGGTCAACAGACTCCGCCGTTGCACCTCCGTCGGATGCGCCGTCAAAACGGGCATCACCAGCGCACGATCCAAAAGAGCCTGCACATCGTCCGGCGTCGCGCCGTCCTGTACGAGGCGATCCAAGGCGCGCGCCAACGATCCTTCCTTTTCAGGCGAACGCGCATGCGCGTAGGCGCGGTTGCGGCGCACGTGGTGTTGATCCTCGGCAATGTTCGCCAGCTGAAGGAACGACGAAAAGGCCCGCGCGACTTTCAAAGCGGTCTCGGGCGGAAGGTCCTTGACGAGGGCGCTCATGTCCTCCGCCGCGTTCGCCTCGTCCTCGCCTTCCGCCAAGCCGTATCCCGCCAAAGAAACCCGGCGGAGACGTTCAATCAACGCAAGAAGGTCCTCGCCTTCCTGTTCACGCACAACGTCATCCAACACCCCCCCCAGCAACCGGATATCGTCTTTCAAGGGACGGTCCTTGTCCGCCCGCGTGTCGTGCAAGGAACGGGTCATGAGGTACATCCGCACGTTGAGGAAACCGTCGTGTCGTCGTCAAACGACCCCTTGGGGGTTTGGAGAAATTCTATTTTCCAGGGAGCAAGCTTAGTAAAACCCAGCGACTGATAACACCGTATGGCCACCGGAGCGCCCGCTGTCAGAACCGCCTGGGTCACGCCACAATGCCGCGCGTCCTGAAGGGCTGCCGCAACAACAGCCCGAGCATAGCCTTTGTTCCGATGCTCACGCGGCGTCCAAACCGGCCCCACGGAGCGCCAGTCCGGAAGCACTCCCCCCACACCACAAAAACTGACCGGGACGTCGTTGTGTTCCAGAATAAAAAGGTCCTGAGCCGGGATTCGTTGCTCGATCCACCGACGTGCATGAGCTTTTGTTTCTGCGTTTGGAGGGTCCCCCACCGCTTCCACCGAGAAATCTGTCTGCCACGCAACCAACATATCCATGTCGCCCGCGTGTGCTCGCCGGACATGAATCCCCGATTGTTGGAGCAAATCCGGGATTCGCAAATTTTGAAGGTCCAGCGTGAAAAGTCCCTCGCTACCCCCCCACGGGCGAAAATCGTCCGACTTCAGCCCGAGCGCTTCGACCAAGGCTTGTGTATCCCGCGCAGGGCCGATGAATTCGCTGAACGTTCGCGGCACATTGCGCCGCGTTTCTTTGAAGAGACGCGCCAAGGGTTCGACGGCCTCCAGGTCTTGGAAAAAACACAAGACGCCTTCCACCCAGGTGTGCGCCAAGGCTCCGACAATCGCGCCATCACGTTCGGCGATCCAATATTCGGCTTGATAGGGTTGCCCCTGAAAAACAGGCCCCCCTCGTCGAAGGTTCGAGCGCATGTGATGAACAAACGGCGTATGCGGCGCGAGGAAGCAATCAAACGCTTCAACATCGTTAGGTCCGAGAAGCCGCGCGGTGAGCATCGTTCGTGGTCCTTCCCCTCACGTCCCCGTCCACGTCCTTTTGCCCGTCATCGCGAGCCCCCGAAGGGGGCGTGGCGATCCAGAGGACCGGGCGCGTGGCCCTGGATTGCTTCGTCGGCTCCGGCCCTTCGGGCCTTCGCTTTCTCGCAATGACGACTCCTTTTACGGGTGCTTGAGTCCCTCCCCTACCGCGCCAGGGACGCGACCTCGGTGGCAAAATCCGGGCCTTGGGTTTTTTCAATTCCCTCGCCCACTTGGTAGCGCACGAAACGCGTCACACGAATGGGCGTGCCTGCGTCTTTTGCGGCTTGCGCCACAACGTCCGCGATACGTGTTGCCCCATCCAGGGCCGAGATTTGTTCCATCAACACGGATTCGTCGTAGAACTTCTTCAGACGGCCCTCGACCATTTTGGCGATAATCGCCTCAGGCTTGCCCGTGGTCTTGGCCTGATCCGTCGCAATGTCGCGCTCCCGCGCCACGGTAGCGGGGTTGAGGTCAGCCACCGTGAGCGCCTCAGGCCGCGTCGCCGCAATGTGCATCGCGAGGTGCTTGCCCAGGGCCTGAAGTTGCGAGGATTCCGCCGCCGATTCCAGCGCCACCAGGACACCAATCTTGCCCCGGTTCGCGCCAAGCGCGTTGTGGACGTACGGCACAACAAGACCCTGAGCCACGCTCACGACTTCCACACGGCGAAGCGCCATGTTCTCACCAATCGTCGCGATCATCCCCGTGAGCGCCTCCTGAACCGTCCCCGAGGTTCCGGGGTACGGCAACGTCGCCAGGGATTCCGGAGTCGTTCCAACGCCCCCCTCCAGCGCCGCACCCGTCGCCGCCGTGACAAAGCCTTGAAACGTCTCGTTGCGGGCCACAAAATCGGTCTCGGCGTTGACTTCCACCACCGCCCCGCGCGTCCCTTGCACCGCCACCCCCACAAGGCCCTCGGCGGCCACACGTCCCGCCTTCTTGCCAGCCGCCATCAGGCCCTTTTTACGGAGCCAAACGGTGGCCTCTTCCAGGTTCCCCGCTGTTTCCACCAGCGCTTTTTTGCAATCCATCATGCCCGCGCCGGTCGTCTCGCGCAGGTCCTTGATAAGAGAAGCCGTGATCTCGGTCATGAATGAAAACCCCTTGGTATGAACACAGGAACGCACGAAACGCGAAGGTTTCTCTATAGAACACTCGCGGGAGCGTCGACAAGCGGGAAACGAAATCGGCTCTTCGCGGCAAGCATCGTCGATCAAAGTCACAATCGAAACGATTTAAGGCCGCCCCTGAAGCCCCGTCGAGCCAAATCCGCCCTCGCCGCGCTCAGTTGTGGAAAGGTCGGTTGCAACCGTCCACGTGACACGCGCATACGTGGCGACAACCAGCTGCGCGATGCGCAGTCCCCGTGTCACGGTAAAGGGTTCGCTCCCCAGGTTCACAAGCAACACCTTCAGCTCGCCCCTGTAATCCGCGTCAATGGTCCCAAGGCCGTTCAAAAGCGTCACACCGTGCTTCAGCGCAAGGCCCGAGCGGGCGCGAATCTGCGCCTCGGTGCCCTCGGGGAGCGCAAGAATGAGCCCGGTCGGGACCAGCCCCCTTGCCCCCGGTTCGAGCGTCAGGGGGTCGGTGATGGCCGCTGCAAGGTCCATCCCCGCCGCATGAGGTGTCGCGTACGCAGGGAGCCCCAACCCCTCCGCGTGGGGAAGAACAACAACGGAAACAGGCGTTTCAAGCATGATGTGTCCTTGGGGAAAAGGGGACAAGGTGTATGAAACGGCATGGATCGGGACCTTTTTCTCATCCCCGTCTCCACCACCGTCATCCCGGCGAAAGCCGGGATCCAGAGCCATTTGTCCGGGACGACTGAACCATAGGCCCCGGCTTCCGCCGGGGTGACGGTGAACAAGACGCTAACTACCGCCTCGACTATTCCCGCTCGTCGCGCTGCGTGCGTTCAAGCCGCTCGTGGCGCTCCTGTGCGTCAATCGTCAACGTCGCGACGGGGCGAGCCTCCAGGCGTTTGATACCGATGGGCTCTCCCGTCTCTTCGCAGAAGCCGTAAGTGCCCGTCCGAATACGCTCCAACGCTTCATCAATTTTGGCAATCAGCTTGCGTTCCCGGTCACGGGCGCGGAGTTCCAACGCCACTTCGGTTTCAACCGACGCCCGATCGGCAATGTCAGGCTCCTGAAGACCGCCCTCTTCCTGAAGCTCCTGCAGCGTTTCGTCCGATTCCTGAAGAATCTCGGCCCGCCACTTGAGAAGCTTTTGCCGAAAGTATTCCAGCATCACCGGGCCCATGTAGGGCTCTGTCTGGCGTGGTTTATAGCCCGGCGGAACAACAGTCCGGCCGTGTTCGTCGGACGAAGACACGTTTTTCGCCTTCGACGGAGCCGCTTTCGCCTTTGCGGAAGGCGCCTTTGAAAGAGCCATTGACCTCAACCTCGTGAAAACATCCCGGATGATCGCCGCGAAACGTCCCGTCCCCGGCGGCTTAAAACAAGCCTTTTTATGTCAGCTGTCAAGACGCTCACCAACCCGCCAAACAGAATCCCCGCATCCGACATCAGGAGAAACGACAGAAATCGACGAACACGCTCTTATCGGGCACCAACTTTCTGGCATACCAACTGGCACGTTCCCCCAGCAACTTCCTTCACGCAGCACTTCGCGAAAAAAGACATGCCGCCGTGACCTCCTGCTGCCGCCTGGGACGATGATCCCTGGCTCTTTGTCGTTAAACATCCCTGAGCGTCCAACCCACGGCCATGTTCAAAATGACTCATGCCAGGAGCTTCACCAAACGCCCGGATCACACACGAATCGGCCAATGCCACCAAGCCGTCCATGTCGGACGGACGCAAGCCACCTTTGCTCGTCTTGGTGCAAAACGTTGTTGGCCCGCATGTGACAGTATCCAACACAAACCCCTCCGCCATGGCCGTTCCTCCGAACACACCAAGGGCGAGAAGGATCACGGGCACCAGACGAACCGACCGATTTGTAAAAAGAGACATCGCACACCTCGCAGGCAAGAAGACAGGGACAACGGGGGAAAAGCGCTGAGGTACCTTCATCCTTAGGGACGTGAGGACTTCTTGGCCAACTTCTTTTCGAGAACCTCCACACGCTCTTTCTGGACCTTCAGATCGTGTTCCAAGGCGATATTTTGCGCATGAAGCTCCTTGATCGCGGCCAGGACGGGACCTATCAGACTCGTGTAGTCCACGGTCTTGTAGCCAGCCCCGTCGTCATGAATCAGCTCCGGGTAGATCGGTTCAAGCTCCTGCGCAATCACACCCAATTCCGTGTAACCCCGCGCCTTGCGGATGAAGGACACAGGCCGAATTTGATCAATCTTGCCGAGCGCCCCTTCCAACGTTTTAATGTCTTTCTTGAGACGAACATCTGAAGGTGGATTGTAAATCAAATCGGAAGCCCTCAGCATATTGACCCACAAATACCCATCGAAAGAAGCATCACCTACCACCGAAAGAGTCCACGGACATACGTCGGTCACCCCCGCATGAGGAAGGCTCAAGTCAGTGGCCAGATAATTATTCGCCCGCCAAAGGCTCTTGCAACCATTAACCTGAAAAGGCGACGTTGTATCACGGGAAATGGGCCCTAAAGTGGGGTCGTTGTAAAAATTCGACTGCACAATAGCACGCTGAATGTTGTCGATCGCCCCCCCCGCTGTTGCAAACGCAACAAGGCCCGCAGTCCCTGGAGACCCCACGCCGTTCCCCCCATGGATGATGTTCCCCATAAGAAAGATGGAGGCTCCCGCTCCGGTTCCACCACCGTGAAACGCCGGAATCGCGAGGGCCATGTTCGTCTGCAGGGTATTAAAATTCGACATGTTAGCCGGATAGGCCCACGTTGCACCCCCAGGAGCCGACATCATCGGATTCCCCCGCAGGAGGCGCGACAGAGCCATGTCGTCCAGCATACCCGACGCTGCGGTAAACACACGTGCAGCAACATGGCCGCTGGAGGCGCTAAACGCATAGTCTGCTATATTCTGAGCCCACGACCCAAAGGCACCACACGCCGCAAGATTGATCACGGTCGTACCTGCCGCCGTGTTACACACATCCATCCCGGTGTAAACAAATCCACCGCTGCTGCCGATCATGCTCGCGATTCGTCCGCCGGATGAATCGGGGATCGACGTGCCTCCACTGGTGACAATCAGAAACGAACCATTCCCGTTGCCTTCGTCCCGGATAGCAATACTGTACGTTTGCCCATAGGCATTCATCGTGCCGGCGTCAAACCCCGTGGAAAGGAAGTTGCAGAACGAAAGCAGCTCCACATGCGACGTGAGCGGGGCCGGAAGAGTGGCGCTAATTGTCAACAACGACGCACGACACGCATTATTGTTGGTGTTTTGGCCAACCGCTGGCAACGGCAGCGTCCTTACCGTTCCGGATCCGGCACCATGCAAAACCGTAATAACCGTCCGCCCGTCCGGGGACGCCAAGTACCCCTGCACCGCGTTCGTTAATTCCCGCGCTTGGTCCGCCGCCGCTTGGTCCCGCATCGTCGTGCTACCGGTGGAGGCCAAACGCCACAGGCCCGCAAACAGCAGAGCCGCGACCGCCAACACAATGGCCAGTTCAACGAGCGTAAAACCCCGCCGTGAAGATGCTGAACGAAAAACGGTCTCGGACATTTCAAGGACCTTTCTCAGATTGAAAATCCCGACTCGGTTTCTATCATAGGAAGGAGACTAACGCCAGAGACCCTGGGGGAATCCCCAGCCCGGACGACGGGACGGGCAAGGAAAGATCTGTCACAGAGGAGGCCGCACCCGAAACCGGAGGGTTGATGACTCTTAAGATGCCCCCTGTTATCGCAACACCCACGGATCCCGTCGGTACTTGCAGCATCCCCATTTGCCGCTCAAGGTCACCGAGGGTGTAACCGACGGCAGGTTGCGCGATGAAAGCCGTTGGATTGGTCGGCATGAGAACGTACGTGATCAGGTACCTCGGCCCTACTACCGCCCCCGTCGTCGGCCGGTACAACGTTGAGTAAAACGTATAGTTTGATGTGATGTACCCAGGGGGAAGCCCCGATCCTCCCGCCCCTCCACTCCAAAGCCGCGTGGGGCACATGCCGGCGACCGTCTGAGGGGGAAAAGTGGCGGTGGAGTGCGCAAACGGCGGAGCCACGCTCCCCCCTGTCAAAAAACACCCCGCTGGCCCAGGCTGCACGGCAATCAACGCGGGGGAGGTGCGCGCCAAGTTGTAAGCCGCCTGATGCCATGTCACCATGATCTGCGCGAATCCCCTCTGGCGCGCTGCCAACTGAGCCATTTGGACACTGTAGGCCCCCGTGTAGAGGCCCAAGATCGCAATCAATGTGAAGATGAAGACAAAAAGGTACATGCGTCCCTCCGCTGCCTGCTGCCTCAACCGCCCTGAAGACACTCTAGCGCAAACGGAAGGTCAGCGCCAACAACGTGGGAGTGACAGTCCCACACCCCGCGATAATCGCCGCGTCCCGGAGGATAACAGGCCCTGCCGATGAACGTGGCTCTTCATAAACCAGCCGCCCTTCCGTCCCTTCGAAAGACGTGCCGCCTGAATCCAGGGCGTGTGTTTCGATTCGGGCAAGCCCCAACGCACGCACATCACGTTCCGTCAGGAAAGCCAACAGACGGCGACACGCGGGCACAGAAAGCGGCATCGCAAGCGTCAAGAGCGAACGCCAAGCTTGCACACGCACGTCCATCACGCCGCTCCCCCATGGATTGGGCAAGCCCCACGAGTCACCCCGACGAGATCCCTGCAGCCCGCTCGAAAAAGGTAGACGCTCAAACAGGACGCGCAAGGCCTCGTCATCGCTCTGCTGGGACAGGCTGCCCTCCAGCCCCCTCGCCGTCGCAACAATCTCAAAAATCTGCTGGGCTCCTCGGGCGAGACGGTAGTTTTCCCGCGTCGACTGCAGGGCCATCCAGATGCCTCCCGCAATCATCAGGACCACAAACGGCGCAACCAACGTGAACATCAGGGGAGCAGAGGAAGGCTTTTTCATGGACTCGCGGAACCCTCGGGTTGCATGAAGCCGCGAGTTTGATCGCAAGGCCCGTTCCGCGCAAGAGTCCCCAGGGACAGTGTCGGTAGCAGACGATATGTCCGGTCTTTAACCGGAGGGTGTGATGCAGCCACCGACTTTAGCCGGTGGTCGTTCACAATTGCTGGACAACGGCCCGACGGCGGGACGTTCACTCCGAGGCCCCGCCACGACCCCGCGTGACGCGATCCAACAACGGATGGTAGGTCTCGCCGGGCGTCAGCCACACGGTACGCTCCCCCACCTCTGGCACCATCAGCCGCACATGCGCAGCGTCGGGATGAACGTCCAAAACCTGAACGTCCGCTTGGACGCGGTTCTTTGCAGGCGTCCAGCGTTCCCCGTTGATCCAAAGCGTCCAGTCCCTGGGGTTGTTGAAAAGAAGCGCGTCCAGAGTCAAACACCCCGGCTCGTTCGGTAGCGGCGGTAGGGGCGCGGCACGAACCTCGGCCTCTTGTCCCTGCACGTCCTGGGGGGAAAAAAGGACCGAAGGCGACGAGTCGGCCTTCGCCGAGGCAACCCCCACCACCATGAGGCCGAGGACCCCCAACAGGGCTCCCGTGCATTTTCGCGTCACGCGCCCCGTGCTCCCGCAACTGCAGGCGTTGCCGTCTCCAGGGACGGCAGAGACACCTCGTCAATCTCTTCCGAATCCGCAATCTCCCCCATGCGCAGGCGACGACTGGCCGTCTGGTAGGCAATGCGGGCGTGTTCGGTGCAATAGGGAAGCCCCTCGTGAACGGAGCAGCCACAGAAATGAAAGGCAGGATCCAGAGGATCCCCGATGGGCCAACGGCAGTTTCGCTCCCCCAATTTGGCTGCGGGAATCCCGTTGCCCGAGGCCGGGCGGGAAACCAGAAAGAGCGCCGCCCGATCCCCGCGCGACGCGGATGAGGAATCACCCGGCCCCTCCTTCTCAGCCCCGGACACCGCCCTTAGCGAGGAACGCTTGGCCATGCCACTTTTGCCCGAAAATGAGGCCGGAAACGCATGCGACTTGAGGGCTCCCCCCAGCGCCGGAAAAATCTTTTTCCGGCTCTCGCCCCCCTGGGAAACCGTTTTACCGCCCGAGGCCTCGCCCTTTATCGCCTTCGCGTCCTGAGGTCGCCCGGTTCCCTTTTTGAAAGGAACGAGCAACTTCAAACGATGCGCTTTGCCAATGATCGCATTGCGTGTGAGCCCCCCCCCTAACGCCTTAGCAATAGCGCTGGCACTTGTCCCGTGTCCCCAGAGGGACTTCAGGGTCTGAATTTGGTGATCGGTCCACGTCATCGTGGGGCTCCTTGGGTCGTTTATCTTCGTCCGGAAAGCGAGAGACAGCCTTCCAAGACGGGCCCGGAAAGGGCCGTTACGATTTCTTAAAGGCACAACAGACCCACAAGATGTTGTGGGCAGAACATCTCCCTCCTACCAAATAAATTGGCCCTGGGCTACCCCCGACGCGTTGAGCATCAGAAGGGCCAGGCCCACGGGTTAAAGAGTCGTTAACGCTTTGATCCGTAGGGAAGTTTTTTCCTTGCCGAACGGTGCCAACAGAAAAACCCTCCTTCCAACAGGACACAGGTGTTTTAGTTATCCACAACTTTTTTCATCAAGCGAAAAGAAGTTACCCATTTAATAATACACAAGTATGTTATTTGTTTAATGGATTAGTAACTTCTTTCGTGCATAATGCAGGTGTTTAAAGTCCCTAAATTTGGGGGGGGTTGTGCGTCATGCCTTACGTTCTCCGTGATTCCAAGGGTCAAATCACCCGTGCCAGTGCGCGCCCCATCATGGGGGGCCAGTCGGTGCCCTACAACGCCCCTGAGCTTGTGGCGTTTCTCAAAGCGCGGCACCAGGACCCCAAAGAGATCGAGGACGCTTTTCTGGAACTGCGCCAGACCGACACCGATATGTCACGGGCCATTGAGGACGTGGTGATGGCGCTCTTGCGTCGCCACGTCCTGCAGCTCAACGATCTGCCCAAACCCGTTCAGGACCGCATCGCCCTGCGCGTACGTCTGCGCGTGTTTATCCAATCCGCCTATGACCAGGCTTCCAGGGCAGTCTTGTACGCGCAGGATCAGCACCCAACCCCCAGTGACTCGACGGCCGACATCCCGCTGAAAGGTCATGCCGCCTCTGAGCTCTTTATCAACCAACCCGCCTCTTCCGACCCGACGTTCGATGAACAGGGACAGATGGCCTAACGCGGCCTTGTCACGTTCGGGTTAACGGTTTTCCGGTACGTGGTCCCACACCGCCTCAAGCTGCTGGGCAATCCCCCGAAAGGCCTCGGCCGCCGCGCCAGAGGGCGATTCAAGAACCGCCGGAATCCCCGCGTCAGACGCCGCCCGAACGCCCGCCTCCAGCGGGACAGCCCCCCAAAAGGGAACCCCCAACCGCTCCGCTTCAACCCTCGCGCCGCCTTGACCAAACGGTGTACTGAGGCCCCCGCAATGGGGGCAAACGAACGCGCTCATGTTTTCGACAAGCCCGACAACCGGCACGCTCATGCGCCTGAACATCGCCACCGCCCGGCGAGCATCCTGAAGCGCGACGTCTTGGGGGGTGGACACAATCACCGCCCCTGTCACGGGCACGGCCTGTGTAAGCGTCAGAGCCACGTCGCCCGTTCCAGGCGGCATGTCCAGAATCAGGACATCGAGTGCGCCCCACGCAACCCGGCGGAGCATCTGCAAAAGCGCCGCGTGCAACCGGGGCCCGCGCCAAATCAAAGCGTCCTCGGCTTTCACAAGAAACCCCATGGACATCACCCGGAGGTCGTACCGCTCCAGGGGAATCATCCGCGCATCGGCCCCTTCGCCCTCCAGCTTCGGTGGCCCTTTCAGTCCCAAAAGGCACGGCACCGAAGGACCGTAAACATCGGCGTCCAACACACCAACCGCCCGGCCCGTTGCCGCAAGTGCCGCCGCAAGATTGACCGCGACCGTGGACTTCCCGACGCCCCCCTTGCCGCTTGCGACGGCCACGATTCGCTGAACGTCGGGAATCGGCAGGCACGGAGCGCGCGGGGGAATCAGCGGACGAGGGGGACCCTCAGCGGAGGGGGGGGTGATCATCGCGGGGAAAATCCTTCCTTGCAAGCCTTGCTAAAGCACCTCCAGCATAGTACGCGACCGATCACGTTCCAATGTCGCGAACACAACCGTTCGCTTTCCTCACGGAGACTCCCATGACCCCCACGCGTGTCGCCATCAACGGATTCGGACGCATCGGACGCCTTGTCTTTCGGGCGCTCGTGGAATCGGGCCGAAACGACGTGGAAATTCTCGCCATCAATGATCTCGCGGACGCCGCGACCAACGCGCACCTCTTGCGCTACGACAGTGTGCACGGACGTTTTGGCGGAACCGTGGACGTTCAAGGCACGGACCTGGTCGTGAACGGGAAGACCTTGCGCGTTGTCCAAGAAGCCGACCCGTCTCGGTTGCCCTGGAAGGACATGGGCATTGATGTTGCTTTGGAGTGTTCCGGGCGGTTCACCAAACGCGACGATGCGGCCAAGCACCTGACCGCCGGGGCCAAAAAAGTTTTGATTTCCGCGCCCGCCACGGATGAGGACATCACCGTTGTGTACGGGGTGAATCACACCGCCCTCAAAGCCGAGCACCGCGTGGTCTCGAACGCCTCGTGTACGACCAATTGCCTTGCGCCTGTCGCCTTTGTCCTCCACAACGCCGTGGGGATCGAGCACGGCTTTATGACAACCATTCACGGGTACACTGGTGACCAACGGCTTGTGGACTCGGTCCACAAAGACCTGCACCGCGCCCGCGCCGCGGCTCTGAACATGATCCCGACCTCAACCGGAGCTGCGAAGGCCGTCGGCAAGGTCTTGCCTGCGCTTAAGGGGAAGTTGGACGGAACGGCCATTCGCGTACCGACCCCCAACGTCTCGGTCGTGGATTTCAAGTTCGTCGCAAGCCGTCCCACGACCATCGAAGCGATCAATACCGCCATTCGCGCGGCCGAAGCGGGCCCTCTCAAAGGCGTTCTCGGGACGTACGACGAGCCGTTGGTGTCCACGGATTTCAATCACGATGCCCGCTCGTCCATCTTCGCGCTGAACGAAACGCGCGTCATTGACGGCACGTTCGTGCGAATCCTCTCGTGGTACGACAACGAATGGGGATTCTCGAACCGCATGGCCGACACTGCCCGCGCCATGGCGCTGGTGGGCTAGGCTTGAGAGCTATTGTCCCGAAACGCCCTTCCCTTGTTGAGTGGGTCTCTTTGCCCTAGACTTTGCTCCTGTCTGGAAGCGGGGTGTGGAGGTCTGCCACGCGGCTTTCAAGATCCGACAAGGAAAAAGAAAGGAGGACATCCCGATGATTGGCACCATCAACGGCCCCTCCCCCCTGGCCCGTGCCTCCGCCCCACGGCGAACGGCCCGCGCCTCCTCTTCGTCCATGGGTAACGGTCCCAGTTTTGCCCAACAGTTAGCGGAAACCGAAGAAAGTTCCTTCACCCAAGCGACACAAGCGGTGGATTCCGTCGCGGGGCTCTTTGGCCTGCAAGAAGTGGACGATGCAACCGCTCGCGCGTCGCGTGGAAAAGCCCGCGCACGGACCATTTTGGACAGGCTCGAGGATATTCGGCGCGGCTTGGCGTTCGGCACCCTGACGCGCGGAGAACTTCAGCGCGTGGCCGATGCCGTCGAGCTCGAGCGCGATCACGTTGTGGACCCGCATCTTGAGGAAATTCTGGACGAGGTGGATTTGCGCGCCCGCGTGGAACTCGCAAAATACGAAGCACAAGGCGAGTCGGCTTAAAAGCTCAAAAAGAGCGATCAAGGCGTTGCCCGTTCACGCGTCCGCGCGTAAGCCTTGGGGACCTTCTTGCACACCCTGCTCGTCCATCTCGATTCTCTCGCCTCCCGTGCGGATTAAGTCTCTCGTCTTCCAACGGTGCCCGTCGCTTTCATGAATTCTTTGCCCCTCTTGGTCCTCTTTCTTTCGACCGGCAACGCCGCGCGGAGCCTCATGGCCGAGGCTTTGCTCAACGCACGAGCCAGTGACAGCCTCCGGGCTCGAAGCGCGGGCACCGCTCCGCTGGAGGCGCCGTGCCCACAGACCCTCGCCCTTTTGAAAGAATCGGGAATCCCAACCCTGGGCCTGCACACCAAAGGATGGGAGGAGTTTCTGGATGCCTCCCTCATCATTCCTGTGTCCGTCATCATCACGCTGTCGGAGGAAGCCCGGCACACCTGCCCACCGTCGTGGCCCGGCAACCCTGTACGCGTTCACTGGACCGTGGATGATCCCCTGTCCGCCTCGCGCAACGATGTGCGGGAGTGGAAATTTCGCAAAGCCTTTGCCATACTCGACGCGCGGGTTGGAGCCCTCGCACGCAGCGGGTTGCCGGAAACGTCCGACGCCATTCTGATGCACCTTAAGGCTTTGGGGATGGTGGTATGATCATGGGCAAACATCTCTCCTGCTCTGCGACCCGCACGATCGCCCGTTGTCATGGGGCATCGCGGGCGTTCACGTTAGCCGAGTCCGCCATCGTCATGGTCCTGGTCGGGATCGTCCTTGGTGCCATCTGGACGCAGACCGCCGCCGTGCAACGACAAAACCTTTTGAATCGCGCCGTGGACCAGATTCGTGAGGCCGCCGACGCAACACGGGGGACTTACGCGAACCAAAATCCCGCAGCCACCCCAACCATCGCCCCCGTCTTGCATCCCTGGAGCACGGATCTCACGAGTGGCAGCCTGACGATCACGTTCCCCAGTCGGCCCCTTCGAGCGTTCAACATCACCCTGACGGGCCTTCAGCCGGAGATATGCATCGGATTGGTCGCATCGAACTCCTTCCTAGGCCCCAACGTGGGGAGTGCATTCGCGGGGACACCCCCTGCCCCCCCCGTGCCTACTGCTCTGCCACCTAACGAAACCAGAGCGCAGGGCGGCGATCCTACGAATGTGTTTCTAGGCGCGGGCACGGGCACGAGTGCGGCGTGGACAGACGTCACAAACCTCACGTTGACGGACGTTATCGCCGCTTCCCCCGGCTGCACGAGCATCAGCTTCTTCTATGTCATGTAAAAAACAGGATCGGCCCGCATGAACGAAACCGAGATCATTGAGATGTGCCGCGAGGCCATCATGGTGATGCTGCGCATCTCGGGCCCCATTCTCTTGGTCGGCTTGGTGGTCGGCGTTGTCGTCTCGTTGTTCCAAGCCGTCACGCAGATTCAAGAAGTTACGCTGACGTTTGTGCCCAAAATGCTCGCTATTTTCGTCGTGACGATTCTGCTGTTGCCCTTCATGCTGTCAACGCTGAAGGGCTTTACGCAACTGCTTGCGGATAAGATTGTTCAGATCGGGCAAAACGGTTCTTAGAGCGTTTTCCGAAAAGGTCGGTCGAGGAGGATCGATTGGTTTTGGACCGTCTCGCCCTCGGCGGGAAGGACCAGGTAGAGGACTCGGTGCGTCACAGGAAAAGGCCGGGGGGCAACGCGGAGAATCCGGCGCAAAACTCCGGCATGAAGGGGGGGCTGTCCTGGGCGAGGTGAATCGGCCCCGATGTCGCGGAGGCTCGCAAGAAACGTCCTCGCCGAAGGGTAGACCACGATGCGGTCTTCAAGCACCCTCGAAGCTCCCTTCACGGATTTTTCGTCAAAGGATGCGAACGTCGCGAGGGACGGCGTCGGCCACAAAGAATCCGACACGCCCGCCCGCTCACACGTCTCCGCCCACTCCCGAAAACTGCCCGCAACCAAAAGCGCAACGGCCAAAAGGCCTCCCGGTGTGAGGCAGGTCCGCCACTGAGCCACGGCCTTTTCGGGCTCATTCAGCCAGTGCAAAACAAGGTTTGAGAGCACAACGTCCACGCTAGCCGGACGCACGGGCAAAACCGCACCGTCGCCCACAACGGGAAGAACCCAGGGGCGAAGACGTAAAGCCTCACGCGTCATGGCCTCGGCCGGATCTAGCGCCATGCAAACCGCGCGGGGCCACCGTTGGGCGATTTCATCGGCCAAAAACCCCGTCCCGCAGCCAACATCAAGCGCGACACGCGGCGGCGTGTGAAGACGTGGCGTCACCAAGGTCATCAGCCGCTTGGCCGTTGCGCGAGGCAGCCGAGCCGCCGTCTCGTACGTCGCGGCGGCGCGGGAAAACCGTTGAGGAAGAGAGATCCGCATGGAGCGTCCGATCTAAGCGCCTCCTCCTCCTGATGAACTCTGCGGCGTGAGTTGGGTCCCGAACACAAAATGCCGGGAGGCGAAGAAGTTAACGAACATCCCGGCGAGGGAGCCAGCGGCGACCCCCACCACAAGGTGCTGAGCAACCCAGGGAAGGGTGGCGACCAAGGCGGCGTAAGCGCCATAGTTCACGGCGAATCCGGCGCTGTTGACCAGGGCGAACCGGACCCATTGCGCCCAAAGTCCTTGTCCGCTTGCGTGGCCGCGAAACGTGACCACGCGGTTGCAAAACCACGTAAACGTCACCGCTGCTAGAAACGAAAGGGCGCGGCCTGTGTAGGGGTCGCAGCCGAGCCCCCAGCGGGCGGCATAGAGAACGCCTGTGTCCACACCAAAACCGAGCGTGCCGACAATCCCGAACAGAAAAAACTGTCTCAGAAGAGGCTGATTCATCAGGAACCGTAGAACGTTTCTCATGCGCGGGTCAGACCCCACTCTTGTGCAAAAGAGCGCGCAGGGATTTCAGCTCGGACAGGACAGCTTCAAGCTCGTGACGTTTGGCGGAAGACAGTTCCCCGGACGGCAAACGGGTGACATCAAGGGTGGGAAGCGGCAACACAAGACCCGGTAACGTTGTGGCCTCGTGGGAATCTCTCGTCCCTGGACTCCCGTGGATGTCGTCGGTCGTTGCCCAGGCTTCAGCCCCCTCCTCGCCACCTGTAGGTAAGGAAAAGGGAACGGCCGACGAGGATTCAGCCGTCGCACTTCCGACGGTTGCCGGTGTGCTAACCCGGTGTTGACGGAGGAGCTTGTGCGCTCCCCGAATGGTCATGCCTTTGTTGTGAAGCAGGTCCTGCAGGTCGGCGAGAAAGGCGACGTCTTGCGGGCGGTAATAGCGCCGTCCACCAGCCCCTTTGCGGGGTTTGATTTCGGGAAATTTGCTTTCCCAAAACCGAAGGACATGCGGCGGAATCCCCAAAGCGTCAGCGACTTCCCGGATGGTCCGCAGAGCCCCCGGAGCCTTGGGGTTGATGTCCTCCTCGGCGCGGGAGGAGAGCTCTTCGTCCAGGACGTCCAAGGGGACGGGCGTTGGGAAGGCGTCCTCGGACGTCATGCGTCGCTGTCCTCGGCGTCGTCGTTGCCAGACGCCTCGCGTCCCGATAGGGCGCTGTTGATGGACTCTTTCAAGATGTGGCTCGCGCGGAAGACAATCGCACGGCGTGCCTCAATCGGCACTTCTTGGCCGGTCTTGGGGTTGCGACCCACGCGCTTGTTTTTGCGGCGCACCTCAAACGTACCGAAGGAGGACAGTTTCACAAGCCCTTCCTGGACAAGCCCCGTCACAATTTCGTCCAACAGCGTATCAACAATTTTCGCGGCTTCATTGCGCGAAAGCCCTATTTCCTGATAGACGGCTTCTGCGAGATGCACGCGAGTCACGGCGGTTCCAACCATCTCTGTGTCCTCCCTTGCGTCCGAGGCGGTTAGACTAATACGGGTCGCGTGTCGCGTCAAAACAACGTCTTGAGAAAGAAGGGAGGGGCCTTGATGCACTCTCGTTTTGTCCCCTTTGGCCTGGTCCTCGCAACGCTGACGGCTCTGGCCGACCAGATGGCCAAGCTGGGGATTCAGAAATTTGTGTTTGCGCCGCCCGCACCGTTCCGGCCCGTGCCCGTGACTCCGTTCCTCAATTTCGTGTTCAGTTGGAATAAAGGCGTGACGTTTGGACTTTTTAATCATCGTCATGTAACCTGGATTTCCGAATTTTTCCTCGGCGTTGCAGGGGTGGCGTTGGTCCTCTTGTTTGTCTGGCTTTGGCGGGCGCAGACGCGTCTGACCGCGTGGGGACTTGGCTTGGTGATGGGCGGTGCGGCGGGAAATGCCGTGGACCGCTACCGGCATGGCGCGGTCTTTGATTTTCTGGATGTGCACATGAACACGTACCACTGGTTTGCTTTTAATCTCGCGGATAGCGCCATTGTGATGGGCGTCGCGCTTTTGCTGCTTGAATCGTGGACCTCGCGCCAACGTTCATGAGGAAGCGCAAGACGCTCCTCGGTGAAAGGCCGCGACGAAGGAAGAGAAGATTCGAATGCCCCTCACCCTTGCCCTGGCGGGCCGCCCTAACGTCGGCAAGTCCACGCTCTTCAATCGCCTGATTGGGAAGGCGATGGCGATGGTGGATGACCGTCCCGGCGTCACGCGCGATTGGCGCGAGGGGAAGGGTCACTTGGTGGACCTGTCGTTTCGCGTGTTGGATCTCGCGGGGCTCGAGGATGAAGCGCCGCAGGGGAGCCTCGCCGCGCGTCTGACGGCGCAGACGGAAGCCGTGCTGCGTCAGGCGGACATTGTGCTGGTGATCGTGGACGGGCTCGCGGGCGTGAGGCCCGATGACAAGGCCGTTGCGCGGCGTGTGCGCGTCTTGGGCAAGCCGACGCTTGTGCTGGTCAATAAATGCGAAAGCCCCCGGTTGCCTCCGGGCTACCACGAGGCCGAAGCCCTGGGTTTCCCCGATGTTCTGCCCATCTCGGCGCTGCACGGTGAGGGGCTCGCGGATCTTGCCGCCGCCTTGCGCCCTTACGTCCGCGCGGCCGCCAAAACGGAGCCGTCGGAGGCGGGGGAAGACGTCGAAGCCTTCGAGGACGATTCGGGGCGGGAGGATGAGTCCGAGGACGTCGATGTGCCCAAGGCGCTAAACCTTGCGCTGATCGGGCGGCCGAACGCGGGAAAATCCACGCTTGTGAATCGACTCTTGGGACAAGAACGCGTGCTGACAGGACCTGAAGCCGGGCTCACGCGCGAATCCATTGCAACGGTGTGGACCTACCATCAGCAAACTTTTCGCCTGATTGACACGGCGGGTCTTCGCCGCCGGGCACGACGCGACGGTGAGCTGGAAACGATGAGCGCGGAGGAAACACTTCGTGCGATTCGCCTCGCGCACGTGGTCGTGTTGGTGATGGACGCCCAAGCGCCTTTCGACAAACAGGACTACACACTCGCGCAACACGTTATCAAGGAAGGCCGAGCACTTGTCATCGCACTCAACAAGTGGGACGCGACGGACCGCAAGCCCGAGACGTTGCGTCTTGTGAAGGCGAAAATCGTGGCCTCCCTTGCCCAAGCCGAAGGGGTTCCGCTGGTGACTCTGTCGGCCCTCAAGGGGTCGGGGTGTGACACCCTCATGGACGCCGTCATGCGGGCGTTTACGGTCTGGAACCTGCGGGTCTCGACGGGGGCGCTCAACCGTTGGTTGGAGGATGTGGAGAACGAAAATCCGCCTCCCCTCACCGAAGGTCGCCGGATCAAGCTTCGGTACGCAACCCAGGTCAAGGCGCGTCCTCCGACGTTTGCGCTCTGGGTGAACAAACCCGTGGAACTGCCTGAAAGTTATATGCGATTTCTCACGGGGCGCCTTCGCGCTAAGTTTGGTTTGCCGGGGGTGCCGATCCGGTGGCTTCTCCGCAAAAGCGCGAATCCGTATACTCGCCCGGAAGGTTCCCCTTCCCGGAGACGCACGTGAACGCCGTTCCCTTTTTCCCCCTTTATGTCGAGTCGTTTGGCACCCCCGACCACGTGAAACGGGAGCTGGCACAGCGCATCCCTCTGGCCTTTCCCGAGCAAGCGGTGGAGCTCGTGGAACACACGCAAAATCTTGTGGACCATTACGCCCGAACCGAAAAGTGGGACCTGGTGTCCATTTCCGTGAGCTCAGGCTTGGCGCGGGAAATGTTGAACGAGCTGCTCTCCACGCCCGTGGAGGCGGCGGGGCGCATTGTCATTGACCCAACGGCCAGCACGCCCGAACACAAGGTCTATGGCTCGGCCCAAGTGCTGCAAGCCGCGTGTGAACGTCTCATTCTGATCAACGAGCAGACGGGCGATTCGCTCATCACGCTTTACGGGCTGGAACGTCGGCATCGGACGTTGGCGAGTGACCTCCTGATGCGTCGCTTGCGCATGATCGGGGCCGTGTTGGCCTTGATCCCGCGCGAGGAGCTGGAGCTCAACAACACCAAGGCGTTCACGTTACTGTTGCTGGCGCAAAAGAGGCTCTTGCGCGCGTTGCGAGCGGCGGGTCTGATGATGGGACTGCTGTTTGCGGCGGGCGTGTCGGCGGACGATGATGATGGTCTGCGGCACATCGAAGCGTTTGAGGATACACTCGCGGTCCTGCATCTCAACATTGCGGCGCTGTTGCAGCACGGCGTCTCCGGAGACCTGGGGTTAGCGCTGGAGACGTTGTTGCACGATCTTCGCGCGATTCCGGCCGACTTGCGCGCCGTGACGGATTTGAACTTTGATCTCGGCGACCTCGCGCCCTTGTTGGATGTGACGATGACCACTGTTTCTCCCGCCGAGCCCGATCTTTTGCCGTCCGTTGTTGCGTCGGCACCCGAGCTTCACCACCGCTGATCACCGTTAGGGACAACGGGGCTTTTCTCGTTGTCCTCTGTGCCCCGAAGGGAGACGCCACGTCGTGTCATCGGTTCCTGACCTCATCCACCACTACGGCCTGTGGTTTTACCTGCTCACGTTCGTGTGGACGGCGCTGGAGGGTGAAACGTTTGTTCTGTTCGCTGCCTGGGCCGCGCAGCGCGGTCTTTTGAACATCGAGGCGTTGTTCGCGGCAGCGTGGCTGGGCAGCGTGTGTGGCGACCAAGTCTTTTTCTGGCTGGGACGGACGCAAGGAGTAAGGCTTTTAGGCTGGTTCCCACGCGCTAAACCACGGATTGACAAGGCGCTTGCGTGGCTGGAGCACCATGCCACGGGATTTATTTTGTCGTACCGATTCCTCTACGGCCTACGGAACATCAGCGGCTTTGCGGTCGGCTTGAGTCATCTGGGGTGGAAGCGCTTTACGGTTCTCAACGTGATCGCCGGGTTTCTGTGGGCGGCGGCGTTTTGCGCGGTGGGGTACGCGTTCGGGGACGTTCTGGAGCACCTCGGTCCTCACCGAGAGGAAGCCGTCGGGGAGCGCGTTCACACCCTCACCCTAGCCGCGTTGGGGCTTTTTCTGTTTCTTCTTGGGGCCCGTTGGGCGCTGACTCGCCTCGTCCGGATTCTTAAACCCCCGCGTGCATAATATAGCTCGACTCAGATAAAATGACCCTGGATTTGCGCACCCAACGGTTGTGCGAGACGCGACGGTGTTCCCTCTCCCCCCGAGGGAGAGGGTGAAGGGGCTTGGAACTCTCCAAAAACAGGCCTTTTTATTCGCACTCGGCTCCGCCTCGCGGCACCCTCCCAACCTTCCCCCTCAGGGGAGAGGGAATTCCACCGCAATCACCTTGTTACGACTCGTGAGTCCGCGCACAATTTTCAGGCACGAGACCGGGCATCCCCAGTGTTTGGCTAGAAGCCGCAAAAGAGCCTCGTTCGCTTTGCCCTTGTCCGGCGCGGCGGTCACCGAGACCACCAACACCTCCTCGCCGTTCGGCAACGTGCGGGTTGCCCCCACGCGGTCAGCGGCAGCCTTGGGGGTCAGCTTCACGGCAATCCGGCGGACCATGAGGGTGGCTCAAAGGTTGAAAGGGACTCAACGGGAATGCACCCCCGTCTGGCTCATCCCAAAGTTCACACGAATCGACGCCGCTGAAAGGACGATCACTCCACCGCACGGGGGACGCTGAAAAAGTCGGCGGCTTGTTCGGGGGCGTTGGACAGAATGGCACGGACATCACCATTCTCGGTTACGCGGTCCTCACGCAAGCGCAAAGGCAAGTCATGAGGATTCGCGAGCGGCGCGACATAGCTGACGTCCACCTCGTTCAACTGTTCGATCCACGTGAGGATCCGGGTGACTTCCCCCGCGACCTGCGCTTGCTCGTGGGCGGGAACGTCCAGCCGCGCGAGGTGGGCGATTTTGGCAATTTCGGCAGGGGTCAGGGCGGTCATAACGTTAAAACTCCACGGGCTGTGTGCGAGCGACGAGGCCGTTTATCCCACGGCCTGACGTTGCGCCTCCAGAAGGGCGCGACGGGATTCGAGAGTGGCTTTTTCAACGGGGAGAATCGTCGCGGCGGCCAGCGCCTCGCGGACGGCCGCAAGGTCACGGTCCACCTGCGTGCGATCCAGATCCTTCAGGGAAACGGCACCTTCGGCCAAGACGGTGAAACCATTGTCCGTCACATGGCCGAACCCGCCCGCAACAAAAAAGCGTTCGGGCGGAGCGGATTCATCCTGAACAAACACGTCCAGGATTCCAGCGCGGAGCGTTGTGGCCATTGGCGCGTGGCCCGCCAAGACGCCGTAGTCCCCACGCTCGCCCGGCACGTTCACAAGCGTGACATCCCCCTGAAACAGGGGCCGCTCGGCGGTAACGAGCGCAAAGGGAAAACGGAGAGTGGGCATGGCAAAAACCCCTGGGAACGAAAGCCGGGAACGCGCAAGGCCAGACTGCCAAGCGCCCCCTCGCGCGTGAGGAGACCTCACCGTCCCTTTGTGAAAGAGCCTGGGCAGCGTGTCAACGTGGCTAGTCGCCGATGCAAAAGTTGTTGATGCAGATGTGTCCAGGGCCAGAGTGACTGACACGGCCTCTCGTGCCTACGGGGGGGGAAGGAGGACTCGCAACGATTCCTTCTGCAGAGGGATCATCGTCAGGCAACGATCCTCTAGCAGGGAGTGTCAGATGCCGTCCTTTCCCCCCTCGGGAGGCTGGGCGTGCAGGGGGGTCTATCGTGGTGCAAGAATAACCATTCGGATTACAGATTCCAGACCTCACTGAATCTATCTCACCGGGGGATACTCCACCACTTCCAGGTGGGTAGGTGTTTGGTCCCAATAAGTAGTGGAGAGGGTTTGAGTGAAAAAGGTGTGGGTGATCTCGCCACTCTGAGAGGATTTTCTCATAGGGTGAGAGGAACTTCAAGGCCTTAAGCTCGCGCTGGAAGTTATAAGCCATCA
>CAIPYM010000039.1 GCA_903869345.1 uncultured Pseudomonadota bacterium
GTCTTGGGGTTAACCCCAAGACGATCCGCTAGCACTGTGACTTTTTCTTGAGATTGCTGTATATCAGCTCGGATACGCTGCGTCGTCGTGGCGCGTTTGTGCAGTACCTGTCCCATAGTCTCTCCCGTTCAAGTGGGACCCATCTTATACCACTACTTATTGGGACCAAACAGTTAGCCAACGTCCGGGCTTTTGTTCAGCGGCAGGGCCTGGATTCTCTCGCATCGCTGCCTCGTCGTCCCGGCGAAGGCCGGGACCCCGAGCGGGTGGAAAGAGCTGTGACGGAGTCTCAAAAAGGACCGTCACCCCGAACGCAAGCCGGGGTCCAGGGTTCAGCCGTCCCAGGAAAACGGCTCCGGATCCCGGCCTTCGCCGGGATGACGAGAGGGGAAAAGGGCGGGACAAAAACCGCACCCTCTGTCATGCCCAGACCCTCCGTCGTCATCGCGAACGGAGTGAAGCGATCCAGCTCACACCCTTTCGGGCTCATGGAAAGAGCCGGAGATGGATTGCCGCGCCCCCTTCGGGGGCCTCGCGATGGACGACGGTGGGGACGTGGCTGAAAAAAGGTCGCTGTGGGCCGTGCCATCCCCCGCACCTGGGTTGCGTGAAAAGAGGCGAATCAGGCATAAGCGCAGGCACAGGGCGTGGCGCTTGTGAGCGGAGAGTGTGAGCGGTGGTCGAAGAGTTCAGCGTTCTCTCCCGTGGTCTGCTTTTGGGACTCATGCTCGCCGCGCCGGTGGGACCGGTTGGCTTGCTCTGCATCCACCGGACTCTTCGCCAAGGAATGGGGTTTGGCCTCGCCACGGGCCTCGGGGCTGCGTTCGCCGATCTCGTTTTCAGCGCCGTTGCCGCGTTTGGGGTCGCGACCGTCATCGTCTGGCTCAACCACTACCGGGCCACGTTGCACATCCTTGGCGGCGGGATTTTGTTTGTGGTTGCTTGGCGGGCGTGGCGCACCGCGCTCCCGCCTGAACCCGGTCCCCTCGAAAACGGCGGGGGGGGTGAATCGGACCCGGCGGAGGGGCGCGGGGGCGTTCGCACCGCCGTGCGCCTTGTCCGTGCGGTGGGGGGAAGTTTCATCCTGACGCTGACCAACCCCGCCACGCTGGTCGGAACCTTGGCTCTGGTCGCCACGCTTGGAGGGCTGCGAACCCCCCTGGAGGCCGGAAACCTTGTGGCGGGCGTTTTTGTGGGTTCCTTCCTTTGGTGGGTGATCCTCAGTGGAGGAATCACCCTGGTCCGCCACCATTTCACCGACAGCCGTGTGCGGATGATCAACCGTGCAACGGCGGTGGCCTTGACGTTGCTGGGGCTATGGGCTCTAACGTCAGGCTTGGCGGGGTATTGGGTCCGCTAGACCCCCTCCTTGACGAAAACCGAACCGGGAACGTCGGAGGCCCTCGGCCCGCGCGGGCCGATTCGGAAACTTTGGTAGAAGGCAAGCTGTTCTCATGACCCTTCGTAATGTCGCCATCATCGCCCACGTTGACCACGGCAAGACCACGCTCGTGGATGCGCTTCTTCGGCAAGCGGGAACGTTCCGCGACAATCAGCACGTGGCTGAGCGGGCCATGGACAGCAACGCGCTGGAGAGGGAGCGCGGCATCACCATCCTCGCGAAATGCACATCAATCCTGTGGGACGACACGCGCATCAACATCGTGGACACCCCTGGCCACGCGGATTTTGGCGGCGAGGTGGAGCGTATTCTGAGCATGGTGGACGGTGCCGTGCTGTTGGTGGACGCCGCCGAGGGTCCTTTGCCTCAGACAAAGTTCGTGGTCGCCAAGGCGCTGGCTTTGGGTCTTCGCCCCATTGTCGTGATCAACAAAGTGGACCGGCCCGACGCGCGGGCGCACGCCGTGCATGACGAAGTGTTCGACCTGTTCGCGGCGCTCGACGCGACCGAAGACCAACTTGATTTTCCGACGTTGTTCGCCTCGGGACGGCAGGGATGGGCGAGTCTCAAACCCGAGACTCCTGGCCACAACCTCACGCCCCTGTTTGAACTGATTGTGCGCCATGTGCCCGCTCCACGGGTGAACGTTGACGCCCCGTTCAGCCTGCGCGCCACGATCCTGGAGGCCGATCCTTACGTGGGACGGCTTTTGACGGGCCGCATCGAATCGGGCGTTGTCCGCGCCGGGATGCCCATCAAGGCGCTCGACCTGGAGGGCAAGCTGGTCGAACAAGGCCGCGTGACCAAGATTTTGGCCTTTCGCGGGCTGGAGCGCGTCACGCTGGAGCAGGCCGAGGCGGGCGACATTGTGGCCCTCGCGGGCCTGGGCAATGCCACGGTTTCCAACACGCTCTGCGCCCCCGAGGTGACGGTGCCTCTTACCGCGCAGCCGATCGATCCGCCGACGTTGGCTATGACGTTTTCGGTGAACGATTCGCCGATTGCGGGCACGGAAGGTGACAAGGTTACGGGCCGCATGATCCGCGACCGCCTCTTCCGCGAGGTGGAAGGCAACGTGGCGATCCGCGTGACGGAATCGGCCGACAAGGATTCGTTTGAAGTCGCGGGACGCGGTGAGTTGCAGCTGGGGATTCTGATTGAAACGATGCGCCGCGAGGGGTTTGAGCTGTCGGTCAGCCGCCCGCGCGTTTTGTTTCAAGAAGACGCTCGCGGCCACAAGCTGGAGCCCATGGAAGAAATTCTGGTGGACGTGGACGAGCCCTATTCCGGCACGGTCGTCAACAAACTGTCCGAGCGCAAGGCGGAATTGACCGGTCTTCGCCCCTCGGGTGGCGGACGCGTGCGGCTCACGTTCATTGCGCCCTCGCGGGGCCTCTTGGGGTACCACGGCGATTTCCTCAGCGACACGCGCGGCACGGGCGTCATGAACCGGCTCTTCCACGGGTACGCGCCCCACAAGGGGCCCATTCAGGCGCGGCGAACGGGCGTCATGATCTCCAACGGCACGGGGAATGCCGTGGCGTACGCCATGTGGAAGCTCGAAGACCGGGGACCCATGCTGATCGTGCCCGGAACCCGTGTTTACGAAGGCATGATCATCGGCCAGCACAGCAAGGACAACGACCTGGATGTCAACGTCCTGGAAGGCAAAAAGCTGACGAACATGCGGGCCTCGGGCAAGGACGAAGCCGTGCGGCTCACGCCCCCCCTGCGCCTGTCGCTGGAGCAAGCCCTGGCCTACATCGCGGACGATGAACTGGTGGAAGTCACCCCCAAGTCCGTGCGCCTGCGCAAGCGCTACCTCGACCCCAACACCCGCAAGCGCATGTCCCGCGCCTCGACGGACTGAGGGGGAGGGGGCGGATTGGAGGTATGAAAGCATTTTGTTAACCAAAATTGTTGTACAATAGACTCGTCCGTTGGGCCTTTGTTTTGTGGCCAGAACGACATGGGCGAGGTTCGATTGATGATGCCACCATCAAGACCATCAAATGCCCTTTGGGGTGTTCTCGCGCTTGGCCTCGTAGGATCATCAGGGGTTGCTGATGCCAAAGCCATGGCCAGTCCCGCTGATTTCAAGGGAGTCACCCCTGTCGTTACGGACAGCGAGGTGACCCTGGCATCACCCCCCCAAGCCCGTCAGAGCTTTGAAGGCTCTTGTACGTTGACGCCTACAACGACACGGGTTGTCCTCAGCTTTGGGCAGGGACGGGCAGAGCTCAATTTTCAAGCCCGCCCCGATGGAGCCTTGACCCTCAGAACGCATGGACAGGACCCTTCGATTCTGGATCCCGCTTCGCCTGCGCAGGCTTTGGCGCTGGTAGCGGCAGCTTTGACGCAATGTGCAGCGGTAAAACCCACTTTCCGCAAAGCCGCAAACACTTTTCAACCGATGGCAGGGGGAAGGGGTGACGTTCCTCGATCGGGCGGCGCGGATTATGGAACGGCATGGTCTCGTGTCTATGAAGGCCCTTGGTCCCTCCGAGAACAATCCAATGGGGGATTAGATTTTGAAGTACACGATCCGACGAGGACTCAATTCTCAGGAATCAAGACGGATATGTTAGGATTACCCTTCACATATTGGAGAGAGGACGGATCGCTTCAAGAGGGGGGAATAACTTGTGGTGCTACGTCTGAGGCCACAGGGCAGTTTGAATTTGAAATAAACGATGCACCAACAAAGACGTATCTCAAGGTGTCCCTTGTAGTCGAAGGGGGGCGAACAAACCATCTCACGATCGGCGCATTGCCAAATCAAAGCACCTTTTTTCCTTCAAGCCTAGGGGAAACCCTCGCGTTGGTGAACCTCATGTTGAAAAAATGCAGACAGGCCGCGGATGATCTCGCGCTTCAATTGCCTGTCGATTTTGGAGCTCGCCTGGACAGTTTAACATGGATAATCAAAAAGACCTCCTTCCCAAAAGAGCCAACAACGATTCCAGAAATCCCAGGCGTTATTACCCGCAAATATACTCCCCTTTGATCTGTAAGACTTATGTCGCTCGCTGCTTCTCGCCCTCGCGAGCGAAGCGATCCAAGGGTCCGGGCACGTCGCCCTTGGATGGATTCGCCCCTTGGGGGATTTGCAAGGGCGGCGGAGGGACGAGGAAGAGAGGGCTCAAATCCCCTTCAAGCCAAGAGTTCAGCGCTTTCCTCGGCAAGACACCCACGTTTTCAGCCCGTCGCCCGAAGGGGGGGGCAAGGGGCGGTGGCGCTGGCGGTTGAGGCGCGGTGCTCCCGCATGAAATCGCGAATGATCGGCTGAATGTTCGTTCGCCACTTGCGACCGTTGAAAATGCCGTAGTGCCCCACGCCAATTTCCAGGTGCGCTTTTTTCATGTTGGGGTTCACGTTGCGGCACATCTCGTGGACCGCCGTTGTTTGACCGGGCGCGGAAATGTCGTCGAGCTCCCCCTCGATCGTCAGAATGGCCGTGCGCCGAATCGCCTCGGGCTTCACGCGCCGCCCGTGCCACCTGAACGTCCCACGCGGCAGATCAAATCGCTGAAACACGCGCTCAATCGTTTGCAGGTAGAACTCGGCAGGCACGTCCATAACCGAGAGGTATTCGTCGTAAAACTTGTGATGCGCCTCGACGGAATCCTCGTCGCCGCGCACGAGGTTACGGAACAGGTTGAAAAACTCGCTGATGTGCCGGTCCAGATTCATGGACATAAAGCCCTGAAGCTGGATAAATCCAGGGTACACCATGCGGTAAGCCCCAGGGTAGTAGAACGGCACAACGTGGATCACGGTGTTGTGGAACCATTCAAGCGTGTGCTTTTCCGCGAGCTTCGTGACCGCCGTCGTCGCCCGCGTCACGTCCACGGGGCCGCCCATCAACACCATGGAACGCGGTTGCGCCGGATCCTGCATGTCGGCCAGCAACGCGACGGCGCAGAGCACAGGAACCGTCGGCTGACACACGGCCATCACGTGCGCCCCAGGCCCTAAGAAACGCAGGAACTGCATGATGTAGGTGATGTTGTCCTCCAGGTCGAACTTGCCTTGCGACAACGGAACCACTTTCGCGTCAATCCAGTCCGTGATGTAGACGTCATGCTCGGGCAACATCGCCTCAACCGTGCCCCGCAAAAGCGTGGCGAAATGGCCCGAAATCGGGGCCGCAATCAGCACGGGGGGATCGTCGGCCAGACACGCGGCGATTTGGGGATCCGGGGTTGAGCGCTTGAAGTGAATCAAACGGCAGAAAGGCAGCGAAAGAACGATTTCCTCTTCCACCGTCACCTCTTCGCCACGGGAGCGCACTTTGGGAAGGCGGAAAGACGGTTTGGCGAAGTTGCGCGTCGTGCGTTCGGCCATTTCAGCCCCCGCCAAAGCGATTCGCTCGAGCGATTGCGGCATAAACGGGTTGCACGGCAAAAACTTCTGTGTCGTTTCCGCCGCCACCCGCAAAGGTTCGAGCAGGCGCTGCTGCATATCATGCAAGTAGTAAAGAATCATGGACAGAGGCCCCTTAGGTCAGGTTTCCCACGTTCCCGATCTTCGCCGAGATACCGCGCGACGCGCGGGGAAGAAGGTCGTCATCCCAAGCTCCGCTGCAGAGCCCAGAGCGCAACACCCAACTTCATCAGCCGACGCTGACCGGGCCGCGCGAGAACAAGGTACCACAGAATCATCCAAAGCGACCATGTCATCATCAACGCGGCCGGATCATCTCCGAGTGCCGTCGCGCTCAGGGCCTCCAACCCGACGTCTTCTTGGTAAACCAAGCGCCGTCGCGGATCGAGACGAACGGTTTGTGCAGGCAGCCGGTTGCGCTCCAGGGATTCGAGACGGTCGAGAAGGCGACGTTCACCCCGCTTGAGACGGAGAATCTCCGCCCACGTTGCGAGTCGTTCGCGTCGCCGTGGAAGCCGCCGGGATTCCAACCGCTCGGCGGCGCTTTCTCCGATGACGCCTTCGCGCCAAAAACGGCCCTGCAGACGTTGCCGCCCTCGGCGCAAGGCACGGCTTTTCTCCCGCACACGCGCGCGGAGCAACCGGAATCCCGTTTCGTCGTGAACGACACCGACCATCCCGCGCCGCCTCCCCATCCCCTTCGTTATACGAAGGCTTGGTAAAGGACAGGTTAACGTCGTGGCGGCGAAGGCCTCTGTTGTGGCCCCGAATCAGCCAACAAGTTCGGTTTGACTGAAGAAAAACGCGATTTCCCGGTTGGCGGTTGCCAGGCTGTCCGAACCATGCACCGAGTTCGCTTCAATGGATTCGGCAAACTCGCGGCGAATCGTGCCGGGGTCGGCCACGGTGGGGTTGGTCGCCCCCATCACGGTCCGGTAACGTGGAATCGCGTCCTCTCCTTCCAGAACTTGGACCACAACGGGCCCCTCGCTCATCGTCGCGCACAGCGAAGCGAAAAAAGGCCGTTCCCGGTGTTCGGCATAAAAAGCTTCCGCCTGCGCACGCGCGAGCAGCAACCGCTTTTGCGCAACAATGCGGAGTCCCGACGCCTCAATCAGGGCGTTGATTCGTCCCGTGAGGTTGCGCCGTGTCGCATCGGGTTTCAAAATGGAGAGGGTTTGTTGAACAGCCATGAAACACTCCTCTGTTTCGCTTCATCCACAACGCCTGCGGACCGAGCCCTGGCACCTTGCAAACAGCGTGACGTGTGCCCGGAACGGCCCGCCCCGCCCCGTGTCTTACCCACAAAAACCCGCAAAAGCGAATCAAATTCTTGCAACAGCTCTCTACGGTTTGTCCGAATCGCCCGACAGGGACAACGGGACCGCGACGTGGGGCAGCGCCGTGTCCAACCGCTTGAGGACGGTATCGGTAATGTCCATCGCCGGATCGCTCCACAGCACTTGCTGCTTGATGAGCACGATGTTTGCTTGTCGCTCGCGGGCCACGTGAGCCGAGGTGTCCAGGACGGCCCGCCGAAGCTGATCCATGGCCTCTGTCGCTGCCCGGTCCAACGCTCGTCGCCGCGTTTGCACTTTGCGCTCGACGTCGGCCACGCGGTCGCGAAGAGCTTGCTCACGCTCAGCGTACGTCGCGGGCGGAGCCTTGCCTTTCAGGGCCTGCAGGTTCTTGTCCATTTTGCGGAGCGTGGTTTCCTCCGCCTCGGTTTCCGTCTGAAGCCGCGCCCGGTGCTGTTCCAACTGTTGCCGTACGCTTTGGCCTGCCCGCGAATCCTGCAACAAGCGCGGCACGTCGAGCACCGCCACCCGAGGGGCTGGAACGGGAGTGGCGACTTCGACGGTTGGCGCCGTGGACGGTAAGGTGGCGGTCGAGGCAACGGCCGGAGTGACCCCGCACAAGACACCCAACACCACGAGCCCCACCCCTCGGCTGGGTCCTGGTTTTCTCTCTCGGCCTCGTTGGGCAATGTGCACACGACCCTCCCTGGGAGCGACCCCGTCTTTAGCCCATGTCGAGAGGCACAAGCGCCTCGGCTTCGCCCAACGACATTTCCTGCACCTGCCAGGGGAGGCCTTGCCGGGCGACTTCGTCCAAGAAGGGCTCAGGGGGAAGTTGCTCCACGTTGAACACGCCTTTACCCTTCCACAAACCCTTGAGCATCATCATCGCGCCGGTGATCGCCGGGACGCCCGTGGTGTACGAAACCGCTTGGGACCCCACTTCGCGAGCGCAGGCCTCGTGATGGCAGACATTGTAGATCAACGCGGCTTTCGGCTGCCCGTTTTTGATCCCGCGCACGAGCGCTCCGATCGACGTTTTCCCCGTGTAGTCCGCTGCCAGGGAAGCGGGGTCCGGGAGCAACGCCTTTAAGAACTGAAGGGGCACAATGTCCACGCCTTTGTAGCTGACGGCGTCAATGCGCGTGAGCCCGACGTTTTGCAAAACCTCCAGATGCTTGATGTACGTGTCGGAAAACGTCATCCAAAAGCGGATCTGCCGAAGTCCGGGGATGTGCTTGACGAGCGATTCTTCTTCCTCGTGGTAAATCAGGTACGAAGCCCGAGGTCCAACCTCGGGGTACGTGATGTCCCGCGACACGCTGAGGGGATCAATCTCCCTCCAAGTGCCATCCTTCCAGTATTTGCCACGCTGGGTGATTTCACGGAGGTTGATCTCCAGGTTGAAATTGGTCGCGAAGGCCTTGCCGTGGTTGCCGTCGTTGCAATCCAGAATGTCAATCGCTGTGATGGTATCGAACAGGTTCTTCTGCGCGTACGCGCAAAACACACTGATCACGCCGGGATCAAACCCGCAGCCCAAAACGGCCATGATTCCCTTGTCGCGGAATCGGTCATGGTACGCCCATTGCCATGTGTAGCTGAACTTCGCCTCGTGCAGCGGCTCGTAATTCGCCGTATCCAAATAGGAAACGCCCGTCGCCAAGCACGCGTCCATGATGGACAAGTCCTGGTAGGGAAGCGCGAGGTTGAGAACGACCTTCGGCTGAACGCGTTCAATCAGCCGCGTGACCTCGTCCACGTTGTCCGCATCCACGTGGGCAACGTCCAACACGCCGCCAACGGATTCGTTGATTTTTTCACATTTCTCCAGGGTGCGCGACGCCAACGTGACGTGCGGAAACAGCACGCGGTTCATCGCACACTTGCGCGCCGCAACCGCTCCCACACCACCCGCTCCAATGATCAACACGTTCCCCATGTTCACCTTCCTTCTTGAACTTGCTTACATCGCCACCAGCGCCCCACGCCCGCCCGAAGTCGCCGCGCCGGGATCAAACCCCTCGTCGTTCCAAAAGCCCGGTGTCGTCAGCATCGGGGCGTCGTCCACCCGTGCAAGCGGTGCGTCGGTTTCAGTCGCCGCCGCCCCTCGCCGCAGTGCGAGGCCATACCCCCCCATCTGGCCGATTTCCAGCCAATCGCCTTCCCGCGTATCAGTAGGCAAGGGTAGAGTCCGCTGCCACCTGTCCTCGGGCTCCCCCGAGGGGCCGTGGATTGTGAAGGAACGCAGCGTGGGCTCGGGCGGCGGGCCGTCCGGCCGGATCAGGCGCGCGGGCCACGCGAGATCCGAAGTGCACGCATCGAACAACGCGCCGTGCACCCCTTCGTTGAGGTACACCGTATCGCCTTCCCGCAGCAGAACGCGCGTGATCAACGAGCCCGATTCCTGGACAAGCGCCCGACCCGGCTCACACCACAGTTGAGTCGTTTTGGGGAACGCCAGGGATTCATAGCGGGCGCGAATCGTGTCCAGGTACCCAAGCAAAGGCGGGGGAACGCATCCCGGAAAGCTCACGGGGAATCCACCGCCGACATCCACAATGTCCGGGACCACCCCCGCAAGCCGCGCAACCTCGCCCACACGATCCAGCGCGTTCGCGTACGCGGCGCTGTCCATGGTCTGTTGCCCGACATGGAACGCCAACCCGACGCGGGCCGCCAAAGGACGAGCGAGGGTCAACAGACGGGCGGCCTCAGGCACGTCCGCGCCGAATTTGCCGCTGAGGTCATAGAGGGCTTTGTCGTTCGCCACCGCCAGTCGCAGGACGATTCCCAGGTCCCGCGCTCCCCCGGTTTCCTGAACGATTTTCCGAATTTCGTCTTCCGAGTCCGCCACGTAATCGCGCACCCCGTAACGGGTGTAGGCGGCGGCAATGGCCTCTCGTGCCTTGACGGGATGCATGAAGTGCAGCCGCGCTTTGGGCTTCAACCCTGCAATCAGCGCGACCTCGGCGGCAGACGCCACATCAAAGTGGCGCAAGCCTCCGGCTCCGAGCGCCCGAATGACCGTCGGTGAGGGGTTGGCTTTGACAGCGTACAGCACGGTGCCCGGAAAATGCCGCAAGAACCACTGCGCGGCGCAGCGCACAACATGGGGACGGAAAAGGTGGACAGGGGCCAACGGCCGCCGCGCGGCTACATAGGCTTCGGCCGACGCGTAGCTACCCCCCCCCACGGGCGGAGGCGAGGCGGGCGGTCGCGGTGTACGCACCCCATCCACAAGGCGAAGACGTTGGCCCACCTGTCCCATCCCCCATCATCGATCAGCACCCGGAGGTTCCGGGTCCACCAACAACCGAGGCGCGATGTGACGTCAACACCAAAGGGTCCGAGGTCCGCGCACGTAACTTACCTTCCTTTATGTAGCGTTTTTGCGGGATTTTGCAAGAAAAAGTTACGGGGACCCGTTAGAGGGCTTTCACCCCCAGGGAGCGGATCGAAACGAGTTGACGTTCCGAAGGTTGAGGCGACCTGGGCTTTGTTCCCGTTCTCGGCTTTGCGGGCCCTGAGAACCCTGCGCTTTTCAGCGCTCCACGCCGTCACCAGGAGATTGGCCCTGTGGCGACCAGGGGTGTTGACCGGAGCGAGGGCGGCTGAATTCCAGGACCGGGGGCTTGGCGGCGTTGGGTGGGAACGTCACGGCAAAGGCCCCATGTTGGGCCAAAGCATGCCCGTCCACCAGCGCTTGCGTTGGGACACACGACGCGGCGTTGAGCCGCAGAGGTGTCAGAACCACCTCCGCGAGGGCGCAATCCTCGAACGCCGCCGAAGGCGTCCTGGGCAAGGCGACGGTGTGCGTGCCCTGAAACGCCACGCATCCGCCGGGGTCGCAGCGAAGCTCTTCGGGCGGCACGCTCGGGTCGCGGGCGTCCACCAACGGGAGCATGCCGAACCGTTGTTGCCATTGCTTGAGGACAAACGTTGATTTCGTGACGCTCGGCACGGCCAGGCGTCCGTCCGTCAGACGCACGGCCCATGTTGCGCCCTCCGGGTCTATCAGGACGGAAGGCGGGTGAAAAAAGGCCAAGCTGCAAAGCGCCAGCGCAATGGGCACCAACCCCGCGAAACGCCAACGTTTCCGCCAGAGGCAGAGCCACGCGCCCCCGCCCACAAACGCCATCAACGCTCCGAGGGACAGGGGCGGCGTTGACATCATGGCACCGGGCCACGCGGCGACATCGTTCGCAAGGCCAATCAGCACCTCGACGCCTTTTTGCGTGGCGAGGATGAAAACCGCGTCCGCCCCAAAGGGCGCGGCGATGTACGTCAACAGAATGCACGGCATGATCCAAAAACTTGTGAGCGGCACGCCCAGCATGTTGGCAGCCGCGCCGTAAAAGCTGAAATTCTGGAAATGGTAGATGACAAACGGCGCGGTGGCTGCCGTGGCGACAAGGGACGTCAGGGCAATGCGTCCGGCGTTACGAAGAATCAACGCGGGCCAACGCACGTCATCGAACGGATGAAAGGGATCGGCCAGGGCCTTGTCCAGCGGCTTTTCAAAAACGGCCACCATAGCGAGGACGGCGGCAAACGACATTTGGAAACTGGGGCCAAGGACGGCACTGGGGGACAACAGAATCACGCACGAGGCCGAAAGCGCCAGGATTCGCATACTCAGGGCTCGCCGATCCGCAATGACGGCCAGCATCACAAGAGCCGTCGTGACCGCCGAACGTAGCGTGGGGGTCTGAGGTCCCACCAGCAGCGTGTAAGCCGCCGTGGACACAATCGCGCCGACGGCGGCGATTTTTTTCGTGGGCCAACGCAGCGCAATCCAAGGGATCAAGGCGAACAAAAGGCGCAGAGGGACGTACACCAAAAGAGCCATCATGCTGACGTGCAGCCCGGAGATCGACAAAAGATGCGTAAGGCCCGAGGCGCGCATGGCTTTCATCGTGTCTTGCGAAATTCCCGTTTGCTCCCCGGTGATGAGGGCGCTCGTCATGGCGGCGGCATCGCCCTTCGTGACCTGATCCACCCGCAGGGCCAACACGCGGCGGGCATGCTCAAACGGCAACAGGAAGGTCTGAGTCTCGAACAGGGCGGGAGGTGGCTCCGGCTCGGCAGCCACGCGCACAGGGCCATAGGTCCACCCTGTACCGCCGAGGCCCATGAAAAACGCGTGGCGGCGGAAATCGTAAGCTCCGGGGGCGAGGGGCTCACTGTTGGGGCGGACCTCCCCCCAAAGGTCCAGGCGCGTTCCCGGCGGTGGCAGGTCGCGCAAGTTGGTTTTGACCTTGATGCGCACGCGATCGGGGGTGCGGTCCGGCGGCAGGTGGCCCAGCACGAGGTGATCCAGCGTCAGGCGCGTTCCCTCGGGCAGGGGCTCGGCCAGGATCAAACGGCCCGTGATCGGCGCGGGCCCCACGGTGCGGTCCAGCATCGGGGCCTTCATCAGCTGCGTTTCCAGCTGTGCAGCGTTGAACCCCAGGGCGAGGCTCGTGCACGCGGCGGCCAGAGCCCCAAGGACCAGACGCCGCCGGGTCGCGACGGCCAGCGCAAGGGCCAAAGGCGCGAGGACCAACGCCGCTAACGAAGGCTCAAAGGGGAGCGTGGCGTACAGCACGCTGCCGAGGCACAGGCCCAAGGGGATCCACAAAAACCAGCGGTCGCGTTCCTCAAGGGGCAAGGCCAGCAGACGCGCCCCTCCCGTCCGAACCGCGCGGATCACTTTCGCCCAACGGGAGGGCGATGGGGCAGGCCCCGTCGACTCGTTTTCCGTAGGGGGAAGGAACTCAACGGTTTGCGCCGAGGGCTCCCCCAAAGAAACGGGCGTTTCGGACATGGCGGCTCACGCCCTTTCTGAAGAGGTCCGCTTTTGTCCCAAAAGACCCGTGTCGATTCAAGATGGAAGGCGGGGGAAGTGGCGATTGTCATCCGGAGCCACGATTTGCGAATCCGGAGGGGCCTCTGCTACACCCAGCGCGTCGGGGATTCTGCGGCGACCCGCACGGGTAAGGGTTCGATATGCACCGGTTTTTTCAGCGCGACACGGCAGGAGGCCAAGCCCGTCGTCACGGGGCCTTCAGCGTTGTCTGCGCCCTCGCGTGGTTTGTCGGCACGGTGGGGAGCGTTTCAGCCGCTGAAAGCTCCGCTCCCTCGGGGACAGTTCTCGGGGGCGGTGGCAGCGACAAGGCCGTCAACATCACAGCCGACACCAGCCTGGAATGGCACCGGGACCAACGCCTCTATGTGGCACGGGGCAACGCCAAGGCGATTCAGGGCACGTTGGTCGTGGAGGCCGATACGCTCTTGGCGCATGCGCGCCCGCCGGAAAGCACCCCTCCGTCCGCTCAGCAATCCGCCGAGCCTGGAAGTGGGCACATTGACCGCATGACTGCCGAAGGCCACGTGCGCATCACCGACGGTCCGCGTCATGCCACGGGTGATCACGGCGTGTATGACCTCAACCGCCACGTGATGGTGTTGACGGGCCAAGACCTGACCTACGATTCCGGCGAGGACATCGTCACGGCGAGGGACTCGCTTGAGTACTCCACCAGCGGCGATGTGGCCGTGGCCCGTGGCCACGCGATGGCGACTCGTCCCGATCGGCATGTGGAAGGCGACGTCCTCACGGCTTGGTTCAAACAAGCCCCCGAAGGGGGGGCACGCACCCTGACGCGTCTTGCGGCGGATGGGAACGTTGTGATCGTCACGCCGACCACCCTCGCGCGGGCGGACAAGGCTGTTTATGATCCCGAACGGTCGCTCGCGGTCCTGACGGGAACGGTTCGCATCACCGAAGGCACGACGCAAATGGCGGGCCGCCGCGCCGAGATGGACATGACCACGGGCCGCTCCCGTCTTTTGGGGCAAGGGCAGCGCGTCAGCGCCCTTTTAGTCCCCGACCAGGAGAATTCTTCCAAGAAACCGCCCTCGTCCACAACATCCACCAAGCCGAAGACAGCGGGGCGAGGTCCCACCATGGCCCCCGATTTGCACGGAACGACGCCATGACAAAAGCCGTCCTGGGTCGGGTCCGTTTTTTGGCGGAGCGCGAAGGGGCGTCCGGTTTACAGGCCCGTCACCTCAGCAAACGGTACAAGCGCCCCGTTGTCCGGGACGTGAGCCTGACCTTGCAGCGCGGGGAGATCGTCGGCCTTCTGGGGCCGAACGGCGCGGGCAAGACAACGTTCTTCTACCTGCTGACGGGGCTGACGAAACCCGACACGGGCTCCATTTTGCTCGACGGGCTCGACATCACGCGCCTGCCCCTTTACCGACGTGCGCGGCTTGGGCTGGGGTATCTGCCCCAAGAGGCCTCCATTTTTCGCGGGCTGTCGGTGGAAGACAACATCCGCGCTGTTTTGGAGGTTACCGAGCCCAAGCGCGACCTTCGGGAAGCGATGTTGGACGAGCTTTTGGCCGAATTCGGGATCACGCACCTGCGGCGTGCGCCTTCGCTCGCGTTGTCGGGCGGGGAACGGCGACGGGTGGAAATCGCCCGCGCTCTCGCGGCACGGCCGCATTTTCTGCTGCTGGACGAACCGTTTGCGGGCATTGATCCCATCGCGCTGGGGGACTTGCGCGATTTGGTCGCCCACCTGCGCTCGAGGGGCCTCGGGATCCTGATTACCGACCACAACGTTCGCGCCACGCTGGAAATTGTGGACCGCGCTCTGATTATCCACGACGGCCAGGTCCTCATGGAGGGCACGCCCGAGGAAATCGTGGACCACGACGATGTCCGCCGCGTCTACTTGGGCGAGACGTTTAGGCTGTAAACGCCCTGCCCGCCCTTCCGCCGGGGGGGAAGATTTGCTAAACGCGATCCATTCGCGCCTAAGGTGCGGGTGCGCTTTTTCTCAAGGCAGGTTTTGACCGTTCATGGACAACCGCAATTTCATCGCCGCCGTCGTCGTCTCGTTGCTGATCCTTGTTGGGTTCCACATCCTGTACGAAAAACCTCAAGCGGAGCGCCTCGCCCGCGAACGTGCTGCGTACGCGGAGGCGATGAAAACCGCCGCCCCCGCTCCGGTGGCTTTGACGAGCCGTTCCGCCGAGGGCCCTGGGCCTGCCGTCGCTTCTGCGGGTGCGCCGAGCCTCCGTCCTCGAGCCGCCATTGTCCAAGACCCGGATCGCGTTCCCCTCCTCGCGCCCGAACTGCACGGCTCGCTCAACAAGCGCGGTGGGCGGTTGGACGACGTGACATTGGCCCGCTACCGCACGACCACGGAACCCGACGCGCCCGAGGTTGTGCTGCTGTCCCCCGCCGGAACCGACCTGCCGGACCATCCCTATTACATCGAATCCGGCTGGCTCAGCGCCGAAACGCCCGTCCCGACCGCGACCACGCTGTGGGAAAGCGCGCAGGCCGCGCTGACCCCTGCCTCGCCTGTGACGCTTCGTTGGAAGAACGGTCAGGGCGTGACGTTTGAGCGCACGGTCGCGGTGGATGATCGCTTTGTTGTCACCGTCACGGACCGTGCCCTGAATGCCAGCGACAAAACCGTGACGCTCTACCCCTTTGGGCTTATTGCGCGGCACGGAAAGCCGGTGACGGAAGACACGTACATTTTGCACGAGGGGCCCATCGGGGTGCTGGACGGAACGCTCACCGAGCCGACGTACAAAGACCTGGAAAAGGGCGGCGCACGCACGTTCACGAGCACGGGCGGCTGGCTCGGCATCACCGACAAATACTGGCTGGTCGCCCTTTTGCCGAACCAAAAGGAACAGCTGGAGGCCCGATTCGCGTACGACAGGGCCGGGGCCACGACGCCCGATGGCGGCGTGTTTCAAGCCGACGTGCGCGGCACGGCGGTGAGTCTTGCACCCGGCGCATCGTCCGAACGAACGCTGCGGTTCTTTGTGGGGGCTAAGCGTCTACGAGTCCTGGACTCGTATGAAAGCCTTTACGATCTTCCGCATTTCGACCGCGCGATTGACTTCGGGTGGTTCTATTTTTTGACCAAGCCCTTTTTGTACCTCCTCGACTTTTTGGGAAGTTGGCTCGGCAGTTTGGCGGTCGCGATCGTGATCTTCACGTTGATGCTGAAACTTCTCACGCTGCCGCTCTCGCTCCGGTCCTACCGCTCCATGGCCCGCATGAAGCTCCTGCAACCGGAAATCACGCGCCTTCAGGAACGGTTCAAGGACGACCGGATGCAGCAGGGCCAAGCGATGATGGATTTGTACCGGCGCGAGAAGGTGAATCCCCTGTCCGGGTGTTTCCCCACGCTGATTCAGATCCCGATCTTCTTCGCCCTCTACAAGGTCTTGTACGTGGGGATCGAGATGCGTCACGCACCCTTGTTCGGGTGGATTCATGACTTGTCCGCGCCCGATCCCACGTCGATTTTTACGTTGTTCGGCCTGATCCCCGCGTTCCCCCTGATCCCGCACCTGGGGGTTTGGCCAATCCTGATGGGGATCAGCATGTTCATCCAACAGCGTCTGTCGCCCCAACCACCGGATAAAAACCAGGCGCGGATGTTCATGTTCCTGCCGATCATTTTCACGTTCATGCTCGCGAACGTGGCCGTGGGGCTCATCTTTTACTGGACGCTCAGCAACCTTCTGAGCCTCGGGCAGCAGTGGTACATTCTCAAAACGGCCCGGAATGCGGCGTGACTCGGGCGTTTACAGTTTTTAACAAGAATGAGGGTCTGCGAGAATTTGTTATTTATTTGCAGAAAGATGTGTTATAACATTTCTTGTCCAGGGAATGGCCCGTGGATCAAGGTCGCGTTAGACCTTGTTGAGGCCCTTTTTGATCCGAGTGCTGCTCGGACGCTTGGCGGGAGGAAATCATGTTGCAACCTGGTGCTCAACCCACATATCAATTCATGTTCGATGATGGACGGTTAGCAGAACGGCTCCGCGTGAGCGGGGATATTCACGTAGAAGGGGCAGGGCATTGGTCCCCTGAACGCCTTGCTGACGGCGCTCTTGGAATATCCCTTGCAGGTGGAGATCCCGTTCGAATCACAGCGGCTGTCAATGTGTTAAAGCGGCTCCCCGACGATCAAACGCGCAACTACGCTGCGTTGGTTTTAGAATCAACAGGTTCACAACAGCAAGGCCCCCGAGTTCTCATTCTTGACGAACGCGACCCCCCCGGCGGCGCACCTTCTGTCACAACGATTGGTGACAGAGCAGAACAATCCCTTTTTCCGAACGGCGAAAACAGGCAAGAAATCGCAGGGAGTCTGGAGACTGCGCGATTGGTTCTTGATGCAGCTGTGAACGGCCCTGGGCGGGCTCCAGCCAGAGCCCTCCTCGAGTTTCTGCGGCGAACTGCAGCTTTGGCCAATACACGAGCAGCCCAGGAGATGGATTTACCACGTCCCACGATACCTGACGACACAACGCTTGCTGTGTATGTTTACCAGGGTGACCCAACGACGGAGTTTGCCCCTAGAGGCTAGTGGCTTTGATGTGACAACAATGTATACCCCCTCCGAAGTGTTTCGGAGGGGGTATACAGTCGAGATTGGGCTTAAAAAAGAGTCTCTCGAGACGCGCTAAATTGAACGATGATTCTTCCTCGTGAGTCTGAGAAGGTTTCACAACCCATGCCCCGACTCCGTTCACCCGAATCTTCCACCCTTTTCTCGGGACCTTGCACGTTTGTGTTCGCGGCCTCGGTCGGGGGGGCGCTTCCGACCGACCTGGAGCACCCCGAGGTTGCGTTTATCGGGCGGTCCAACGTCGGCAAGTCCTCCCTCATCAACGCCCTCACGGGGCGAAAGACGCTCGCCCGTGCGTCCAAGACTCCGGGACGGACGCAAAGCGTCCTGTTCTTTAACCTTGGGGACCGTCTGACGCTCGTGGACCTGCCGGGGTATGGCCATGCCGAAGCCCCCCTCGCGGCGCGGCGCGACTGGAAGGAGCTGATGCGGGTCTACCTCACGCAAAGGCCGGAACTGCGGCGCGTGTTTTTGCTGATCGATTCCCGCCGGGGCTTGCAGGACAGTGACCACGTTTTGCTCCGCATCCTCACCCGCGCAGGCGTCAGCGTTCAGCCCGTGTTGACGAAAAGCGACGCGTGCAAACCCGCCGAGCTCGCGGCGCGGCGCGAGGAAACGCAAACCGCTCTCCGCCCTTACGCCATCGCGCGGCCCGAGGTCCTGGCCACCAGCACCCGCCCCGGTGGCGCAAGCGCCGGAATCCCCGACGTGCGTACAGCCATCCTGGAGGCCTGTGGGCTTGTTGATCATCAATCCAAACACGAAACAGACGTATCTCACGGGGGCGACGAGGAACCGTCTCCTCAAAAATAAAGGTGTTCTTTCTGCTCTTCTCCTTCCGCATCCTCTGCGGACTCGCTACAGTTGGGGAAGGGGCCCCTGTTCTTTCTTCCGGGCGGGTTCGGCTCCAAGGGGAATTCTGCACGCGGGGCTTTGACGCGTCACGATGTTTTCGCTTCGGTTTTCTTCAGGGCTTTCGCTGTTGGCCGCGGTGTTGACGGGGGTGGCTCCGTGCGCGGGGCTGGCCAACCCGCAAGGCGGAGTCGTGGCGGCGGGGCAAGCGGAGATCGGCAGCGCGGGGAGCGCGTTGACCGTCACGCAGCGCACGGACAAAGCGATCATCGATTGGCGCGGGTTTGACATTGGCGTGGGCGAGGTGACGACGTTCAACCAGCCGTCGTCAAGCTCCCTCACGCTGAATCGCGTGAACAGCGCGAGCGCCTCGCTGATCGAGGGCACGCTGAAAGCCAACGGGAATCTGGTGATTGTCAACCCGAACGGCGTGCTGTTCGGCAAGGGCAGCCGCGTGGA
>CAIPYM010000040.1 GCA_903869345.1 uncultured Pseudomonadota bacterium
CAGTTTCTCTTCCCGAAGCCCTTTCGTCTTGATCATCGCCCCCGCAAACCCACTCTGCCCGTAATCTTTCTGCATCGCCCCCTCCCGAATCACTCCACATCCCTACAGAATCATAGACCCGGCACTTTTGCAAAGGGTTCCAAAGTTGTAAAGGCGTTAAGTGATTATCGGGAGCTTGTTGACGCACAAACGCCCCTTCGGAGGGGGAATACGTCTCTCGAAAGATTGGCTGTCCAACATGTTGACGCTCTCATAGGTTCCGACATGCCCGTTGCGGTCGTTGGTCTTGGGGCTTCGGGGAAATTGTTGACTCAAATCTTGTTACACAAAAGAGGACAATGGACCGTAACAAACATTGAAACAGGAGGCCTGAGGGCCCGATACTACAAACAAGAAAAAGGGAGACCCGTCCTCGTTGCCGCAAGAAACCCGGACCCTGTGAGAGAGATGGAGCAGAAATACGGGGCCATTCCGCATGATTTTCACGACATGAGCTACCTCTCTTTGGCGCACGGAATTCTTCTCGCTCTTAGCAACAATGATTCTACAAGAAATTATGTGGCGCGTATGGCGGACTGGTTGAGCTGTCACGGTCACAGGGTTGGTGTCGTGGTTGATATGGCTACGCCTCCCTTGGTGACAAAGGGCATGTTCGACGTCTCGCGCATTCGTGTTGTTGACTCATTATCGGCACCTGCAGAAATCGCGAGAGCGCAGCGCTTGATGGCGCCTTTGTCTGAGTTTGAACAGTGCACACTCTCAATCCCTCATTTTGATATGAGTGATTTATCGCGGGCGGCAGAAGAAGTTATGGCAACGCGGCGCGAGGGGGCGGAGCACGCTCGAAGATTGTTGACCACACATTTCCCCGGTTATGTGGCGAAGTTTCCTGGTGGGGTGTGCTGAGGCCACTTGCCCCGCCCTTGCGAGAAGGTGGAGGCCTTTTTTAGGCTCTCTCCCCACCTCCGTCATCGCGAACGACGTGAAGCGATCCAGCTCACATCCTTTCGGGCGAACGGAAAGAGCCGGAGAGGAATTGCCGCGCCCCCTTTGGGGGCTCGCAAGGGCGGTGCAGGGGACAGCGCAAAAAACACCCGTCCGGCGAAAGCCGGAAGCCCCAAGGAGTCATCCACACGCTCTGCCCAACCCCTCGGGGTCCCTGTCTTCGTCGGGATGACGATGGAGGGGATGGGCAAGAAGGCTTCTTACTTCACAAAACTCAGCCGTCGGTAGCTCAGGGCTTCGGCGATGTGGACGCGGCGGACAGCGTCTTGGCCTTCAAGGTCCGCGAGCGTGCGGGCCACGCGCAAAACGCGGTGGTACCCCCGCGCCGAAAGCCTCAACCGATCCGTGGCTTCCCTCAAAAGCGCCTGCCCCGGTGCGTCGGGGTTTGCCACGGATTCGAGCATCTCACCGTCAGCCTCGGCGTTCACGCGCAGCGAAGGACCGCCCCGTGTTTTGCCGTCCTGCTTTGCCAGCGCCCCATACCGCGCCGCCTGAATCGCACGGGCTTTGGCAATGCGTGCAGCCACCGCCTTGGAGTTTTCGCGCGGCGGAGGCAACGACAAATCGGCGGGGCTGACGGCGGGGACTTCCACGTGGCAATCGATGCGGTCCAAAAGAGGCCCCGAGAGGCGCGTTTGGTAATCCTGTACGCACCGAGGAGCCCGTCCACACCCTTGCGCAGGGTCGCCCGCATAGCCGCACCGACACGGATTCATGGCCGCGACCAGTTGAACCCGCGCGGGGTACGTCACGTGGTGATTCGCCCGCGCCACAACGACGCGGCCCGTTTCAAGCGGTTGCCGCAGCGCCTCCAACGTCGGGCGTTGAAACTCGGGCAGTTCGTCTAAAAACAAAACCCCGTTGTGCGCGAGCGAAATCTCACCCGGCCTCGCACGTACCCCCCCGCCCACCAGCGCGGGCAACGACGCCGAGTGATGCGGGTCCCGAAAAGGCCGTTGCCGGAGAAGTTTTCCGCCTTCCAAAAGCCCCGCCAGGGAATGGATCATCGAAACGTCCAACGCTTCGTCGGGCTCCAGCGGCGGCAAAATCCCCGGCAACCGCGCGGCCAGCATGCTCTTGCCCGCGCCGGGCGGACCAATCATCAGAAGGTTGTGCCCCCCTGCCGCCGTGACTTCGAGCGCACGTTTGGCAACTTCTTGTCCCTTGATGTCGGCCAGGTCCAAAGGCACACCCGCCGATTCTTGAACGCGCGGCTCGGGGCGCGCCAAAACTTGCACGCCCTTGAAATGGTTGACGAGCGCCAAAAGCGAGGGCGGCGCAAGAACGGCGACATCCTCGCCCGCCCACACGGCCTCGCCGCCGTTCGCTGCAGGACAGATCAGCCCCTTGCCCCGCGCACGCGCCGTGATCGCGGCGGGCAAAACCCCCGCGACGGGGGTGAGGCCGCCGTCCAGCGCCAGCTCCCCCAGGGCCATGAAGTGTTCCATCTCCTCGGCGGGCAAAACGCCCATCGCCGCGAGAATCCCCAGCGCCACGGGCACATCAAAGTGGCTGCCTTCCTTCAGAACATCGGCGGGCGAGAGGTTGACGGTGATGCGTCGCGCGGGCAGGGCCAGCCCCAGGGCATGCAGCGCCGCACGAACGCGCTCGCGGCTTTCGGCCACGGCCTTATCGGGCAGCCCCACGATGGCAAATGTCACCATCCCCGAGGCCAGCTGAACCTGGGCGTCAATATCAAGGACCGACGTCCCCTCGAACGCCACGGTGGACACGCGCGCAAGCACCCTTGTGGTTCCTTTCCCCGCGAACCGACCCGGCCTCCGTGCCCTCGGGCAGAGGCCGTCCATGCACGGTTAGCATTCCCGAACGCGCCCGCCAAGCTGCGACAGACATGCCTTTCCAGAGGACTTTAGCCCAGCGCCCCCTCTTAGCCGTCCTTGCAAGCCCGCGTAGCGGGCGCGACCATCCATCATCGGCTCTGTCCGTTCGCCCGAAAGGGTGTGAGATGGATCGCTTCACGTCGTTCGCGATGACGTTGGAGAGGACGGGGTAAAAAGGAGAACCTATGCCGTGTCGCAGGATAGCAAAAGGGATTCCACAAAGTTGGAAAGACGATCGCAAGAGTCGCCCGTCACGTCTGAACCGGGGGATTGACTCGACTCTCTCTTGTCGCCCACACTCGGGTTATTGTGCGTCGCCGCATCACGAGAAACACCTACAATCCGTGGTGTTTTCCGGGGAGTGGGGGTGCTGTCCGTCCTATTTTCTCCGAAGGAGGCTGACCATGCCGATTGACCCCCAAAAAGCTGCCAATGATTTCTCCTCCACCTTGAACGACATGAACGACACCACGCGGAGTTCGTTGCAGGCCTTGATGGAATCCGCAACAGCGGTTTCCAGCACCTCCAAGGAACTCTGGGAGGCTTTTAGCTCCTTGATGCAAGGGCAGATGGCCCAATACACCCAGTCGACTCAAGCGATTCTGACGGCCAAGAACTTTCAGGATCTCGCCGAGACGCAAGCCAAATGTTTGCGCGAAGGGGTGGATTCCACCGTGGCCAGCCTCAGCCAGATTTCTCAAATCTCGGCACGGTTGGCTCAACAGGCCAGCGGGCCCGTGGCCGATCACGTCAACGCGACCATGAACAAGTTCAGCAAGACCCACGCGGCTTAAACGGATTTTTTGAAAATCCGTTGGTCCCGAAGCGGGTTTCGGACAAAAGCCCTCCGCACGGATCCGCGCGGGGGGTTTTTGTTGGGCCCTGCCTTCGTGTAGCCTGTCGGAGGATTTTCGGCGGAGGCCTCCTGCGATTCGCGCACGTGTCTCGGTTCGGGGCGGAGTTGGGCATGCGTTTTCTCGTTGTCGCAACGGCGATTCTCGGCGTGAGCCTCATGGGAACGGCAGGAATCTCATCGGTGGCCCGTGCAGAACCCCACGCGCTGTCCGTTCCTCCGGAGGGACTCTTGATGGGTCTTTTGGGAGCGGGGACCCCAGCGGCGGGTGTGGTTCTGGGCGGCCTCGGGGGAGATGAATCGCGGCACCGCGCCTTGTTGGTCCGCGAAATGTTGGCCACCCACGCGACGGCCAAGCGGATGCCGCATCCGGTTGTTGCGTCGCCTCTCCCGCCCAAGGCTCCGTATTCTCCTTCATCCGGGAGCAGTGGAGATCGGGCCGACTCGCCCATGCCAACGCTTGTGGTGTTACCGACGGGGCTGGCCTTGCCTGTCGCGGGGCCCGTCGTTCGCGCCTACGGCGATCGGGACGAATCGGGCGTGGCGAGCCGTGGGGTTACGTTTGCCGTCGCCCCACGTGCGCCCGTGGTTGCACCGCGTCCGGGGCGTGTCATGTTCGCGGGTCCCGTGCGCGGTTACGGCAACGTCGTCATTTTGCAACACAACCGGGGAGACTACAGCCTGCTTGCCGGACTGGACCACGTGACGGTTCCGCCGGGGCGCCTTGCCGAGCGTGGGGATGTCGTGGGCACGTCGGGAGCGGGCAACGGGCACGAACGTCCTCAAGTCTACTTCGAGTGGCGACATCAAGGGACAACCGCCGATCCCCTGGCGCGGACCTAACGATTTTTCTTGCCGAGGGGAAAAATATATGATAGAGAAACGAAACGCTAAATGATTACCTAATTTCGGTATCGATGATGAAGAAATCCCCCCTTTCTCCGTCCTCCTCTTCCTCCCCAAAACGGGGGCGGATTGAGCTGTTGCGAATCACCTCACGCCACCCTCCTGTGACCGTGGACGACCTCGCGCAGATGCTGCAAACAGATCTGGCCTTGGGACATGTGGGCGATTTTCACAAACGTCTTACGCGTGCACTGGAAGCCGCTGCGGGGTTCAAACACTTTTGGCCCCCGAGGTCGTCTCCGGGGATTCAGAGCTAAAACCGAGCGCGACTCGGGGGGAGATCAGAACATGCGCACCCGGAACGCCCTCCTTCTTGTCAGCCTTCTTGGATTCGGACTCCTTCTTGGGGGGTGCCACCTCGACAACGGTTTGCCGGAGGATGTTGTCCGGCTGTGTGCTCAACACGGCGTCAGGCTGACGTCGGTGGAACGCCACGCTCCTTTGTTAGGGCGCGAGGGGGCGGTTGTCACCCAACTTTCGCCCCAAGCCTTTCAGTCGCTGATGAAGGCTCTCAAGCTTGATCCCATCGAGTCGGATAGCCGTCTCGGACGGCACGCCATTGCGACCACAGACCGCTTGGTGGATGTCGCATCGTCTTCCATTCGCGCCCTCTGGGGTGCGACGGGGCGTCCCGGCACGCTTAAACTGAAAAACGGTGCGCAGTTTGAGTTTTTGTTTGTCGTGGTGATGGAAGACGAGCGACTGATTCTGGTGGCTTCGTACGCTTACAGTTGAGCGCCTTGGGGCTGCGCCATGCGGCCCCAAGTGGCTAGAGGGCCTGTAAGCCGGGTTCTGTCGCCGCAGGATCTGGGCAACGTGCCCAGGTGCAGCGGAAGGCCATTCCTCTGGGAGGCTTGTTGCCAAGCCCCTCAAGCAACCTACCCGAGCCGTCACCCCGATGACGAGGGCGTGTTCCTGTCCCAAAGGGAAGCCCCGCGAGGGGCTTCAACGGGCGTGGAACGCGGCGGCTCCTACATGGTCTTGCTCCGAGTGGGGTTTGCCCTGCCATTTCCGTTACCGGAAACGCGGTGCGCTCTTACCGCACCTTTTCACCCTTACCGAGTCCGTTGCCGAATTCGGCGGTTTGTTTTCTGTGGCACTTTCCCTAAGGTTACCCTCGCCGGTTGTTAACCGGCACCCTTGTCATCCGGAGCCCGGACTTTCCTCTCCCACGCCTTGGGCAAAACCGTGGTTCCGCTTACGTCCTGAGAGCGACCTTCCGGCCCTCTAGCCAAGAAGAATCCTAGCACACACCGCTCCGTATCGTCCAGAAAGCACATGCGCCTTAAGACGGTATCAAACCCCAGGGGGCGTGGGCTCATGGGCGGTGGTGGCCAAACGCCCACTTTCCGGTTTTGGTGGAGGCGCTTTGGCCAGAAGCCGCGAAAATTCCTGATGCAGGCGATCTTGCCCCTGCAGGAACTGCGCCATCATCGCTTTGCCGAGCGTGCGGCCCGTCGGCATGTTGACGCTGAGCGGATTGGCCGGACGCCCCGCCACGCGCACTTCAAAGTGAAGATGCGGCCCCGTCGAACGCCCCGTTGAGCCCACAAAGCCGATGACCTCACCCTGATTCACACGCTGCCCCACATGAAGGCCACGGCTGAATCGATTCATGTGCCCGTAGACGGTCTGCAGTCGATCGTTGTGGCGAATGCGCACACAACGTCCATACCCGCCCGCCCAACTCGCTTCCTCCACAACGCCCGCTCCGGCGGCGAAGATGGGGGTGCCAAGAGGAGCCCCGAAATCCACCCCGGTGTGCATCTTGCTGAACCCCAAGAGGGGATGAATGCGCATGCCAAAAGGAGAGGTGACATGAGCGCTATCCACGGGGGTCCGCAACAGGGAGCGTTTCACGCTCTGCCCCTTGGCGTCGAAGTAATCCGCACTACCGTCCGGAAACACCACGCGGTAAAGGGGAAACTCTTTTCCGCCGACGGTCAGAGCGGCGTAGAGAATCACGGCTTGCCCAACGGGGCTTCCGTCGCGGGCCGTGGGTTGATCGTACAAAACGGCGAATCGGTCCCCGGCATGCACGTCGCGCTGAAAATCGATGGCATGGGCGTAGGCGCGCCACAGCGCCGCCAAAACCGATCGAGGAACGCCCGCTTTCCGGCCCGACTCGTATAAAGATCCCGAGATTTCGGCCTGCGCCGCGATTCGGTGACGTTCAATGGGCGTCGCTTTGGTCTCAGCGACAAACGACGTATCCGCTCCGCGTCGTACGATCACTTCGCGCGTGGGTTCCGCCTGAAACGTGAGGGATTCCAGCCGTTCAACATCCCCTGTTTGACGAACGACAAGCGTGATTTCCTGCCCTGTTTTCAATCGCCGGGGATCATGAACGTGCCGCAACGCTGCAAGGACCGCCCGTACATCCCCGCTGTCCACATCGGCGTCCACGAGGGCGTCTTGCAGCCCCTGTCCGTCGTCCAATTCGATTTGGCGAGTCACGGCCTCGGAGGGGGTTTCCACCGCACCCAAGACCGTTAAGTCAGAGGGGGCCCGAGCCCCGAAGGTCCCAGGGCCAACCGACGCCCCAACCGCGCGGGCCACAGCTTCGGAAGACGTTTGCAGAACCGCAAGGGCTTGAACGTGGGGCGCAAACCCTTCCGGAGGCGCAAAGCGCGTTCCCAGAGCCCCACAGACCAAAGCAACCAACCCCGCCAGAAGCAGGGGGGTGATGCGCTCAGCCTGCAAGGAGCGGGAGCGAATCAGACCAAGATGAAAAGGGGTCACGCAAACCTGCCGTTTTGCTAAAAGAAGTCCGAAGGACAAGCCCCCGGCGCGACCAGGCAACAAACGCTCACGATCCTGTTCTCAAACCGGAGGTCCTGTCAATCCCTCGTTAAGACCTTGTTAAGATGTGTTGCACAGAGATGTGTTGCGCACAGCTTGCCAAGCCCTGCACTTCCCCGCATGTTGGAGTCCCCTTGAGGGGCGGGACGTTCGCATCGACCCGCGGCTCGGCATCTTGGCAACCGGAGGCGATTCGTGCCCCCTTCCCTACCTTCTCAATCGCACAAGCCCTCTGTATGGGCCGAACGCGCCTTCACGCGTTTGAGCCAAGACGGGCTGGATCCTCTGCCCGATAACTTCGCGCTGTTTTACGCCTACTACGCAGGCACACGACAGGACCTCAACCTCGCGCTGGACACCTTGACGGACGGCGGAAGGCTTCTGACGCAAGAGCAGTGCACGGACCTTTTTCAGACCTACATCAGCCTTGAAGCTGAAGAACGCGTCCTGACGGCCACCTCGAGTGCCGCCGAAATTGAACTGCAAAACGTCCTGCGACTCTTGAGCCACGAATCGCAGGAAGCGGCCCGTTATGGCGAAACATTGACCGCTTTTTCGACCACGATCAGCCAACCGAATCCCCTGGATATCATGCGGGAAGCTGTCGCTCATGCCTTGCGTGCGACCCAAACCATGGCGGAGCAAAACGAACATCTGCGCACCCAGCTCACGAGCTCCACACGCCAACTCGCCGAGGTGCGCACCAACCTCGACAAAGTGCGTCATGATTCATTGCTTGACCCGCTCACCACCATCGGGAACCGCAAGTTTTTTGATACGGAACTCACGCGAATCACCCGAGAGGCCCGCAAGACAGGTGAGCCTTTGTCCCTGTTGATGGCGGACATTGATCACTTCAAGCGTTTCAACGACACTTACGGCCACTTGGTTGGCGATCAGATTCTACGCCTCGTTGCACGCACGTTGATTGAAAACCTGAAAGGGCGCGACATCATCGCCCGGTACGGTGGCGACGAGTTCGTAGTTCTTCTTCCCTGCACGGCGCTCAAAGACGCCGTGACCGTGGCCAACGCGCTCCGCGTCAGTTTGGAGGGCAAGCAGATTCGCCGCACACAGACCAACGAGATTCTGGGCGTCGTGACAACGTCCATCGGGGCCACCGTCTACCTCCCGGACGAACACCTCGACGCTTTTGTGGAACGGGCGGACTCGGCTCTGTACGCAGCCAAGCAAGCAGGACGTTGCCGCGTTGTGGCCCAGGACGTGGCCTCGCCCCCCTCCTAGACGCGCAGGCGGAGCGGTATGGACTCATCGGCTTTCCTTGGCGTTACCTGCTCACTGGGCGGACGGCGATGGGTGGCGCGGCCGTATGACGAACGCGTGGCGCTTGCGCTTGTTCAACGGCACGGCCTCTCGGATGTTGTCGCACGAGGCCTCAGCGCCCGAGGAATCGGGCTTGATGACGCACCGTCCTTTTTAGATCCTCGTCTGCGGGATCTCTTGCCCGACCCTTTGCGGTTTCAAGGCATGGCCCCAGCGGTGGAACGCTTGGCCAAGGCCGTCCAAGAGGACGAACCCGTCGTAGCGTTCGGGGATTACGACGTGGACGGCGGAACGTCCTCGGCGTTGCTGCTCCGCTACGCACGGGCGGTGGGCCGCACGTGGAAGGCGTACATCCCGGACCGGCGACGCGAAGGGTACGGCCCGAACATCCCCGCGTTGGAGCGTTTGGCCCGCGAAGGCGCCCGCGTCATCGTGTGCGTGGATTGCGGCACCCTTGCTTATGAAGCCCTGGAGACCGCCGAGGCCCTTGGGCTCGACGTGATTGTTCTGGACCACCACGCCGCCGAGATCACCTTGCCCCCCGCCGTGGCCGTTGTGAATCCCAACCGCCTCGACGAATCGTGCGAGGGCTATGGAACTCTGGCCGCCGTGGGCGTCACGTTTCTGGGTGTTGTCGCGTTGAATCGTCGGTTGCGCGAAATGGGGTGGTTTGGCGCGGACCGCCCTGAACCCGACCTTCGTTGCTGGCTGGATCTTGTGGCGCTCGGGACCGTGGCCGATGTCGTTCCCCTGCGGGGGCTCAACCGCGCGTTCGTGACACAAGGGCTGAAAGTTCTGGCGCAAGGCGCGAACGTGGGGCTTGCAGCGCTTGCCCGCGTGGCGGGGCTGACCACCGCGCCTGACGCCTCGGCACTGGGGTTCGCACTGGGGCCCCGAATCAACGCCGGAGGTCGGGTCGGCGAGTCCGATCTCGGCACGCGGCTTCTGACGACCGACGATCCCACCGAAGCCGCCGAGCTCGCCGCGCGGCTCGATGACCTGAACGCCGAACGGCGAGCGCTCGAATCACGGGTTTTGGTCGAAGCCGAAGCGCAGCTCGCAGAAGACGGTCGCACGGAAGGACCCCTTGTGTGGGTTGCGGGCGATGGTTGGCATCCGGGCGTGATCGGAATCGTCGCTTCGCGTCTGAAGGACAAATACCATCGCCCCGCGTTGGTGGTGGCGTGGGAGGGCGACCTGGGAGTCGGGTCCGGACGCTCCATCGAAGGCGTGGACCTCGGACGCGCGGTCATCGCGGCGAGGGGGCGAGGACTTCTCACACGCGGAGGTGGACACCCAATGGCAGCAGGCCTCGCGTTGACGCGGGATCACGAATCCGCCGTGCGGACTTTTTTCAACGAAGCCTTGGCCGCCGACGTCGCCACGTTCGCGGGTCCGCCCGCCGTGCGCCTGGATGGACTTGTCGCGGTCACGGGCGTGACAACGCACCTCGCGCAGGAACTCGCCGCGCTCGGCCCCTTTGGTGCGGGCAACGCCGAACCGCGAATCGTGTTGGCCGATTGCCGAATCACGCAGGCGCGAATCATCAAAGACAAACACGTCGGCGGCTTTCTCGCGCAAGGTACCGCACGTTTGCGGTTCATGGCGTTCCGCGCGATGGAGAGTCCCCTGGGTCCCGCGCTGCTTTCATCGGCAGCGATGCCCTTCCACATTGCGGGGCGCGTGCGCAGCGATGTGTGGAACGGCGATGAGCGTGTTCAGGTGTTGGTGGACGACGCGGCGAACGCGCTGACGTGACTCGGCGTGACGCCATGTGTACGTGATCCACCGAACATTTTTCCGCACGTGAGTCCTCGCGCAGGTGCCTCGCAACACGGCAGTTTTCAAGGATTTTTTTAGGGGAAGTGGTGGGCCCGGTAGGACTCGAACCTACGACCAGACCGTTATGAGCGGTCCGCTCTAACCAACTGAGCTACAGGCCCTTGAGGGAGGCATACACGTTTGCGACGCCGAAGGAAAAGGGGGGAGCGAAGGAGAAGGGGGCGACTCTTTTTCCCCTCGTTCGCACACGCGAGGTGATGCATCGTTGCATCACCTGTTCGCTTTCTTCGAGAGGTCACATAAAAATCGTACGCCGACACCAAGAAGGGTGTTGACACGTTCGTCATCTCGCCACAACATGCGCGTACTCTCTCTCTAGATGTGGAGGTTACGATGCCTGTTAAGAAAAAAGCCGCTGCTAAGAAGCCTGCAGCCACAGCGAAAAAGAAAGTCGCTGCGAAAAAGAAGAAGTAGCTAGCATGAGGGTCGTCCTTCGGGACGGCCTTCCTGTTTAGCCCGCAAAACCCCCGTTCGGTGTCCCTCGCGTAAGGCAGGCTCACCGGGCGGGGGTTTTGTTTTGAGGGGAAGGACCGATAGCCCCCTCCCCTCTCTCATGCCCCCCCCCTCATGCCCTTGAAAAGCCGCGCTTGCTTTGGTTAGCTAAGACCTGAGGCCCGTTGGAGTGGGCGCAAGGAGAGAGACGATGCCAAAAACCTACACCGAGCGTGCGCCGTTTAACGACTGGTGGTACTGGTCCGAGTGCCTCGGCAAGCGCTACCGCACGATCTCGGAGATTTACCGGGAAAACGACGAGCTCGAGCGCAGCCAGGACGCGCTCGCGTGGGGGCAAAAAATCCGCGACAATTGCATGGTGCCCGTGAATGCCGCTCGCAAGGGCATGAAGACGGACGCGGAAAAGGCGGAAGTGAAGCGCCTGGAAGAAGACGCCATTTTTTCGGCCGCTGCGATGTTCCGCGAGGTTTTGGCCAACCTGCCGTTTATTTCCTCCGCCATTCAAGGATTCGTGGGCGCGACCTGGGAAGATTGCGCGTGGCCCACACCCGAAGATGACAAGCCCGAGTTCGATGACAACGGCCTTCCGATCAAGAAAAAGAAAAAACGCGGGGACGGACGTCTGAGTGAATTCTTTTGGGGTCCCAAGACCCGGACCGAGGAAGGCATTCGCAGCGGCCTTGTCGGGGATGGCGGGTTGCCGGGGATCTTGAACAACCTGCTCGTCAACGAGCGCACCACCTCCAGCCGCTCGCCCACGGATTACGGCCAGATGCTGCAGGCCTCCGCAACCCAGAACTTCATCGCCACCAGCCAGCAGAAATGGGAAAAAGCAGGGATCAAGGTGAACCTGAAACCCACGGGGTCCATCTAAGCTCACACCTTGAATGCACGGTCCCTGCAACGTGAGAACTCGGGGAGAGGACAAGGAACCTTTTTTTCGGAACACCGCTTCAACGGTCCGTCAGGTGGTGGGATTTGCCGTCCAGAACCCCTTGATGCTGAATGAAATATAGCCCTTTCCTGGACCCTCCTGGCGAAGGCTCCGAGATCTTGGCCCGTCGGAAACAAACGTGGGATTAGAAACCAAAACCGGGCCTTTTTTCCTGTTGCGTTAAGGGTCCGGGGTGGAGTATAGACTCTTCCACGGGGACGAGTGGGGGTGGGCCAAAAAAGCCCGCCTTTTTTTATGATCCGCGAGTCGCTTCGATCAGGGGATGTCGCGGAAGATCACGGAGACGAAAACGATGATTGAGTTGTTGCAAGCCGCCGAAGCTGCGGCGCGGGAAAAAGGCGTGGAGCGCGAAGAAGTTCTGATCGCGATGGATCAGGCGCTTCAGAAAGCGGCGCGGATCAAATACGGGCACGAGCACGACATCCGCGCGATGGTGGATCGTCGCACGGGCCAGGTCCAGATTCAGCGCTACCGCCAGATTGTGGACGTTGTAGAAAACGACAACGAGCAGATCACGTTGCCCGAAGCGCAAGCGCTGGACCCGGACGCCGAGATCGGCAGCTTCATTGTTGAAGACCTTCCCCCGATTGACCTCGGCCGCGTGGCCGCTCAGACCGCCAAGCAAGTCATTGTGCAGAAAGTGCGCGAGGCCGAGCGGCATCATCAATTTGTGGACTACCACGACCGCGTGGGCGAGATCGTCAGCGGAATCGTCAAGCGCGTCGAATACGGCAATGTGACCGTGGACCTCGGTCGGGCCGAAGGCTTTATGCGCCGCGACGAAACCTTGCCGCGTGAGCATTTCAAAGTCGGCGACCGTGCGCGGGCGTACATTTACGACGTACGCGAAGAAGTGCGCGGACCGCAGATTTTCCTCTCGCGGACCCATCCCCTCTTCATGGCCAAGTTGTTCGCGCAAGAGGTGCCGGAAATCTACGACGGCATTATCGAAATCAAGTCCGTCGCCCGTGACCCCAGCAGCCGCGCGAAAATTGCGGTGGTCTCCAACGACAGTTCGGTGGACCCCGTCGGCGCGTGCGTGGGCATGCGCGGGAGCCGGGTTCAGGCCGTTGTCGGCGAGTTGCAGGGTGAAAAGGTGGACATCATCCCCTGGTCGCCCGATCCCGCGACGTTTGTCGTTAACGCGCTCGCGCCCGCCGAAGTCGCCAAGGTCGTCTTGGACGACGAAGCTCACCGGATGGACGTTGTGGTGCCCGACGAGCAGCTCTCGCTCGCCATTGGACGGCGGGGGCAGAACGTGCGTTTGGCCTCCATGCTGACCGGCTGGGACATTGACATCCTGACCGAGAAAGAAGAGTCCGAGCGTCGCCAAGAAGAGATGCACACGCGCACCTCCCTCTTTATCGAAGCCCTGGCCGTGGACGACGTGATTGCACGCCTCTTGGTCAGCGAAGGCTTCACGCGCGTGGAGCAACTTGACGAAACGCCCGTGGATGAACTGGCCGAGATCGAAGGCTTCGACACCGAAGTGGCGACGGAACTTCAACAGCGTGCGCGGACATGGCTCGAAGAAAACGCCGAGCGGTTGCGTCAACGTCGCCGGGAACTGGGCGTAACGGACGAGGTCGCGGCGTTACCCCACTTGACGGCTGAGATGTTCGTGGCCCTTGGCGAAAAAGGCGTGAAGACGCTCGACGACGTGGCCGACTTGGCCAGCGACGAGTTGCGCGAAATCGTGGGCATGGACGCTCTGGGCGAAGGCTGGGCCGGGGAGGTCATCCTCGCCGCGCGCGCCCATTGGTTTGCCGAAGCGCCCGGAGGCGATTCCGGACAGGGGGCTTAGCGTTTCAGGACGTTTTCGTCCCCCTCCGGGCCCTGCGCGCGTGGCGTTCGGGGACGCGGCGTGCCATGATTGAGCGTTAGGGCAGGAATTGAAGGAACGACAATGAGCGATCAAGAACCGAAAAAAGTCCTGAGCCTCGGAGAGCGCAAGCCGACGCTCGCGCTCAAAAAGGCGGTTCCGTCCGAAGGCGGGGCACGCGGGGGGTTGGTTCGTCAGTCATTCTCGCACGGGCGTTTCAACACCGTGGAGGTCGAGCGTAAGCGTAAACGTACGGAAGGCAGCGGGGCTCCTGGCGGTGAGATTTCCGGCGCAGCAGGTCCGGGCCCCGTTCCCGTCGCACAGTCTCCTGACAAACAGAGCCCCCCTTCTTCAGGAACACCCGCCGGGGCTCACGTACAAACGGCGCGGCCCACGACAACCGCTTTGCGTCACCTCACGCCGGAAGAGCGGGAAGCTCGGGTTCGGGCGCTGCGCGGCGCGGTCATTGAAGGCAATGATCGGCGGAAATCCCTCGTGGGGCCGCATGCGTTCGGCCTTACAGGACCCTCGGCCGAATCGTCGGCAGATTCAGCTGACGGGGACGATTCCCATGGGGCAGCCCCCTCCCCCCTGAGTGAGCGCGAACGGCTGCGCCAGCGCGAAATGGAAGAATTGGAATCCATTCAGGCCCATGAACGCTCCACCAACGAACGCGCCACACCCAGCGGTGCAGTGGGCGCTTCCGCGAAAGTGGCTCCCCGCGCTGGCGAGTCCACAACCGCGAAGGCCGACGTCTGGGCGCGGCGGGGCCTTGTCCCCACCGAAGATGAAGGCAGCAGCGCCGGACGACGCGGCAAGGGTGGCCTTCGAGCCGGGGCCGGGGCGCGACGCAGCGGAGCCGGGGGTGCCGGAGGCGATTCACGGCGCCGGACCGGACGGCTGACCATCACGCAAGCCCTGACGGAAGACGAGGGCGGACGTCGGCGCAGCATGGCCTCGCTCCGGCGCCGGATGGAGCGTGAACGGCGTCTAGCGGGCATGAACACCGAGGCCACCAAAGTGGCGCGTGACGTGACGTTGCCCGAAATCATCACCGTGCAAGAGCTTGCCAACCGCATGGCCGAACGCGCGGCGGATGTTATCAAGGCGCTGATGAAAATGGGCGTCATGGCGACCATCACGCAAAACCTGGACGCCGACACAGCGGAACTGGTCGCAACCGAATTTGGGCATCACGTTCACCGCGTGACCGAGGCCGACGTGGAGGCCAACCTCGGTGGAAACGACGACGAGGACGACGTGCTCCTTCCGCGTCCGCCCATCGTGACCGTCATGGGCCACGTGGACCACGGCAAGACCTCGCTGCTGGACGCTTTCCGGCAAACGAATGTCGTCTCGGGCGAAGCGGGCGGCATCACCCAACACATCGGCGCTTACCAGGTGATTTTAGCGGCCCCCGTCCACGGGTTCGACCGCATCACGTTTATCGACACACCGGGCCATGCGGCGTTTACGGAAATGCGGGCGCGGGGTGCCAACGTCACCGACGTCGTTGTGCTGGTCGTTGCCGCCGATGACAGTGTCATGCCGCAAACGATTGAGGCCATTCGCCACGCCAAGGCCGCGAACGTTCCCATCGTCGTGGCGATCAACAAGTGCGACCTTCCCGCCGCAAACCCTGCACGCGTCAAGCAAGAACTGCTGCAGCACGATATTCAGGTTGAGGACATGGGCGGCGAGGTGTTGTCCGTCGAAATTTCCGCCAAAAAGCGCCAAGGGCTTGATAAGCTGGAAGACGCCATTTTGCTTCAAGCCGAGATCATGGCGCTCAAAGCGAACCCCCATCGTCCGGCCCAGGGAGCCGTGATCGAATCCCGGCTGGAGAAAGGCCGAGGCACCGTGGCGACGGTGCTCGTGCAACGCGGAACGCTCCGCGTGGGCGATATTCTCGTGGCAGGTGGTGAATGGGGGCGCGTCCGGGCGCTGGTGGATGACCATGGGAAGAGCGTCACCGAAGCGGGTCCCGCCATGCCCATCGAGGTGCTCGGTCTGAACGGCGCTCCCATTGCGGGCGATGAGCTTGTGGTGGTGGACAACGAAGCGCGGGCCCGTGAAATCGCGGAGTTCCGTCAGCGCCGTCGTCGCGCTCTGGCCACCACCGCGCAAAAACGCGGGACGCTGGAACAGATGATGGCGAACATCAAGACCGGCGCACTCCGTGAAATGCCTATTTTGATCAAGGGCGACGCACATGGCTCCGTCGAGGCGATCAAGACCGCGCTCGTGAAACTCACGGCGGAGCATGCCGAGGTCCGCGTGCGGATCCTGGACGCGGCTGTGGGGGCTGTCACCGAATCCGACATCACGCTCGCGCGGGCGTCGGGCGGGCTTGTCATCGGTTTCAACGTTCGTGCCAACCCGCAAGCGCGGGAAATGGCTCGGCGCGACAGCGTGGAAATCCGCTACTATTCCGTGATTTACACCGTCATTGATGACGTCAAGAGCGCTCTGAGTGGTATGCTTTCACCCGAACTGCGCGAGACCTCCCTGGGCAGCGCCGAAATTCTGCAAGTGTTCACGATCACGAACGTCGGCAAGATTGCGGGCTGCCGCGTGACCAACGGCCTCGTGCGGCGCGGCGCCAAGGCACGGCTCGTGCGCGACAACGTCGTGGTGTACGACGGAACCGTCAAAACCCTCCGGCGCGTCAAGGACGACGTGAAGGAAGTCCGCGACGGTTTGGAGTGCGGCATGGCGTTTGAAAACTACACCGACTTCGCGGTCGGGGACGTCATCGAGTGCTTTGAGATCGAAGAAGTGGCACGGGCGCTGTAGAAAATCAGGGGACGGGGGACAGAAAACGTTCTGCGTCGAGAACACACTCCCTTTCTCTTCGGCGAGATTACGTCGTCCTCTGAGGAATCAAGGCTCTTTCTTAGAGAGTGGGCATGGTCTGTTATAAGTTCGAGATCCTCCCGGCGTGAGCGTCAGAATCTCCCCAGCCACCGAGACATTGTCCCAGGGATTTGGCATCACTTGAAATTGGCCCGCTAGAAAAGCTTTCAAAAACTCCCTGGGGCATATGTCAAAGTCCCGGTTCCTCTCAAGCCATCCTGAGCGTTCCCATGTAAGCCCATCCGAGGAAGAAAAAACAATGAGGAGATATCCATAGTTGCCCACCAGGATAATCTCGTCGCGTCCATCACGGTTGAGGTCAGCAAAGAAGACGTCACACGTTTCTTGAGAATCGACGAGGCAGTCTGGCTCATTCCATGGTTGAGAAAGGCTTTGTTGCCGCTTGAAGCTTTCGACAAACGATTCAGGCAGGGAATGATTGTCGGGGTGAAGACGCAGCTTCCGAGAAAGATCAGCAGGAGGAACCATGGAAGGGTTATTGTCATAATAGCGAGAGGTTTTTTTCTGAGCTTTTTGAGCCCCCGCGCGGATCGCCTCAGCGTCCGCACCCTGAGTCCACACAGCCAGGCGAACGAGGGCGTCTTGGCCATAGCGGCCCCCTTCCCAACGCAGATAATTAAAATCGAAGGTGTCCACGGGGGTACGGCCTGAGACCAAACGGGCCACTTGATGGGCCACCGAAAGGCGGGCCGGATCGGCCAAGGGAGAGTGAAACGCAAGCACAAGCACCAAGGTTGCACCAAGAGTCATCCCGTTGACGACTTCGATTCGCTTGAACCAGGGCCCTGATGTAAGGACAGCCCAGGCATACCCGACGGCCCCCAAAACCGCGACAATTGCGAAGGCCAAAACAACAAGACGCGTGTTGGTCCATCCGTACTGATCGACTCGGAGGAAAAGAGCGTAAACCGCGAGAATCCCCAGGGGGAGAAGGAGGAGAGCCCCCAACGTGCCCGCCAAGCGCAGAACACGGGGAATGGCTTCGTCCCGCTGGCCATTTTGGTAAACAGCGTTCAGAAGGGCGATAAGCCCATACGCTCCCCCTAACAGCAGAATGGTTGCATGTTTGGTCGCCCAAAGGGGCTCAAGGGAAACGAACAAGAGGCTCGTGAGAAAAGACGCAACGACAACAACGACGAGAGGCAAAAGCCACCCAAAAGAAGAGACGATGATGGCCAGAATCCCTCGTATTTTCTTAATTTGTGAGTCAATCAGGTGAAACCCAAGAGCGGCCACGATTGTTGTGGCAGGAAAAAGAAAAAGACGCTCACCCATCATTTTGCCGACATCATCGATTTTGATCAGAGAAAAAAGGGCCGCGGCCAAAGCCAAGATGAGCCAGAAACAGCCCACAAAGGCCCCCACAAACAGGATCCGTGTGACCCATGATCCTGCACTGGCGACCAACGTAGGATAAGAGACCTTCCATTTTTTCTCGGCGTCAAAGGTTGCAACCAGGATATGCCCCAGTGAAAGTGCCACGAAAGAATACATGACGATGCTAACACGGGGGAAGACAACCCCCGTCCCTGCATAACCACCGCTGAGTCCCCAATAACCTACCCCGGTGTTTTCTCCCACGCTCCAAAAGTCGTAAATTCCCAAAAGCCCCAGGACGAGGAAAGCGACAAGAGCCCAAATCCCCAGGGTGCGAAGGCGGAAAGTGCCAAGTCCTCCGAGAACACTCAGGGGCACAAGAAGAGTCCCTAAAAAGAGAGGGACGGAAAGAAAGGGGGTGGCCTCGATTCCCACGGCGATGATGTAAAGTGCCAGGCCTTGGGCTAACCCAACGGCCAGTCGCTGCTTGATAAGGGAGGGCATAGGGTCCAAGGGAACCTCCGTTTAAACAACGTTCGAAGTGTGCTTGAAACAAGAGGAAGAGTCGAGTTCACCATGACAGTTTACCATGACTGTCGGTTCAGCTTAACGGGAAGGGTTGTAAGGGGCCCCGCATTCACGCCCATGGGCTCGCCGCGCGTCGCTGTTCCTGCGTTCGCTCCGCCGCGAGAAAACCGATGCGCTGGATGCCGTGGGCTTGGCGCGCTACGGTGCCGAGCGTGACATGGACCTGCGCCGCACGCGGCGGGTGTCCGGCTGACGGCGCGGTTCGAGGCTCGGCACGCTGACACGTCGCCAAGCGGCTGCCCTGACGGGCCTTGCGCCGCTGGCGCGTGACAGCGGCAAGGCCCACGGCTACCGCGCGACCAAGGGAGGGCGACGCGACGTCCGTTCAGCCCTC
>CAIPYM010000041.1 GCA_903869345.1 uncultured Pseudomonadota bacterium
CTTGATGGCTTATAACTTCCAGCGCGAGCTTAAGGCCTTGAAGTTCCTCTCACCCTATGAGAAAATCCTCTCAGAGTGGCGAGATCACCCACACCTTTTTCACTCAAACCCTCTCCACTACTTATTGGGACCAAACAGCTAGCCCTTCGCACCTCTCAGCTTTGCCCTGCGTTCGATGTTTTTTCCCCTTGACACCCAACACCGTTGCTTGTGGGAGGGGGCCGGGGTGAGGGGTCCCTGAGCAAAAAAAGATGCTTGAATCCCTATGAATCCCTTGTTTTTTACGACCCCTCACCTAACCCTCTCCCTCGGAGGGGAGAGGGAACACCGCCGTGCCTTCCGCAAGCGTTGTGTTCAAAAATCGATGACCCTTTTATCGGAGGTTGGCTAATCCCTCCGGACGTTGTCCGGGACCATCCAGCAGGCTCGGCAAAAGCGTCTCGAGGAAAGGGGAGGGTTGTTTCCAACCGTCGGGGTGTTTAAGGTAGGTCCCTTGCACGGGGACCCGTAGCTCAGCTGGATAGAGTGCTGCCCTCCGAAGGCAGAGGTCGCGCGTTCGAATCGCGCCGGGTCCACCATGTTTTTCAAAGAGTTGAGGTTGTTTTTCGGGGTTTCCAAAAATCGCCTCCTCCGCACGTAACGAGCACCAACGCGCCCCAACTCGACAGGAGATTTCATGGTTACCGCGTCTGCCCCCGTTTCCTTGTCCTCGGACGTCCTCATCATCGGGGGAGGGCCGGGTGGGTACGTGACCGCGATCCGGGCCAGCCAGCTGGGGTTTAAAGTCCGACTTGTGGAGCGCGAAAACCTTGGTGGCATTTGCCTCAACTGGGGATGTATTCCGACCAAGGCGCTTTTGCGATCGGCTGAAGTTGCGCGGATGTTGGCGAACGCCACCGAGTTTGGATTCACGGTGCCCAAATTCACGACCCATTTTCCCAAAATCATCGCACGTTCGCGGTCCGTGGCGGCTCAACTGTCGGCGGGCGTCAAGCACCTCATGAAAAAGAACAAGATCGAGGTGATTGAGGGCCAAGCCCGTTTTGAAGGCCCCGGAAAAGTGACCGTGCGCTCGGCCAAGGGCGCGGACCTTGGGACGTTCACGGCCAAGCACATTATTCTGGCGACGGGCGCCCACCCTCGCGCTCTGCCGGGGCTGGAGCCCGACGGCAAGCTGGTCTGGACGCACCGCGAGGCGATGACTCCGACCCAGCAACCCGCTTCGCTGATTGTGATCGGCTCGGGGGCCATTGGAATTGAGTTCGCGAACTTTTACGCCGCGCTCGGCACAAAGGTGACGGTCGTCGAAGTCATGGACCGGATTTTGCCCGTGGAGGACGAGGAAATCTCGGCCTTCGCCCGCAAAGCGTTTGAAAAGCAGGGCATGACGATTCTGACAAGCGCCAAAGTCACGGCGCTTGATAAGGGCAAGGACAACGTAACGGTGACGGTGGAGCAAAACGGCGCGACTCAGCGCCTGAAGGCCGACCGCGCGATTGTGGCGATTGGCATTGTCGGCAACACGGAAGGTCTGGGGCTGGAGACGACGAAGGTTCGCGTGGACCGGGGCCACATTGTCATCAACGAATGGTGTGCGACGGACGAGCCCGGAATCTACGCGATTGGCGACGTGGCCGGTCCGCCGTGGCTTGCGCACAAGGCCAGCCACGAGGGTGTCATGTGCATTGAGCGTATCGCGGGTCTGCCCAACGTTCACCCGCTGAACGTGACCAACATTCCCGGATGCACGTACTGCTCGCCGCAAATCGCCAGCGTCGGCCTCACTGAAGCGAAGGCCAAAGCCGCCGGGTACGACATTCGCGTGGGCCGGTTCCCGTTTATTGGCAACGGCAAGGCGATTGCCATGGGCGAGCCCGAGGGATTCGTGAAGACCATCTTTGATGCCAAGACCGGGGCGCTTTTGGGGGCGCACATGATCGGCTCGGAAGTCACCGAAATGATCCAGGGCTACACCATCGCCCGCACGATGGAGACCACGGAAACCGAGCTGATGCATACCATTTTCCCGCACCCCACCATTTCCGAGGCGATCCACGAAGCCGTCCTCGATGCCTACGGACGGGTTGTGCATATGTGAGGTTGGGGGGCGTTCAGAACCACGGCATGGCACAAAACGACTTTTTTGAGCCCCGCCCCCTCGTCCCGTCGTCCCTCCTCCCTTCCGTCGTCCCCCCCACCGTCATCCCGGCGAAAGCCGGGATCCCGAGCCATTTTCCTGGGGCGAAACAGAAAGGCCAAGGGACCCTTCCTTTCGGTTGAAACAGGGGCAAAACCCGATTAAAAATATTTTCAATCAACATAGTTGACATTTGCAAACAGGCAGGTTACATTACCCTTCCGAGCGGCCGGTAGGACCACCGGGGAAGATGTGCAGGAGAGCAGTGATGGGCAGACGCAGAGGGACAGCTGAACCACAGAAAACGTCTAAAGCAGTCGTAAGGTTGAAGGACAGATCCCTGCATTTAATCAGCATAACCGTCGTTGTGAAATTGTCAGGACAACACAGCGCCTCTTTTCAACTAAGGGGCATAGAGGAAAGAGCAAGAGAAAGTCTTCGTTATGACTTAGGAATAGTAGGGGGAGTTTTTCCGTCACAACCTCCACCACCTTCAAATTTACGCCTTGGTTCCCATATCACATTCTCAAATCACAATCTACACGAGATTCTGAGAGGTGTTGGTTGGGTGTTGGAACGGTTGCCACGGGAGTTTGTCACCCCTGACAGGAGCCCACATGCAAAAAAAGCCGCGAACCAAAGCATTACACTCGAGCTTCGTAAAGCAGTGGCGAGGGCCCAGCAAGCCGTAGGAAGAAGGCCTCCACCGCCCTCGCGCACCCCAGCACCCATTCGATCGCAGCCAAGCCCCCCTCAACAATCGGGCGCAGGCACGGCTCCGGGGTGACCCTCGAAAGGCAACGACGACCAGAAATTTGAACCATCCACCAAGGGCAAGGAGAGGAAAATGGGGAAAAAAGCAATCACTGTGGAAGAATTTCTCCGCGACTTTCAGCGTGCGGCTTCCGGTGGTGAGCCCATCGTTGTGGTCGATGTTAGGACGCGAAAAGAAAAGGACGCTGGAGGGCTTCTTGCCTCCATTCCCGGCGTTCGTGTTCTGCATGTCCCCATCAATGGGGATAATCATCTGATAGAGGGAAGAGACAGCGATGGCAATGAAGTTATTTGGGATCAGGAAGCGTCTTTTCTTCCGGCTCTAAAAACGGCCCTCAAAGAAGCTGGCTTTAATGATAACCCCCCCCCGCCAAAAGTCTATTTTATTTGCAGAACAAACAAACGCTCGCCCCATGCGGTCATGGCAACAGCAGCGGAAGAGGAATTACTCGTCAGTGGGGAATCTGTCTCTGTAACCGGTGGTCTGGACGAATTGGCGCGGAGACTTTCAGCAGGACAAGTTGGCCGTTTACGCATTGGGTACGGAAGGATCATTGACCTCAAAGAGGGAAGACCTTACAAACACGCCCCCTCGTTTCCCAGAGGTCTAGAGCGTTGGGCCCCCCGTCGCGTCCGTTGGGCAGCCCCGTCTGCACCCGTTCACCCGCAGCGTCGCGCATACGGCGAGCGCCATCCTCAGGCAGCCCCATGACCCCGATCGTCCTCCCCGCCCGAGGCACGGGCTCCCGCTGTTGTTCCGATCTCTGTCGAATGTTCGGAGGTTCTCCCATGACCTAAATCCACGCATGATCCTGAAAGGAAAAAGCCCATGTCCGCCGCCGTCACCCTTGCAGGTTCTGCGCCTCTTACAAAAGACCTTCCCCTGAAGGCAATCGCTACTGTCTGGTATGCTGGCGGCCTTCCCCGTTCTTCGACGCTTGATGAGGCATTGGGAGGAAATCCCCTCCCCGCGCCTGTGGTCATCGGGCTCGGGCAAAGCTCGTATCCGCAATGGGATGACGACCCGACTCGAGGACGCCTGTTCCGCCTTGAGCGTTTTTTAGCCAACCCTTTAGACCCCGGCGCTCGTTGGGGTGTTTTTCACGAGGCCCCGTGGGAGACAGGGGCTTCCGCCAACCTTCTTTATGTGGACACCCAGGGGTTTAACGTCCAACCCACGCAAGAACGTTGGGTGGACCTGATGGCGGCCACGCTGCACGCTGCCGTTCAAGGTGGTCGCGTGGATTACGCCAAACGTCTTGTTGAGGAGGCTGTGGACGCCGAACGCGGGCGTGTTTCAATGGGTGTAACCGCCACGAGCAGCAATGTTCATCGTGGCCCCCTCCCTTTCAGTACCGCTGCCGCTACCGTTCAAGCTTTTAAAGTGTTGCAACGTCGTCTGGGGCGTTCGGCGTTTGAGCATGCAGGTTTTCATGATTTAGCCAAACATCTTGCCACCAGAGCTGGAAGAATTGTTTATCTTGGAACAGAAATCGTACACTATGCGCACGACAGCCCAGCCGCACAGATCATCCAGGGGCTTGAACGCGTTGCCGTGCGTGCACAAAGCATAGCGGATGGTGGTCTCTATCCGATACCAGGTTAAGGGAACAGACCCCTCGTTGGCCCTCTTGACGGAAAAGGCTCTTGCAAAGAGCCTCACAACAGGGGCAAGAGTTTTTGTCCGTCACCAATGTGTCGCACTTTTGGGACGGGCATGAACGCGGCGAGACGCCGACGAGGATGATCATGAAAGGCCATGGGGGGCACAGGGGAATCGGTGGGGCAGCGTCGTCGCGGCGGCGAGCGGCGGTGACGTTGCACGACGCCCCTGGTGGACGCAGCGAAGCCTCGCGGCGCTGGCTGCGGCGGCAACTGAACGATCCCTACGTCGCGGCGGCGCGCGAGTCAGGCTTTCGATCACGCGCAGCGTTTAAGCTGGAACAATTGAACCAAAAGTTTCGGTTTTTAAAGCCGGGTCTGGCCGTTGTGGACCTGGGCTCCGCCCCCGGCGGGTGGAGCCAGGTTGCCGCGCAGACCGTGGGCCCCTCCGGGTGCGTGGTGGCCTGCGATCTTCTCCCCATGGACCCGGTCCCGCACGTTCTGTTCCGGCAAGGGGATTTCACGGACGAGGCCACCGACGTTTGGGTGCGGGAGGCTCTGGCAGGGCGGGCGGTGGATGTTGTGCTCTCGGATATGGCCCCCGCAACGACGGGCCATCCGAGCGTGGATCATGCCCGGATTTTGACCCTCGCCGAACGCGCTTTGGCGTTTGCCAGCGCGACGTTGGCGCCGGGCGGTGCGTTTGTGACCAAGCTGTTTCAGGGTGGCGGTGAGCAAGCCTTTGTGACGCTCTTGCGGACACACTTCCAAACGGCGCGTTACGCCAAGCCCGCCGCGAGTCGCTCGGAATCGTCCGAAGTGTACATTGTCGCCCAGGGCTTTCGGGCCTAGGCCACAAGCGGGGCCTGGCAACGGTTGTCCCCCGGCCGATGGGAGAACCTTCCGGCCTGCCCAAGCCCCTGGGTTCCCGCGTGCGGGACAAAGCGGCCCTTTGCGTGTATTTCTTGTCCCCATGGCCTCCACTTCCCCCCGATCCCTTCCCGCATTTGCCGTTGAGGTCCAGGACCTCCGCAAGGCCTATCCCGGCTCCAACGGTGCGCCCGCACGGGAGGCGCTGAAGGGTGTCAGCCTGGCCATTCCGCGCGGCAGCATCTTTGGCCTTTTGGGGCCCAACGGCGCGGGGAAATCCACGCTGATCAACATCCTCGCGGGGCTCACGCGGAAGACCTCGGGCCAGGTGCGGGTCTGGGACAAGGACGTTGATCGCGAGTCCCGCGAAGCCCGTGGCGCGATTGGCGTTGTCCCGCAAGAACTGAACTTCGATGCCTTTTTCACCGCCCGAGTCCTCTTGGAGTTCCAGGCGGGCCTGCAGGGTGTGCCCGTGCGGGAGCGGCAAACCGACGCGCTGCTGGCGGCGTTCGAGCTCACCAGCGTGGCGGATTTACGCGTGCGCGCGTTGTCGGGGGGCATGCGTCGCCGCCTGATGGTGGCGAAGGCCCTGGTGCATAACCCGCCTGTTCTTGTCCTGGATGAGCCCACCGCAGGCGTGGATGTGGAGCTGCGCCAAAGCCTGTGGGCCTATGTCCGCCGCCTGAACCAGAAGGGCACGACGATTCTGCTGACGACTCATTACCTGGAGGAGGCCGAAGCGCTCTGTGACCGCTTGGCGATTATCCACGAGGGCCAGGTGGTCGCGAACGACCGCAAGACCACGCTGCTCCGGCGTTTGGACACCAAGCGAGTCCAGGTTCGGGTTGAAAGCGGTGGCCCGACCCTTCCCCCGGCCTTGGCCGAGCAAGGATGGGCCTTGACCGCCCCGCACCTGCTGGAGATCACGTACAAGCCCAGCGCGACCGCCCTCGGCCCCCTGCTCGCCGCCCTTCAGCGCCACGGATTCACGGTCGCCGATATTTCCACCCATGAACCCGACCTTGAGGACGTGTTCCTGAAACTCACGCGACGGGGATAGGGGACACAACCAAGCGATTCTATCGTCCATCCCAACAAAAAACGATCATCGAAAACCAACGAAAAGGCCGGACACACCGAGGAAAGAATTGCGCCTTGATCGGTGAAAACGGAGATTTGGTTGGGGGACGTGGATTCGAACCACGGTAAACAGAGTCAGAGTCTGTTGTCCTACCGCTAGACGATCCCCCAAGCGCGGGGCTTTTCCAACCCTTCTTTGTGTCCGCTCCCAAGGGAGCGGAAAAGGTGGCGCAACCCACGGCGTTCTTTTCACAAAAAAGTCCGTGAGGCAACAGAATGCCTTGCGGTTTTTTCGCGAGATGCCCCCGGACCTAGATGACCCCTGACGCGGCACGACGGGCGGCGGCGGGTGTTTCCTCCATCAGATCATCTTCCAGCGCCGTCACAAACTTTGCGGCATCCCGTAGGCCGTTGCCGGGGTTTTGTTGAACGCCAGGAGCGGCAGCACCCACCACTTGGACTTCGCCAATGATTTGCCCCCCGGCCACAACCTCAAGTTCACCGTACTTGACCATGCCGCTGATTCGCCCGGTTCCACGCACGAGCAAGCGTCCATGCACCGTGAGTTGGCCGTCGTAGCGTCCCGCAATGTCAGCGTTCTCGATTTCAACGGCGCCGCGGAATTGGCCGCTTTCCGTGATCTCCAGCAGCTTGCCTTCGCCGAGTTTAGCTTCCACCTTGCCTTCGACCACGAGGACATCGCACGCAGCAATTTCGCCCGAAAGGGCGAGCCCGCGCCCAACGATCAGTTTGCGATCACCCGAGTCGATGCGTCCACTGCCACGCTGAGGTTCCGAATCGCCTCGGCGGGGTCCCGTTGTGCCCGAAGGCGAGGATTCATGACGCCGCGCTTGAGGCGGTGGCAGGGGCGGAGGAGGGGCCATCGCTGCGACGGTTGCCGCCGCTGCGGGGCTGCGCCCGAGGGGGGCTTCGACCGTGCGTGCGGGGACCACGACGGACACGCCCGAAGGCGAACCGTCACGCGGGGGATCATTTCTGCCGACATTATCGTTTCCACGTCCACCAAACATTTTGCCCTCCCTAGCCATGTGAAACCCCCCTTAGGTTAACTTCTGTTGGCTCTATCACGCTCCCTTAGGGGGCGCAAGACGAACCCGTGGCCTGCGGACGATTTTTCTTGTTGTGTGAGGTGAAAAAGGCCGTTGACGAACCCATGATGTTCTGTGCCCGCGTTTCGGGAAACCGTTGGCTTTCCTAGGGCTTCCGTGATTCCAGGCGGGGTTCAAACGCCTGCCACGTTGCGTTTTTGACAGGCCAACAGGATATCCCGTGCGATAGGGGCTGCGTCGTGCGCTCCGCTGCCACCATGCTCCACAACGACGGCCACGGCGTACTGTGGCGCTGTAAGAGGCGCGTACCCGACAAAAAGGGCATGATCGCGCTCTTTCCACGCAAGATCGGCGTTGGCGATGACGCCCTCGGCGCGTTCGGCGGTGCTGATACGGCGGACCTGGGCCGTGCCCGTCTTACCGGCCATGGCCAGTTCGTCCTCCAGAATGCGAGCACCGTAAGCCGTTCCGATGGGTTCGGTCACAACGGCCGCCAGAGCATCTTGAAGAAGGCTGAGGTTATCGGCATCAAACCCAAGGGAATCTCCCCCCGAGTTCTCGCCTTCGTGGGCGCCGTGTGCTGAGGACTCCGCCCGAATCAGGTGAGGGGTCACCGCGTGGCCACCATTCACGACTCGGGCCATCATGATGGCCAGTTGCAAGGGCGTGGCCGTGATATAACCTTGCCCAATGGCTGTGATCAGAGTCTCGCCCAGCTGCCATTCGTGGTGGCGATTCGCCTTCTTCCAAGCGCGTCCCGGCATCAACCCGCCGCGCTCGTGGGGCAGATCAATACCGACCTTGCTCCCGAGGCCGAGACGTTGGGCCATGGCCTGCAGGCGGTCAATGCCAACGTGTTGCCCCAACTGGTAAAAGTAGGTGTCGCAGGAGCCCGCCATCGCATGGCGCAGGTTGACCGTGCCGTGGCCTCCGTGTTTCCAACAGTGAAAGAGGTGTCCGCCAAGATCAAAATAGCCGGGGCAGAAGACGGTCTTTTGAGGATCCAACAGGCCCGCTTCCAGTCCCGCAAGCGTCGTCACGATTTTGAACGTTGATCCTGGGGCGTAGAGCCCCCCGATTGCTTTGTTAAGGAGCGGCGCGAACGGGTTGCCGGTCAGTTGATCCCATTCCGTTTGGTGAATGCCGTACACGAAGGCGTTGGGGTCGAATCCTGGGTGCGAGGCCAGCGCGTACACCGCTCCCGTGTGGACGTCCAGAACAACGGCGGACGAGCTCTCTGTTTTAGCGAGTTGTTGGAGAACGTCTTGCTGAAGGCCAATGTCGAGGCTGAGCGTCACGTCGTGCCCGGCAAGGGGTTTTTGACGGGCGAGCTCACGAATCACGCGGCCATGGGCGTTCACCTCAAGCTGAACGTTTCCAACCTTGCCGCACAAGAGAGAGTCATACTGCTTTTCCAAGCCGTTTTTCCCGATTCGGAGCCCCGGAATCGCGGGAAAAGCACGTCCTTCCTTGTCGGCGGTGTCAATGTCCCGCGAATCGAGGGGACCCGTGTGCCCCAGCACATGGGCCATATCCGCGCCGTAGGGGTAGAATCGGGCCTCGCCGACCTCGATGTCCATGCCGCCGAGCTCGGGCATGTGCAGCGACAGCGCGGCGACTTGCTCCCACGTCAGGTTGTCGTAAACAAGAATGGCTTGGCGGTTTCGGCGACGTTTCAAGTCGCGCACGATTTTATCCGCGTCACCCTCTGTCAAAGGAATCAGCGTCTGGATTTTGGCGAGCAGGACCTCAGCATCGTCCACGCGCTCGGGAATCAGGACCAGGCGATAGTTCTGCTGGTTGAGGGCGAGCGGCACGTTGCCCCGGTCCAGAATCTGGCCGCGCGGCGGAGGCAGAAACCGCAGACTGATTCGGTTCTCTTCCGCCAGCGTGCGGTAACGGTCGCCCTTGAGGATTTGCAGGTCGTAAAGCCGTCCGACCAGCACGGCCAAAAGCCCCGCCTGGGCTCCGCCGAGAAGAAGGGCGCGCCGCGTGAACAGGCGCGCACGGGAGTTATCTTGGGCCATCATTGCCGGGGCCTCGTACCTGTCCGCGTGACGAAGCAGACTACCCGACCCAGCTTTGAAGGCCAAACCTTGGCCTGATTTGTGACCTGATTGGGGCCTGACTTGGAGGTTAGGCCGCCGTGGAGTACACACAAAGGCACGGACGTTCCGGGTTCAGGAGGCAACAATGCGCTGCCCTTTTTGTGGTCACGAGGATACGCAGGTCAAAGACAGCCGTGCGAGCGAAGACGATTCGGCCATTCGGCGACGGCGTTTGTGCTCGGCGTGCGGAGCGCGTTTCACGACGTGTGAGCGCGTTCAAATCCGTGATCTGGTTGTTTTGAAGAAAAGCGGGGCGCGCAAACCGTTTGAGCGGGAAAAGTTGGCGCGCTCGCTGCGTGTGGCGTTGCGGAAAAGGCCTGTGGACGATGACGTATTGGATCGTGTTGTCGCGAATCTCGTGCGGCGCATGGAAACGCTGGGCGAGACCGAGATTTCAACCCAGGCCATCGGTACGATGGTCCTGGAAACCCTGAGGGACCTCGATCTTGTGGCCTATGTGCGCTACGCCTCTGTCTACAACGATTTTCGAACCCCGGCTGATTTCCACGCGTTTGTCGCAAGTCTGCCGACCGACGCTGGGGAGTGATCGGGCTGTGTTCACCGGAATCATCCAAGATATCGGCACGGTGCGGGCCCTTGAGGGAGGCAACCGCGTCGTACGGATCGGAACGCGCTTGCCGTTGGGGGATGTGGTCCTCGGCGCGTCCATCGCGTGCTCGGGCGTGTGTCTGACCGTTGTGCGAAAAACCGAGTCCGATTTTACGGCCGAGCTCTCGCCGGAGACGTTGGCCAAAACAACGGCGGCCACGTGGACGGTCGGGGGGCAGCTCAACCTGGAGCGTCCCTTGCGACTCGGTGACGAGCTGGGCGGGCATCTTGTGTTGGGCCATGTGGATGGTTGTTGTGAGATGCATGCGCGGCACGAGGACGGCCCAAACGCGGTGTGTGTGTTTCAAACCCCGCCGGACCTCGCGCGTTTTCTCGCGCCCAAAGGATCGGTTGTCCTGGATGGCATTTCGTTGACGCTGGTGGAGGCGGACCGGGACCACTTCAGCGTCGCGCTTATTCCCCATACCCTCAGCGTGACGACCGCGAGCACGTGGGCCCCCGGCCGGAGGGTGAACCTTGAAGTGGATGTCCTCGCCCGTTACGTGGATCGTCTGCTCACCAAAGCGCTGTAAGCGCCGCGTTCACGCTGCGACGCCGGCCGACTCGTCGTCGTCCTTGTGCTCAATCAGGGCAATGCATTCCTCACGGCGGTCACTCAGCAAACGTCGTGCGGCCTCTTCGGAAAACCCAAGTGTCGTCAACGCAAATCCCGCTAACTGCAACCCGGATTCCATGACTTCGGGAATGACGTGGTTGGCTCCGGCGGCCCGCAGCGTGCGGGCATGGCGCACATCCTTGGCGCGGACGGCCAGGGGAACCCGAGGAGCCAAACGTCGCAGCAAGCGCACGGCTTGGAGGGCCGTTGCTGCGCTGTCCAACGTGATGATGACAGCGGAGGCTCGATCGATTCCAAGGTGCTGGAAGATTTCGGGGCGACCGACGTTCCCCAGAAAGATGGTGCGTTTTCCAAACCACTCGGCGACGATTTTCGAATCGGATTCCACGGCCACGGTCGCAATGCCTTGCGCATCCAGAACCGAGGCGACCATTTGGCCCGCACGTCCAAACCCGGCGATGATGACGTGCCCCGAGGTTTGCGCGGGCAGGGTGCCCATGAGTTCCGCCGAGGGGCGTTCGGGCCAACGCGCCGTGAGAGTCTTGCGTAAGGTCCGCCCCAAACGTGCCAGAAGGGGCGTTGCAAACAGGCTCAGGGCCACGACGAGCATCACAAAGTGCCCAAGCGGTTTATCGAGCAGCGTGTTGGCAAGGGCCGTGCTGACAACGATAAACGCGAACTCGCCCCCTTGACCCAGCAGCAGTCCGGCCTCCAGAGCGCGAGGCGTTGTCAGGCCCCCGATCCGCAAAACGAGCGCCGCAATAGCGGCTTTGAGGATGATCAGACCCAGGACGGCCAGGGGCAGGACGAACGGTTGCCGAGCGAGCGCTGCGGGGTCCACCATCATCCCGACCGACATGAAGAAAAGCCCCATCAGAAGGCCCTTAAAGGGCTCAATCGTCACTTCAATTTCGTGCCGGAATTCGGTTTCCGAAAGCAGCACCCCGGCCAGAAACGCACCAAGCCCCATGGACAGTCCCGCGAGCGAGGTCACGGCGGCAATGCCCAAAATGGCGAGGAGCACCAAGGCCATGAACGTATCGGCATGCCCCCCGGCGCTGAGATGATGGAAGAGGGGGCGCACGGCGCGGCGGCCAACGAAGTAAATCGCCCCGACCGACAAAGTGGCCTTGAGCAGGGCCAGAAGAATCGAGACCGTCAGGGAGCCTCCGGCGTTTTCTGGCCTCAAGGCCTCCACCAGAATCACGACGGGGATGACAGCAAGGTCTTGCAGCAACAGGACCGAAAACGCGCTGCGTCCGATGGGCGTGCCGAGCCACTTGCGTTGAGCCAGAATCTGCATGACGACGGCGGTGGATGAGAACGACAGGACCGCGCCGAGGACGATGGACACGCCCAAACTGGCGCCGAACGAGGCCACGATTCCGCCGAGGACCAGCGAGGTCAGCACGACTTGCGCGGTTCCGACCCCGAACACCCAACGTCGCAGCGACACCAGACGTTCGATGGACATCTCCAGGCCAATCGTGAACATCAAAAAGACAATCCCCAGGTCCGCAAGGGCGCTGACCCCTGCCGTGCGCGGGAACGAGAACAACGCAAGCCAGGGCACCTCGGTGACCCATGAGCCGAGGCCGTAGGGACCCACGAGGCATCCGACCGCCAGGAACCCCAAGATTCGGTTGACGCGCCAACGCGCCAGCAGGGGAATAAGAACCCCGGCCAGCACCAAAAAGACGATCACCTCGCGGAGGTAAGGAAGGCCTGGAGCATCATGCATGACACGCTAGACTTACCATGCCGACCGGGATCAGGAAACAGATGACCCGCGAAGGGCTGCACGGGCCCCGATGTGTGACGCCCAAGGACGCACATTGACAGACGTGTCCGGAGGGGCTTAGTGGACTTGCAGGGTCCTGATTGAGGTCTCTCCACGTTGCCGAGGGGTGCGAAGGCCATGATCCGAATTAGCACGTTGGCCGATTACGCGGTGTTGCTTCTCGCCCACATGGTGGACGACACAGGCGCGGAGCGTCCCTGGTCGGCCTCGGCTCTTGCGGCGGCGACGGGTTTGCCCCTGCCGACGGTTGCCAAGCTGATGAAGATGCTCAGCAAAGGGGGATTCGTGCAGGCCCAAAGGGGAGCCGATGGCGGCTACCATCTGGTTCGTGACCCCAGGGCGTTGTCGGTTGCCGAAGTGATCGAGGCCGTGGACGGGCGCATCAGCCTAACGCGGTGTGTTCAGGGCGTGCGTCCCTGCGCGGCGCGGCGTGAATGCTCCACGCACGATGGATGGGGCCGCCTGAATGCCGCCGTCCGCACGGCGTTCTCGAGCGTCACCCTGGCTGAAATGGCCCCGCCGCTGTGCGTCAAAAGTGGACAAGGACGGCTTGAAGGTCAAAAAATGGATTGAAGGTGGGGGTTAACTGGAACGAGTCGCCCGAAGAGAGGGCTTGATTAGACACACCGTTGCAGCTACAAGGGGCTTAGCTTGAGCTCCTTGCTGGACCCCTTGAGGGTTTGGCTTGGCGGGGTTTGCTCGGTTTTCCGGTGGTTCGGGGCCGAGGCAGCTTCGCGTTAATCCGAAGGGAGTAACAAAGGGATGTCGTTCTACGAGTGTGTCTTTATTGTGCGTCAGGATGTTCCGGCGACACAGGTTGAAGCCCTCACCAACGGGTTTGTCGAAACCCTCACGGGGCTTCAAGGCAAGGTTGCCAAGGTTGAACCTTGGGGGCTGCGGCCTCTGGCGTACCCCATCAAGAAGAACAAAAAAGGGCACTATGTTCTTTTGAACGTGGACGCGCCCGCTGCGGCAGTGGCCGAGCTTGAACGCCAGATGCGTTTGCACGAGGACGTGTTGCGCTTTCTGACAGTCAAGGTGGACGAGCTGGAGGCCGGTCCTTCGGTTGTTGTTCGCCGCGAGGAGCGTGAGGAACGGAACGATCGTGGGGGCTCGTTTGGGGGTGACCGTGGCGGACGTTCCACCTTCCGTCGTCCCCCGTCCCCCGTGGCCTCGACCCCTGAATCTTCCGGAGAGCAAGCATGAAGCCCGATCTATCCTCCCCTTCGTCCTCGTTCGCAGGTGGAGCCTCGGCAGCTCCTGGAGCCCCCCCCCGGCGCGGTGGCGGCGGTCGCTTTTTCGGGCGGCGCAAGGCCTGCCCGTTCAGCTCGCCCGGCTCGCCTAAGATTGACTACAAAGACTCGCGGCTGTTGGGGCGCTACCTCTCGGAGCGCGGCAAAATTGTCCCGGCACGTATCTCGGGCGTTTGCGCCAAGAAGCAACGCGAGTTGGCCCAGGCCATCAAGCGGGCTCGGTTCCTGGCGCTCTTGCCGTACCTGAACGATCGAGCGGGCGCCGGTGGCGTGGGGTTGTCCGGTGAGCGGAACTTTGGGGACCGTGACCGTGGACCTTCGGATCGGAGCTTCTCGGATCGTGGGCCTTCGGACCGCAGCATCTAACCGAAGCGTGAGGGTGCGTCATGGGGTTGCCGTCTCTTCCTGCCCCTTCGCAAGGGGCCCTCGGGTGGGCCGCCGCGCTTTTAGCCGGTGGGATGAGCGCCCTTGCCTTTGCGTTTGCTCTTAGTCACGCGGACACGCTGATGGTGTTGGTGGCTTACCTGGCCCCTGCACCGTTGCTGGCGGCGGGGCTGGGGGCGGGCGTTGTGGCGGGTCTTGTGGCCTCGGTGGTCGGAACGGCGGGCTTGGTTCTTTTTGGCCAGGACAGCATGGCCCTGTTCTATGTCGTGATCTACGCCCTGCCCGCCGCTGTGTTGGCGGCGTTGGCGTTGCGCTCACGTCTGGGACACGACGGGCAGGTTTACTGGTACCCGGAAGGCTACATTGTCACGGCGTTGGCCCTTTACGCGGGGGCGCTGTTTATCCTGGTGGCCACCTTGGTTGCGAGGCACGAAGGGGGGCTGTTGGCTCTTTCAACGCAGGTGCTGACGGAATTGGCCCAGCGGCTTGAGGCCTCCATCCCGCCCGAGGAAAAAGGGTCTCTGCCACCCCTCGCCGACATGATTCCTCACGCGGCCCGGACACTGCCCGCGATGTTGGGCGGTGCGTGGATCTTGGTCATGGTTTTTAGCGGCCTCGCGGCCCAGTCCAGTCTGCGTCAACAGAATTGGCATTTGCGGACGACGGGATTCCGTTGGTCGGGGCTCGTGGTGCCGAGGTGGTTGATCCTGGTGACGGCGGCGATGGGAATCGTTGGATTCGTCGCGGCTGATCCTTACGGGTACATCGCCACCAACACGTGCGCGATTTTGTGCTTGCCGTTCCTTTTCGTCGGCCTTGCGGTTGTGCATGCCTTGGCGGGGCGGCAAAAAACCCCGTGGGTGTGGCTCGCGGCGTTTTACATTGTTTTGGGCGTTTTTATCTGGCCGGTGTTGTTCGTGGTCCTGTTAGGGGTCGTGGATCAACTCCGACCTTTTCGGCGCGAGCAGGAGCTTGTGCCTCGGTGAGGTTGCGCGGAACGGGGGCGCTCCAACGTGGAAAACCCCGATAAGCAAGGGAGATAAAAAATGATCAACGTGATTTTGCTGGAGCGCGTGGGACGTTTGGGGGGCCTCGGAAGCATCGTCAAAGTGCGTCCTGGGTTCGCGCGGAACTTCCTTTTGCCGCGCCGTAAGGCGCTGCGGGCGACCGAGGCGAACAAGAAGGCGTTTGAGCATCAACGCGAGGAGCTGGAGGCCCGCAACGCGGCGCTGAAGGCCGAGGCCGAAGCCAACGTTGCACCGTTGACCAAGGTGACGCTGGTGCTGATCCGCCAGGCGGGTGACACGGGGCAGCTGTACGGCTCGGTCACGGCACGCGATCTGGCTGAAGCTGCGAAGGCGGCGGGGCACGCGATTGAACGCGGGCAGATTCAAATCCCCGCGCCGATCAAGACCATTGGTCTTTTCGCCGTGACGGTCCGCTTACACCCCGAGGTCGTGGCGACCATCACGCTCAACGTGGCCCGCTCGCCGGAAGAGGCCATCGTCCAGGCCGAAAAAGGCGTGGCGGCGACGAAGGCTGCTGCTGTAGCGGCCTTGCCGACCGATACGGCGGAGACAGCGCTTCCCGAGGACATCTCGGCGTTCCTGGACGTGTCACCTGCTGAAGAGACAGCGGAGCCCGCGAAGGCGTAGCGCTGGTTGACAAGGCGTTATCCGTCAATCCAGGTATAGCCGATCTCTAACAAAATGATCATGGATGTTTGGGGCAGACGGTTGAGAAAGGCACGGCGGTGTTCCCTCTCCCCTCTGTGGGAGAGGGTTAGGGTGAGGGGGCGTAAAAAACAAGGGATTCGTGGAGTTTCAAACACACTTTTTGTTCGGGAACCCCTCACCCCGGCCCTCTCCCTCAAGGGGAGAGGGAGTCGCACCGCACCTCCTTCAAGGTTGGTCCTTCATCTGATTCCACGCTCATTTTATGTGAGGCGAGCTATAAGATCCCTCCATCCTGAAGCGTTGGTTTTAAGGGGCGACGGTGCAGCGAACGCAGCGGGACTCTTTCCCTCTGAAGGGGAAAGGAGAGGGAATCCCGTCGTGCAAGGAGGAGAGGGCGCCCCTCATCTTTGGACAGACCGTTCCTCAACGCCTCCACAAGGCATGTCCCTTTCTTGTTTGGATTGACTGGGGCTCCGTTTCTTTTCGTCGCCCCGTTTCTCAGGGCGCTCCTGAACCGCTGAGAGCTCCGAGACTGCCGTACACGGGCCCCAGGACCGCAAGGACGATGAACGCCAACATGCCGCCGACCAGCAGGGTCAGGAACGGCTCCAGAAAGCCCGTGAAACGTTCCAGCGCCGCGCGAGCTTGCTCGTCACACGCGGCGGCTCCTTCACGTAAAGCGGGCAAAAGGTCTCCCACCGCCTCGCCGATTCGCACACGCCTCTCCATCCCCGGAGGCCAGAGGCCCGCTGTGGCCTCGGACAGGGGTTGGCCTTTCAAAAGCCCCTCGGCGGCTTGATGGGCTCGGAGGGCAAGAGCGCGGTTACCAAGAGTCGCGGCGGCCACGCGAAGGGCATCACCGGGGTCCATGCCACCCGCGACCATCAGCCGCAAACCTTCGGCAAAGCGCGCCCCCGCAAACGCGCGGATCAGGGGCCCAAGGGCGGGCAGACTCAAAAGCCCCGCGTCCACGCGCCGCGCAACGCCAGGGATTTTGGACCGCACGAGGGCCACGAGGACGATGCTCCCAACGCCCACGATCAACCCCCACCCCCCGTACGTCGTCACACCTTGCGCGAGGGCCAAGAGAAGGCGCGTGGCGAGGGGCAAAGCAAGGCCGAGCGAGTCCACCAGGGCGACGACCGGGGGCACGACGAGGGCCTGCATGATGCCCAGGACGACGCACGCAAGAACCAGCAGAAACAACGGGTACCGGACGGCACGCCCAACACGTGTCCGAAAGTCCAGGAGGGTTTCAAGGTGGCGGATCACATGCTCCCACGCCTCGGGGAGGTTGCCGCTGGCTTCCCCGGTTTGGATAAGGGCGCACGCGACGGGATCGAACAACGCCGGGGGGCGGGCACAGGTCGCAGACACCGTCTCGCCTTGATCAAGGGCCGCGTTCATCTCACGCAGACGGGTGCGCACAGGACCCGCAGGCAGGACCTCGGCGGCCTCGCGCACCGCCAGGTGGAAAGGCAGCCCCGTGCGGAGGATCGTGCCCACCTGACGGCAGAGCTCAAGGTTTTGAACCAGCGTCAGGGAACGTGATCCCCCTCGCAGCAGAACAGTCCATTTCTCCCCCCACCCTGCCGAGGGGTTTTCCCGCGTTTCAACGGCCTCGATCAGCTCCAAGCCCTCGGCGCGAAGGACGCTGGCCAACGCGCTTTCGGTAAGGGCGTGGCGGCGGCCTTTTTCAAGCCCCCCTGCAAGACGTGCGGCGCGGTAGCGGTAAAGAGGCATCGCAGGAATCCCACCGCGGGGGAGGCTTACTTGTCCCTGAGCCGACAGGGGGCAGGGATCTGATGGGCATCGAACGGTGTGGCCTCGTAAAGCGCTTCGACCCAACGGGTGTAGAGGCGAGCCGTGGAGCGCCACGTGTTGATCGGCGGTTGGGTCGGGTCGTCCCCTGGGAAATAATGCCGTGGAACGGGGGTCGTTGGATCCTTGGCAAAATCGCGCCGATGCTCGTTCGCCAGCGTGTCCGTGGCGTATTCCGGGTGTCCCAGGACGTAGACACGGTAAGGGTAACGGCGTCGCCCATCGTCGTACGGGCGAGGCTCCACAATGACGCTGATCCCCGCTTCTTCGGAAACGGACGCGCATTCCAGTTCAGGGTGAGCGGCCAGGTCCTCGGGCGCAATTTCGTCCCAGCGTGAAACCGGCATGCTGTAGACGTCCGATAAACCCCGCAAAAGCCCTGTGGAGTCGCGGTCCGTCCGGTGCGGAAAAACGCCCCACGTTTTGCGGGGCTGAAGAACGCGATCAATGTTGTGGAAATAGCGGAGCGCGGCTTGTCCCCCCCAGCACAGAAAGACCGAGGACAAAACGTTGGTCGTGGACCAATCCAAAATGGCCGCAACCTCGGGCCACATGGCCTCGTGGGTCATGTCCGGCTTCAGCGCGTTGACGCCCGTGACGATCAGCCCGTCGAACTTTTGATTCTGAACGTCGCGCCACGATGTGTAGAATTTTTCAATATGTTCCACGGGCGTGTTGCGCGGGACACGGCCCTGCTTGATGGCCTGCAGGTAATCGTCGGTCGCGGTGAACGTGAGACTCACCTGAATGGGGCTGTCGCCCAGCCATTCGGCCAACTGCCGCTCGGTGCCGATTTTATCGGCCATAAGGTTGACAACCATGATGTTCATCGGGCGGATATCCTGGTGTTCCGCGCGGCAAGCTTCAATCGCGGCGGAACTGGTCCGGGAGGGAAGAAACGGGTGTTCTTCGGTCGCGTTGACGATCACCGGCATGAAAAGCCTCCATCGTTGATTTTTCCCTTTGACATAGGGGCTTGTGTTGGTCAACTGAAAGTGTAACGCAAACACAGGGATTAGGGGAGGATTTCATGACCAGGCCAAGCGAAGAAACAAGGACGAGGCGCCGATCGGCTGTTTTTCTCGGACGCATGGTTCTGGGGCTCGGCGGGGTGATCCTCGGGCTTCAGGTGATGGGAACCTGGGCAGCTGTCGGAACGGGGGGAGGGGAAGAGCAGGGGGCAACACCTGCGCAGAACGCCAACGTTTCGGCCGATTCCCCGGCCCTTCCGACGCTGACGCCGCAAGACCGCGCGGACCTCGCTCGGGTGGAGGTCGCGCTGGATAATCTTAAGGCTTTTCAGGCCAACTTTGATCAAACGGACGAAAACGGAAGCCTCCGGACGGGCACGATCGCCCTCCAGCGTCCCGGCAAAATGCGCGTGACGTACGCGCCCCCCGACAAGGATTTCATGGTGGCCGACGGACATTTCGTGCATTTTTGGGATTCCGAAATGGGGCATCAAAGCAGCGTGCCCCTTGATTCAAGCCCTGCCTCGCTCTTGTTGCAGGACACCCTTCGATTCGGGACCGCCATTCGCGTGGTGGGACTTACGCGGCTTCCCGGCCTTCTGGAGGTGACGTTGGACCGCGCCGAGGATCCCGCCTCCGGGTCGCTTACGCTGGTGTTTGAGGACGGGCCCCTTCATCTGCTTCAACTGCGTCAGTGGCGTTTGCAAGATGCGGCGGGGAACCTCACGACCGTCACGCTGCGCGATGTTCGCAAGGATGTCGTCTTTCCCCGAGGCACTTTTTTGTTTACGCCGCCTAATCTTGGAAAATCAAAAGATTAAAGCAGACAACCCCCTACGAGAGGACGTGGCAAACGGCCCTGGATGGCTTCACCCGCTACGCGGGTTCGCAATGACGTGGAGAGGACGGAGCCCAAAAAGCACCGTTCCTGGAGGGTGTCTCATCGGTCCAGGACCTTCGGGTCTTCGCCTTCTCGCAAGGACGCTCCTTGGGGCAGGGACCGCTGTAACAAAAGGCCTCCCCCTCCCAACTTTCACCAAAAGTCTCTACTCATCCGACGATCCTTCGCCCGATTCGGAAGAAGCTCCTTCGCCGAAAAAGAGGTTGCGCAGAAACCCTGGCGTCAGGAGCGAAGCGGGGTTCACCGACACGTTAGGATCCTCCAGGGAACCCTTGATCGTGTAAGTCAGCGCCAAAATCCCTCCGCCATTTCCGCCCGTCAGCAGGTCCCCCAAAAAGGGCACCGAACCAATCATGCGATTCATAAAACTGAAGGGCACGATGGTCCCGGCCAGGTCCACCTCGCCCTTGTCCACCGCCACGCGTCCCGTCGCGTTGATCCCAAACGAAGAGCCGACAGCCCGAAGGTCCTTGAACGTCAACAGATCATCGTCCCACGTGAAGGCTCCCTGCAGCCGATCAAAACTCGATTGCCCCGTCACAAGGTCCACAAAACCAAAGGGTGAAATCGCGTGAAAGAGCCGTTCCAACAGAGGCAGACCTTTCACGGCAAACGAACGCGCTTTCAGGGTCCCCCGGAACGCCCCAGGCCGTTCGGCCGTGCTTTCCCCCTGCACGTCCAACGTGCCCCCCCGCACGTTTTCGGCAAGGTCAAGCGCCGCGAGCCCACCCCCAAAGTCCTCGGCCTTCAGGGTCAGGCTGCGCCCGCCCCCTTGGTCCGAGGGGCGCGGATGGATCGCAAGCGCCATCTTTTGGCCGTCGCCGACCTCCCCCGTTGCGTCCAGCGACCGCCAGAGGTCCGTCGCATCGCGCTCGCCGTCCACCCGCACGGTGCGGAGCCGATGGCCCGGCCCCATCAGAACTTCACCAAGGGTCACGGCGTAAATCGTCGCCTCGCCTTTGTTGGAGTCCACGCCTTTGCTCGCGCTTGCGGCGGATGTCCCCGATGTCGGGGACGGGCGGTCTTTCAACCCCTGCAGATCAAGCCTCGGTCCCGCGAGGCGTACGCGGCGCAAAGGCACCCCGCCTTTTTTCCCGCCACCTCGTGACGCGGACACGTGATCAATGTGCGCAACAAGATGGGTCGCGCCGAGACGAAACGGAGAAAGATCCAGGGTTCGGATCGCCCCCGTCGTGGAATCCAGCGTGCCGGATCCTTTGATCGAAAGCCCGGACGAACCTTGAGCCGTCAGGCTTGTTACCCGCACAAGGCTGCTCTTTGCGGGCACCGTCGCGCGAACCTTTACCGTGGCGGACGCACCCATGGGCTTCTTCCACGTCGGCGCAAAAAGCGTCACGGCGGCACGCCGCGCATCCAGCGTCCCCTCGACTGTTCCCGCGCCAAGGGCAGCCTCACGGTACGTGAACGCGACGGCGGCGGTTCCCTGAAACAGCCCCACGTCCCTGAGGCCCAAGCGTTGCCATCCTGCGTTGTCCAGCATCCCCCGCACGTCAAGCGTGGTGCGGGCCTCGTCCGCGTTCGGTGTGAAAACACTGGTCCAAACGAGGTCCGCCGGAACCCCCTCCAGCTCAGCCGTCCCCTTCACCGTCAACCCCTGGCCCGTCAGCGCCAGGGCCAAACGCCCCGCCCCCAGGTCCACACCCTTCACAACGTCTTGGACACCCACATCGTCCAACTGCGCGTCCGCCGTGATGCCGACATCGCGCATCTGCAAATCTTGCAAAAGCGGCAAGGTCAGGTTGAGCGTCCCCGTCACCTTGCCCGTCACCGCATTCGGTTTCAGGCCGAACTCTTGCGCATACCCGAGGCGCGGACGGCTGAGGAAGCTCACAACATCTTTCGCGCTCCCCGTTAGGCGCACGGGCAGATCAAGGGTCTGCGTCGATTCCTCAAACCCGCGAAGGGCCAGGGTAAAGGGCAACAACGTGATCCCCGCACAGGTTCCTTGGCTGATTCGTACGTCCATATGGCCCAGATCAAACGTCGCGTCGGCCTGCACCCCGTCGACGGGAGGAAGACCCTCCAGGTAGGAGACCTTCATGTTCCGAGCCATGATCGTTCCTGCCAGAGTCTCCGGCACAACGTCCGTCAGATCCTGGGGGCTCCAACGCCCCGTGAGAGTCACCTCGCCTCGGGTGAAGGTCCCCTCCGCCACGTTGTCGCGAATCCACACGTAGGCATCCGGCACAATCGCTTTGGGCCAGAACGTGGCGAAAGCGTTCGCGGGCAGGTTGTCCACCGTCAGCGCCAACGTGAACGTCGGTGGCCCGTGCCCGCCCGGAGGAGGCTCCGAAGGCGCAGTCCGCGTGTCCAGGCCGCGAACCTCCAAACGCCCCGTCAGCTTGGGCCCACCGAGGTCCAGCACCACCTCGGGCAATGTCAACGTCCCCGCAGCCGCCTCGTAAACCCCTTTGACCGTCAAGCTCTTGAAAGGCGTCGGCGCATCCCACAAAGCTGGAATCGTCAAATGCCCCGGCCCACCCTCTAGCCAACCTTCCACCTTCTTGGGCATCAGGTTGTCCGCAAGCTCCATCTGAATCGCACCTCTGAGGGGGGCATCCAACGCCTCCAGCGCCCGAAGCGGGTCGCCCAACCCCCCAAGAAACGCGGGCGACACGTCATCAAAGCGCAGAGTCACCGTGGGGGGACCCGCTTTCGGGTTGTCCACGTAGCGCAGATTCAGCGCCGCCGACGTGCCGTGCCTTGTCACTTCCACGCGGCCCGTCCCCGTCGTTGCCCCCGACGCACGCATCAACGCCAACGTCGGAATCGCGAGCGACAGCGTGTCCCCTAAAAGTTCGTCCTCCACTTCGCCGCGTCCATCCTTGAGAACCAAGTGGACAAACGGCGCGGTTCGTAGCCAAGTGCCGACGGCCAAAGCCGACGAGGTCGTGGCCTCCAGGGACGATTCCGACGCCTCGGCTTGCTGTGGCACCGAGGCCCTCCCCGAGTCCACGCCTCCCCACTGCAGAGTCCTGTCCCGGCGACGAGTCAGCCAAACCTCCGGACGGTCCAAAATCAGTTCACGCGGAGTCCACCGCCCTCGCGCCAAGTCCCCCAGATTCATCCGAACGCCAAAGCGGGGAAGGTTCGCCAACGTCTTCCCGTCGGGACTTTTCAAGACAATGCGCTCGCCCGTCAGGGCCAGAAAACCCCTTTGCCGATCCCAGATCAGAAGCGACGCCCCGATGCTTGCCGAAGCGTCCGGCGCGAGCTGGGCCAACGCCGTTTCAAGGTACGGGGTCAAGGTCGCCGATTCGATAGGCCCCAGGGCCAAGCGGCCCAAAAGAATCCCCACGCCCAAAAGAGCAACGGCAACCAGGGCCGCAGCGCCCTCCAGAACGACGATGAGAAGTCGGCGAATCACGCGACGAATCATGCGAGAATCCCTTGACGTTCCGGCCCGAGGATGCGCGTAAAGACCTCGGGGTGCGGGAGCCCTCTACTTTCCACACAAAGCGCACCCCGCACAAGGAGCATCATCTTGGCGCGGAACACGCTCTGTGGCATGATTCGGGGGAAGATGGTTTCCAGGATTGGCGGTGTCGCCAGGGGAGGGGGGAAAGGATGACAAAGGTTATTAGTGCAAACGATTTTGTGGCGCGTCTTAGGGACGGGACATGCGGATGCGTTGTGGACGTGCGGACGCTGGGCGAACGCGAGGCTTTGTGCCTGAAGACTCCGTCCCTGTCGCAGCCCTTGGATGTGTTGGATCCCGAGCTTGTGCGTAACGCGCTTCCTGACCCCAACGCACCTTTTTTCATCATGTGCAAATCGGGGCGCCGTTCCCAGAATGCCGCGGCTGTTCTGGAAGCGGCTGGCCTGACCGGTGCCACGGTGGTCGAAGGTGGGATGGATGCCTGTGCCCTCTATGGGGCTGAAATTGTGCACAACCTTCCGCTGTCTCTGGATCGACAAATCAATGTCGGAATCGGTGTGGCGGTTCTTATCACCCTTTTTCTCGGTGCGACCGTCTCGCCCTTTTGCTATTGGGGAACAGCCGTGTTGGGGGGAGGGCTCGTTTTTCTCGGCATAACCGGCTCGGGGTGGCTGCACGCTCTGATGGCCCGAGCCTCCTGGAATCGTTAAAACTCTCGCCGTTTTCTCGGCAACCTTGGCCTCATCTTACGCAACGGAGCTCATGTCCATGAAAGATTATCAAGCCATCACCACAGACGTCTCGGACTACCTTGCCGAAATGCGGAAACTGGCCCCTGGCGTTCTTGCGGGGTTTGGCGATATGGCCAAAGCTGCTACGGTTTCGGGGGCGCTGGATGAAAAAACCAAGGAACTGATCGCGCTGGCGATTGGCGTTGCAGACCGTTGCGATGGGTGCATTGGATTTCACGCACGTGCCCTTGTGCGGCTTGGCGCGACTCGTGCGGAGCTCGCGGAAACGCTGGGCGTTGCCGTTTACATGGGCGGTGGTCCCTCGCTGATGTACGCCGCCGATGCTCTGCGGGCGTTTGACCAGTTCACACACGAAGCGACGAAGGGCTAAGGGAATCCCTGTAGCCCTCTTGGGACAATGATGGCCCCCCACAAGCGTAAACCCCCAAAAAAGCAGAGTGTCTCCCACGACGATGAGGACGAGGGTTCCTCGCGCTCGCGGGGAAGGCGATGGGCGATTTTTGGCCTGAAGGCTCTCGTGCTGAGCGTGATTTGGGGAGGACTCCTCGGGGGCCTTTTGGTCGTTTGGTACGCGTGGGACATGCCCGACATTCGGCAAGTTGTTCAACCCGAACGCCGCCCCTCCATCACGTTGCTGGCGGACGATGGCTCGGTGCTCATTCGCTACGGGGATTTCACCGGAAAGCCCGTCACGTTGGCCGACGTGCCGCCTTCCCTCGTTCAAGCTGTCATGGCCGTTGAGGATCGGCGATTCCGGTCGCACAGGGGGGTGGATCCGCTGGGGCTTACGCGGGCCGTTGTGCATAACCTGCTCGCGGGGTCGGTTGTGGAAGGCGGCTCCACGATCACGCAGCAGCTCGCGAAAAACCTTTTCTTAACGCCCGAGCGAACCGCGCGGCGCAAAGTCCAGGAAATGCTGCTCGCTCTCTGGTTAGAGCACACGTACACCAAGGACCAGATCCTTGCGGCTTACCTCAATCGTGTCTACTTCGGGGCCGGGGCTTACGGCGTGGACGCTGCGGCGGAAACGTATTTTGGCAAGCCCATCAGCGCGGTGAATTTGCGCGAATCGGCGGTGCTTGCGGGTCTCCTCAAGGCCCCTTCGCGCTTTTCCCCCCTCCGTGATCCTTCGTTAGCGCTGGAACGCGCGCGGGTTGTTCTGAGTGCGATGGTGGATGCAGGGTACATCACCGAAGAACAACGCCAAGCCACGCTCGTGGATATCCCCGTGCCGCGCCGCAAGCCCGAATCCGGGGACGATATTCGCTATTTCGCGGATTGGGTCACGCACCAGGCCTCCTCCCTGATCGAAACTTTCCCCCAGGATGTCACGATTCTCACGACTCTGGATCCTCATCTTCAAGGTGCGGCGGGGCGGGCTTTGGCCTCCACCTTGAATGCCGAAGAATTGCACGCTGTGACCGAGGGCACCGTCATTACGCTGGCCCCTGACGGAGCGGTGCGGGCGCTCGTGGGCGGGCGTGATTACGATGTCAGCCAGTTTAACCGCGCCACGCAAGCCCAACGTCAGCCAGGCTCGGCGTTCAAACCCATCGTGTACCTTGCCGCGCTGGAAGAGGGCCTCTCGCCCGACGATGTGTTTGTGGACGAGCCTTTCCGAATCGGACGGTGGGAGCCCGTGAATTACGACGGAACCTACCGGGGTTCCGTCACCGCGCACGAAGCGCTCGCGAAGTCGATCAACACCGTCGCCGTGCGCGTGTTGAACAAGATCGGGGTTGAAAAAGCCATTCGCACGGCGCGGGCTTTGGGTATTTCCTCACCCCTCGCGCCGAACCTCAGCCTTGCGCTGGGAAGCAGTGCCCTTTCGCCGTTGGAGCTCACGGCCGCTTATGCCTCCCTCGCAGCGGGCGGACGCCCCATCACGCCCTACGCAATCCGGGAAATTCGCGCGAACAACGGGCCTGTGCTCTACCGACGCCAAGAGGCCACGCCGCCGGTTCAGGTCTCCTCTCAGGCCGTCGCACGTCTGATTCCGATGCTGGAAGAGGTTATCACTTCGGGCACCGGCAAGGCCGCCGCTCTGGGCGACAGACCCGTGGCGGGGAAGACGGGGACCAGCTCGGATTACCGTGACGCTTGGTTCCTAGGGTTCACGGCGGATTACACAACCGGCGTTTGGCTTGGCAATGACAACAACGCACCGATGAAGACCGTGACCGGGGGAGCCGCCCCCGCACGGTTGTGGCATGCGTACATGGTGCAAGCCGAAGCGTCTCTGCCCGTTCGCCCCTTGCCGTTGCCGGGAGGCCAGGAAGAGAACCGAGTCTTGCCCTCGGGCACTCGCCCTGAATCCGCACCAAAACCTTCATCCTTTGACCCCATCGGGTCTCTCCTTCGCGCGATTATGGGGGAGTAAAAGCGCACAGGGGAAGAAACATGAAATACAATCCCTCTTGTTTTTAAAAAGTGGAGGGGATGCAGGGATCTAATACAGACATTTATAAGTATAAAATTTCTATTGACTTCTAAAAGGGCTTTGGCTATCCTAAAAGTAATCCGATGGCGCAAGTCGGTCGGTAGCAGATGGTACATCAATCCATCGAACGGGGCGAAAGCCCCGTTTTTGTTAGGGCACCATCTTGATCCCGTAGCCTAAAATACGTCCTGTCGTTGGAGAGCGATCGTATTTGCTTTGACACAGCACCTGCCTTATCCGGTTGCAAAAATCCCCGATCTTCACGGCGTGTCCTCGAAGGCTCCTGATGTGCATATGGCTTGGATGCGCCACAAGGTCACACAATTGCAATCCGGCAACATTATCCTTTTTGCAGCGGAATTTCAGGTGAGAAGCAGGAAGGGCGGTCTGAATCCTTGAAGGCGAGATGTAGTACGTCCCTTCGTTTCTGACGGTCGCAAAAGCGTCTTGCAGGAGGTTGTTTTGTTTCGCCGTGCGGGCCTCGGGCATAAGGTCCCCTATCGCCTTTCTCCGCTCCAGAAATTGTGTGTATTTTTCGACCATGATGTTCATCAGAAAGTGATAAGGGTGCCGATCGCGTCCGTGCGTGTTCTTCAAGACGGCTTTTTTATCAAGAAAAGTCGTGATGACAACATAATCGCATTCCCTTGCGATATCCATGATGCGCTTATCAAACATGTCGCGCACGTCTTGGCGATTGAGGCACGCGAAGTGTTTTTTCCTTTGAACAATTTCCTTTCTGTGAAAAATGAGCGGATCATCGGGATCATGGCTAAAAACATCGGCTTTGAGCTCATCGAATTTTGGCTTGAGAACATCGCGTGCGTGGACAATATCCATCACGATTCCCGTCAAGCTGAGGTACCGATGGTTATCGTCATCCGTGTGAGCCAGATCGTCGTTGCCGACTTCATCAATGTATAATCTGTAAGGCATCGGGCATCCGAAACAACAAGTTTCTGAACGAAATAACCACACTCCGAGGGGACAAGTCATGCGCATTGCCACGTGGAACGTCAACTCGGTGAGGGCGCGGTTGCCGCTCGTGAGCGCGTTTCTGGAGAAGCACCAACCGGATGTTCTTGTGCTGCAAGAAATCAAGGGCGAAGACGACACCTTTCCCCGCGCCGCGTTTGAAGGGCAGGGGTACCATGCCGAGGTTTTCGGCCAGAAAGCTTACAACGGTGTTGCGATTCTCAGCCGCGAAAAGCCTTACAACGTCCTGCGAGGACTTCCCGGTGACCCACCCGACACGCAAGCCCGGTACCTGGAGGTCACGATCGGCGGGGTGCGCATCGCGAGCCTGTACGTACCGAACGGGAATCCTCTGGACAGTGAGAAATACACCTTCAAATTGGCCTGGATGGATCGCCTGACCGCGCGGGCGAGGGTGCTTTTGGCGACCGAAGAGCCCGTCCTGCTCGCCGGGGACTTCAACGTCATTCCCACGGCAAAGGACGTGGACGACCCGAGTGGGTGGGAGCACGACGCCCTCTACGCACCGCCCGTGCGTGCGGCGTTTCGGGCGCTTGTGAATCTCGGCTACACCGACGCCTTGCGCACGTTGCATCCCGATGATCCGCGCCTGTTCACGTTCTGGGATTATAAGGCTCGTTCGTGGGAACGCGATGCGGGGATTCGGATTGACCATGTTTTGCTGTCGCCCGAGGCCGCCGATCGCCTCACCGAGGCCCACGTGGACCGCGCTTGGCGCGACGAGCCTCAGGCCTCCGACCACGCGCCAGTTATCGTGGAGCTGTCGTGTTGGGCCTTGCGGTAACGCTCTGTTAAGCGCAGATATTCTGTTGAGCGCGTGGAAGATGGATTTATTTGTGTTTGCAAAGAGATGAGATGATGTCTCTCCTTTCCATCTGGACTTACGTCGCAACCGGCTGGACTCATCTCGCAATCGGATTGAGAAAATCTTCGGATAATTACAGAGAAGCCCATTTCTTCGATCATGTTCTTTTACCTCCCGAAACCCTTCTTCACAGGGCAGCATACCGTTTAGAGAAATATATCCGTAAATCTGGCGACCACTCTGCAGATTCACCGGCCTTTATCCATTTGTGTGCATTGATGCGCCGAACATTTTTGAGTGAGGAAAATATTGTCCTTCAACTCGAAGCAGCAGCCATGGTACAGAGAATCATCCCCCAATTAGGCAATGGCGTGTCATCCCACAAGCTCCTAGAGCTTGCATCTCAGGCTACATCCGTTTTCGTTCGTCTTTCAATGATCAATTTTATATTAGAGTGGAAAGCGCAAGAAGCCCAAAACCGGGGACGCGTCATAGAAATGCCGGAAGAACAACCGCAATGTCCTGTTATGCATCCAATGGTTCGTGTTCCAGATCTAACCATTCCAAGCGTATGAGAATCGGGCAAAAATATCCGTTCCCGTCCTCGATGTTCGCCACGTCGTCAAGACCTACCATTTGGGCGAGATTGACCTTCACGCGTTGTGGGGCGTTGACCTGCTCTTTGAACGCGGGGAGTTTGTGGCCATCATGGGGGGCCTCGGGCTCGGACAAGTCCATGCTCATGAACATCCTTGGGGGTTTGGACCGTCCCACCAAAGGATCGTAGAAGGGCGGGCTGTCACCGTGCTGGACGATTAAGGCAGTTCAAGAGGCCCTGAAAACGACCCCCGCCCTTTGCGGACGAGTTCTCAGGTGACAAAGGCCACAAAAGTGTCCTAAAGACAACGCTTCAGAGTCGCGTTTACGAGAGAAGGACTAACGACGTGGGACAGAAAGTCGTCATTGTCGAATCGCCTGCCAAGGCGAAGACCATCAACAAGTACTTGGGCAAAGACTACAGTGTGCTGGCCTCGTACGGGCATGTGCGCGATTTGCCCGCCAAAGATGGTTCTGTCCGGCCCGACGATGATTTTGCGATGACGTGGGAGCTGGGCGAGCGGGCGGGCAAGCCGATCAGCGCCATTGCCCAGGCGGCCAAGGGGGCTGAGGTTATTTATCTCGCCTCCGATCCTGACCGCGAGGGAGAGGCGATTGCTTGGCATGTGCAGGATGTTTTGAAGGCCAAGCCGGGCCTTGCCAAAATTCCGATGCAGCGCGTGACGTTCAACGAAATCACGAAAAAAGCCGTGACCGAGGCGATGGCGCATCCGCGCGAGATTGATGACGATTTGGTGGATGCGTACCGCGCTCGTCGGGCGCTGGATTACCTCGTCGGGTTTTCGCTCTCGCCCGTTTTGTGGCGCAAGCTGCCGGGCTCGCGGTCGGCGGGGCGTGTGCAGTCGGTCGCTCTGCGTCTGATTTGTGAGCGTGAATCCGAGATTGAAAGCTTTATTGCGCGGGATTTTTGGACGCTGGAGGGCGTGTTTCTGACCGCCGAGAACGGGACCATTCCTGCGACGCTCACGCATCTGGACGGGACCAAGCTCGATAAGTTCGCGCTGACCTCGGCGGCGGAGGCCGAGGCGGTTGTGGCGCGGCTTCGTCCGCTCGTGTGGAGCGTTAAGGCGGTTGAGCGCAAACAAGCCAAACGCCACCCCTGGCAACCGTTCACGACCTCCACGTTGCAGCAAGAGGCCTCGCGGCGTTTGGGCCTTGGGGCCACGCGCACGATGCGGCTGGCTCAGGACCTTTACGAAGGTGTGGACATTGGCGGCGAGACCGTCGGGCTCATCACGTACATGCGTACCGACGGCGTTTCACTGTCCGAGGACGCGATTGCCGTGGCGCGCGCCGTGATCGCTGAGACGTACGGCGATTCCTTTTTGCCGCCCGCGCCGCGCCGCTACAAAACCGCCGCGAAGAACGCGCAAGAAGCGCACGAGGCGATCAGGCCGACCGATTTTCGCCGCCGTCCGAGTGATGTTGCGGCGTACCTTAGCCCGGAGGCCTTGCGGCTCTACACGTTGGTGTGGCAACGCGCGATGGCCTCGCAAATGGAAAGCGCCACGCTGGATCAGGTGGCGGTGACGATTGCGGATCCCAAGGACACCGGGCAGTTCCGCGCGAACGGCTCCACGGTGGTGTTTGAAGGCTGGCTCCGCGTTTACGCCGACGCGCGGACCGAGGACGATGACAAAGCCGAAGGCAAGGCTGAAGCCGAGGACACGCGCCTTCCGCCCGTCCGCGAGGGTGCGGGCCTGACATGCCGCAGCGTTGTGGCCGATGCGCACACGACGCAACCGCCGCCGCGTTACAGCGAAGCCTCGCTCGTGAAAAAGCTGGAGGAGCTCGGCATCGGGCGGCCTTCGACGTACGCCAGCATCATGCAAGTTTTGCAGGATCGGGAGTACGTGCGGCTCGATCGGCGTCGGTTTGTGCCGGAGGACCGGGGGCGCATCGTCACCGCGTTTTTGGAAAACTTTTTTGGGCCCTATGTGGCGTACGATTTCACGGCGGACCTGGAAGGCAAGCTGGATGATATTTCCGGCGGGCAGCGGGCGTGGCGCGAGGTGATGCGCGCGTTCTGGACGGATTTTTCCGGCGCGGTCGGGGCGACCAAGGACCTGAAAATCACGGACGTGATCAACGCGCTGGACGAATCGCTGGGGCCGCATTTTTTCCCGCCGCGCGAGGACGGTTCCGACCCACGGGTCTGCACCGTGTGCGGGACGGGGCGCATCGGGCTGAAGCTCGGGAAGTTCGGCGCGTTTCTGGGATGCTCCAACTACCCGACGTGCCGGAACACGCGGCCTCTGGCCGTCGGCGATGGCATGGGGGGCGCGGGCGGGGAGGCACGTGTGGAGCCCCGGCTGCTTGGGACCGATTCCGCGACGGGCCTGCCCGTGACGCTGCGCGTCGGACCCTACGGCGCGTATGTGCAGCTGGGTCCGGTGGAAGGCGGGGCGGTTCCTGCGCCTGCTGAAGTTGAAACCAAGGCCGAGGACCTGGAATCCGAGGATGTGCCGAAAGGGAAGGGCGGTAAAGCCAAAAAACCCAAGAAGGCTCCGGCCAAGGTCAAGCCCCCCAAGCCGCCGCGCAGCTCACTCCCCAAGGGCGTAGACGCAGACCGGGTGGATTTGGAAACGGCGCTGGCTCTGTTGAAACTGCCGCGCGAGGTCGGGCCGCATCCCGAAAGCGGCGAAATGATTCTGGCGGGCCTCGGGCGGTTTGGGACGTACCTCAAGATCGGCGCACGGTACAAGAACCTCGCCGAGGGCGACGACGTGCTGACGATTGGGCTCAACCGCGCCGTGGCGCTGTTGGCCGAGCCCAACACGGGCCGGGGAGGGCGGGGCGCACGCGCCCCTGGACGGCCCCTGGGTGAGCATCCCGACGACAACGCGCCCGTGACCGTCCAAGCCGGGCGCTACGGCCCCTATGTTGCGTGGGGCAAGGTGTACGCGACCCTGCCCAAGAACCTCGCGCCCGAGGACGTGACTCTGGAAGAAGCCGTGCCCCTCCTGGCCGCCAAAGCCTCCCGCCCCGCCAAGGGCAAGACGTTTTCTCGGACGCGTAAGCCGGTGGGACGGGGAAAAGCGGTCAAGAAAGGATAGGTAGGGCTCCACCTACCGCGTCACCTCGGCGGAAGCCAGGGCCCAATGATTGTTGCGTCACGGAAATTGGATCCAGATCCCGGCTTTCGCCGGGATGACGGTGGGGAGGATGGGGCTAAAAAAGGGTTGATTCGCATACCCTCTGATCCCTGTTTTCTGCCTTCTGACTCCCTTCCGCTTTGCACAGCGGCGCGGTAGAACGTCCCCCATGGACAAGATACGCATTGTGGGTGGTCGTCCCTTAAAGGGCCGGATCCCCATCAGCGGCGCGAAAAACGCTGCTCTTCCCCTTATGGCCGCCGGACTTTTGACGGACGAGACGCTGACTCTGAACAACGTCCCGCGCCTTGCAGACATCGACAGCATGGCCGAGCTGCTGGCCCAGCACGGGGCGTGCCTTGCCCGCGAAGGCGCGACGTTGAGCCTGACGACCCCCACCATCACCAGCACCGTCGCGCCTTACGACATCGTGCGCAAAATGCGGGCCAGCATTCTTGTGCTCGGCCCTCTCCTCGCGCGTTGCCGAACGGCCAGTGTGTCGCTCCCTGGCGGATGCTCCATCGGAACGCGTCCTGTGGATTTGCATCTATCCGCGCTGACCCAAATGGGGGCGGAGATCACCCTGGATGACGGCTACATTCAGGCCCGTGCGCCCCAGGGATTGCACGGCGCGGAAATTGTGTTTCCGCTTGTGACGGTCGGAGGAACTGAGAATATCCTCATGGCGGCCTGTCTCGCCAAGGGCACGACGACCCTCGTTGGCGCGGCGCGGGAGCCGGAAATCACGGACCTCGCGCAGTGCCTTGTGGCCATGGGCGCCACGATCGAGGGCATCGGCACCGATTGTCTGCGCATTGAAGGCCGCGAGCGTCTGCACGGCGCGACGCACCGCGTGATTCCCGACCGCCTGGAGGCGGGCACGTTTGGAATCGCGGGCGCGATCACCGGTGGCGATGTGGAGCTTGTGGGAGCCCAGATGGAATCCCTTCGCGCCGTCGCGCACCTTTTGGACACGGCGGGGGTGGAGGTAACCGAGACCGCCGAGGGCCTCCGCGTTCGGCGACACCCGGACCTGGCCCGCGCACGGGGCGTGGATGTCACGACGCAGCCCTTTCCCGGTTTTCCGACCGACCTTCAGGCCCAGTTCATGGCGCTCATGACTCTTGCCGACGGAGCCTCGCTGATCACGGAAACCATTTTTGAAAACCGATTCATGCACGTCCCCGAGCTTGTCCGCATGGGGGCCTCCATTACTGTGCACGGCTCCTCCGCCCAGGTGCGCGGTGTCCCGGCCCTGAAGGGAGCGCCCGTGATGGCCACGGATTTGCGCGCGTCGGTCTCCCTGGTCCTTGCGGGCCTTGCCGCCGAGGGCGAGACGGTCATCAGCCGCGTTTACCACCTGGACCGGGGCTACGAGAACCTCGAATCCAAGCTGCAGACTTGCGGGGCCATCGTGGAGCGGGTCAAAGCCGCTCCCCAGCACGATGCAGGCGGGTTTGCCTTCGGGCAAGCAGACCGTTAGAATCAGATGAATTTGGGTGTGAGCCCGAGATTCTTTTCTGTTCCTCTTTTCAACGAGGCCGTTATGCCCGAGTCCCTTTCGCCCTTGCCCCCCTCCGAACCGCTCGTGAACGAGCACGTCAAGAATCGCCAAACGTGGATCCGGTGCGCTTACCTCGTGCTGTTCGCGGTCATCTTCTATTTTGCGTTCGTCCTCACGTCGTTCGTCGCCTTGGTGCAATTCCTCGTCACCCTGTTCACCGGCTCGCCCGTCGCGGGCTTGATCACGTTCGGACGCGGGCTGGCTGCTTACCAACGCCAGATCACGCTGTTCCTCACGTTCGCCTCGGACGACAAGCCCTTCCCCTTCACGCCGTTCCCGGCGTGGGGCGATTCGGGGAAGCCCTCGGCCTAAAATCCGGATGCGCGTTCTTCACATCATGGCGGGGCGTCACCCCGGCGGGGCTGAGACGTACTCTGCCGACATGATGCTCAGCCTTCACGCGGCCGGGGTGGACCAGGTCGTTGTTACGCCCCGGTCCATGCCGCGATTCGCGGACCTGAAGGCCGCCGGGATACGTCTTGAGCCGGGCCTTCTGCGCTGGCCAATTCGCCCCTTGCGTCGTTGGGCGTTGGCGCGGTTGATCGACCGCGAAAAGCCCGACCTGATCCACACGTGGATGCGCCGCGCGGCGGGGCTTGTGGACCCGCGCGAGCGGGCCCGGACCCTGGGGTGGTTCGGCGGGTACTACAACCCCAAACATTTCCGCGCGTGCGGCAACCTGATCGGCGTCACACCGGGCATCGTGCAGCACATGATCGCGGAAGGCGTGTCCGCTGCGACCACCCATTTTGTCCCAACGTTTCCGAATGTGCGGGACGAGCCGCCCGTCGCTCGCGTCGCGCTGAACACGCCGCCCGACGCGTTCGTTGTTTTGGCCCTGTCCCGGTACCACCCCAAGAAGGGGCTCGATACGCTTTTGCAGGCGGTGCAAGCGCTGCCGGATGTCCATCTGTGGCTCGCGGGTGAGGGGCCGTTGCGCCGCGACCTCGAAAAGCAGGCCCGACGTTTGGGGCTTGGGGAACGCGCCCACTTCTTGGGGTGGCGTTCCGACCGAAGCGCTTTGCTGAGGTCCGCCGATGTTTGCGCCTTGCCTTCGCGGTACGAGCCCTTTGGGACCGTCATTCTGGAAGCCTGGGCCGCCAAGACTCCCCTTGTGGCGAGCATGAGCGCCGGACCCGCCGCCCATGTCCGCGATGGCAAAGACGGCCTGCTCGTCCCCATTGATGCCGTCCAATCTCTGCAGAGCGCCATCATGCGTCTTCGCGCCGATCCAACGCTCCGCACGCGCTTGGCGGAAGCCGGGCATGCAAAATACCTCGCCCACTACACCCGCGAGGCCGTGACACGCCGCATGCTTGAAGTGTACGAGCGCGTTAGGGCGGAAGCGGCCACCTAAGGAAATCCCATGACCCTCGCCCCTCGCCGCGTCACCATTTTGGGCTCCACCGGCTCGGTCGGTACGCAGACTCTGGACCTGGTTGCACGGGAGCCTGAACGCTACCCGGTCGTAGCACTCACGGCGCAAAAAAACGTCGTGCGTCTCGCCGAACAAGCCCGCACCTTCAAGGCCGAGCTCGCCGTCATCGGCGACCCCGCCCTTTATGGTGCCTTGAAAGAAGCCCTGGCCGGAACGCCGACGCGCGTGGCCGCCGGACCTCAGGCCCTGGTGGAGGCCGCCGAAGTCCCGAGCGACTGGGTCATGGTCGCCATTGTCGGTGCGGCGGGGCTGCCGCCGACGTTCGCCGCCGCCCGTCGCGGCGTTGCGCTTGCGTTTGCCAACAAGGAAACGCTGGTGTGCGCGGGCCCCTTGATGATGGACATGGTGCGCGACAAAGGCGCGACGCTCTTGCCGGTGGACAGTGAGCACAACGCGATTTGGCAAGTCCTGGACAAGGCGCATCCCGAAAGTGTGACTCGTTTGATCATCACGGCTTCAGGGGGTCCGTTCCGTACCTTCAGCCGTGATCAAATGGCCACCGTCACGCGCGCGCAGGCGCTCAAACATCCGACGTGGACCATGGGCGCGAAAATCTCGATTGATAGCGCCACGCTCATGAACAAAACGCTGGAAGTGATCGAGGCGCATTTCCTGTTTGCGATGCCAAGCGCCCAGATTGACGTCATTGTGCATCCGCAGTCCGTCATTCACAGCATGGTTGAATATTGCGACGGTTCGGTTCTGGCCCAATTGGGCTCGCCGGACATGCGCATTCCGATCAGCACGGCGCTTGCGTGGCCCGCGCGGATGCCGACCCCCGCCGCACGGTTGGACCTGGGCCACTTGGCCGCGCTCACGTTTGAGGAGCCCGACCCGGTTCGCTTTCCCGCGCTGCGTCTTGGGCGCGAGGCGTTGGCCGAAGGTGGCACAGCCCCCGCCGTTCTGAACGCCGCGAACGAAGTGGCGGTGCAGGCGTTTTTGGAGGAACGCATTGGATTCTTGGACATTGAGCGCATCAACGAGGAAACCCTGACGGGCCTTCCGCGCCCCCCGCTCACGTCGCTGGAGGTCCTGGCCGACGTGGACGCCGCTGCCCGCCGCCTGGCCGAGCAATGCATCCTGAAAACAGAGCGGTGATCGAGCTGGCCTCCAACAAAATGCTCCTGGATTTTCGCACCCAACGGTTGGGCGAGACGCGGTGGGATTCCCTCTCTCCTCGGATTTTCCCTCAAACCTGTCGGGGGGTAAGGGATAGCCGTGACATCCCCTCAGGTTTTGGCATAGTGTGTCAACCAGGCCATTTTCGGTGGTCGCGGACGTTGTGCAGGGCAGGGGCATGAAAATTTCGGCGAAGGGCCTTTACGGTCTTCATGTGATGTTGGAACTCGCGCTGCGGCACGGCGCGGGGCCCGTTGTGGTTGCCACGTTAGCCAAACGCCAAGGCTTACCGCCGAAATACCTTCCGATCCTGATGGGACGTTTGAGGGGGGCGGGGCTCGTGACGGCCCAGCGAGGCCCCTCGGGTGGGTTTATCCTGGCGCGTTCCCCAGGCGCGATCTCGGCGCTGGAGATTGTGGAAGCCCTGGAGGGGCCGTTAGCCCCCCCATCATCCCGTGACATGCGATCGTCGGGCGACGCGGCAGGCACTCGCGCGATCGGAAACCTGTTATCGGGTGCCGATGAGATCTACCGGCAGGCTCTTGCAAAACAGTCTTTGGCCGATTTAGCGGCAACGACCCGGAGTCTCGCACACGCTGGCGAAGGGTATTCGATTTAAGGGCCTGTGTTCCATCGTCCGCTCGGGCAAGGACCGTCAATGCCGTGTTTGGTAGACCATGTTGTCGGACATGAGGGAAAAGACGTTTTCCAAACGCTCCTCCGCTGACAGGTTGGCGATCCATTCGCGACGGATGCCCTCAAACTGTTCCAGCGTGGTTAAGATCGAATAGGCACTGTCCGTGCCAAACCGCTCTTCGAGCTCAGCAAAGCGCAAGAGACCAAAAACGTGCGAGGGCGGTTCATGATTGGCGCTTGCCATACGACGCGATTCCCCGAATACGCGAACAATCTGGACTTCAAGGCCCCGATGCTCAGCGGACGCTACTCTCCCCGATTAGGGTTGTAAATGCCTTTTTTCAGGCAATCAGGGCTGTTTTCAAAGTGCGCGGATGAGGGGGAAGAGGGCGGCGGGACAGTCATCAACTCGGTTGAAAGCGGAGATTTGAGCCCCCGAGAGGCTGCGAGAGCGCACAGGACGCCCTCGGGATTCCGGCTTTCGCCGGAAGAACGCTTGTTTCGGCTCCGTCTCGTCTGTCGTCATCCCGGACGTGCTTGAGGGCCTGTCGCAGAGATAAACCCCGTTGTTTGCAGGGCGGTGCCTCACACCCGTGCGTGGAAGGTGCGGGTGATGACGTCGCGCTGCTGCTCGGGCGTGAGCTTGATGAAGTTCACGGCGTAGCCCGAGACGCGGATCGTGAGTTGCGGGTATTTTTCGGGGTGCTCCATCGCGTCCAAAAGCTGCTCTCGCTGGAAAACGTTGACGTTCAGGTGGTGCGCCCCCTTAGCGAAATAGCCCCCCAGCAGGCCCACGAGGTTGATCTCCCGGTCCGCCGGAGTCTTGCCCAGCGCCTCGGGGACAATGGAAAACGTGTTGGAAATCCCGTCTTGCGCACAGGCGTAGGGAAGCTTCGCCACGCTGCACAAGGACGCCAACGCCCCCTTGGTGTCGCGCCCGTGCATGGGATTTGCACCGGGGGCAAAGGGAGCCCCCCCGCGCCGCCCATCGGGTGTCGTCCCGGTTTTTTTGCCGTAAACCACGTTTGACGTGATGGTCAGGACCGATTGCGTGGGCACGGCGTCGCGGTAGGTCGGCTTGGTTTTCAGTTTGCCCATGAACCGCTCAACAAGGTCCACCGCCAACGCGTCCACACGGTCATCGTTGTTGCCGTAGAGGGGGTAGTCGCCCTCCGTCGCGAAATCCACGGCCAGGCCCCGCGCGTCGCGGATCACCCGCACGCGGGCGTATTTGATCGCCGACAGCGAATCCGCCGCGACTGACAGCCCCGCGATTCCGCACGCCATGGTCCGCAGAATGTCGCGGTCATGGAGGGCCATTTCCAGGCGTTCGTAGGCGTATTTATCGTGCATGTAGTGAATAACGTTCAGGGCGCTCATGTAGGTCCCCGCGAGCCAATCCATCATCGCGTCCAGGTGGCTCATCACATCGTCGTACGCAAGCACGTCCGCCGTGATCGGGGTGAAGCCTTCGGCCACCACCTCGCCGCTGATCTCGTCCCGCCCGCCGTTGATGGCGTACAGCAGGGCTTTGGCGAGATTCGCCCGCGCCCCAAAAAACTGCATCTGTTTGCCGATGCGCATGGCCGAGACGCAGCACGCAATGCCGTAATCGTCTCCCCACGAGGGGCGCATGAGGTCATCGTTCTCGTACTGAATGGCACTGCACGCGATGGAGGTCCGGGCGCAGTACGTCTTGAACGCCTCGGGCAGATGATCGGACCAGAGGACCGTGAGATTCGGTTCGGGCGAGGGCCCCAGCGTCGTGAGCGTGTGCAGAAACCGGAAACTTGTCTTGGTCACAAGCGGTCTGCCGTCTTCCCCCACACCGCCGAGGCACTCCGTCACCCACGTCGGGTCGCCCGAAAAGAGGTCGTTGTATTCCGGCGTCCGCGCGAACCGCACCATCCGAAGTTTGATGACGAGGTGGTCCACCAACTCTTGCGCTTCGGCTTCGGTCAACAGCCCCGCCGCGATGTCGCGCTCCAGGTAAATGTCGAGGAACGTGGACACACGCCCCAGCGACATGGCCGCGCCGTTTTGCTCCTTCACGGCGGCCAGGTACGCAAGGTAGAGATTCTGGACAGCTTCCCGCGCCGTCACAGCGGGAATGGTGACGTCGCACCCGTAGGACGCCGCCATGGACTCGAGCTCCTTCAGCGCCCGCATCTGTTCGGCCAGCTCCTCGCGCAGGCGCATGGCGTGCTCGTCCATCAGCCGATCGAGCGCAGCGAACTGAGCGCGGCGGTCTTCCAGAAGACGTGTGGTCCCGTAAAGCGGCACGCGCCGGTAATCGCCGATGATCCGCCCGCGCCCGTAGCCATCGGGAAGACCCGTGATGATGGCCGCCCGCCGCGCACGGCGCACAGCGTCGGGGTACACGTCAAACACGCCCGCGTTGTGCGTCTTGCGGTATTTCGTGAACACCTCGCGCACGGTGGGGTCCATCGCGTACCCGTAGGCTTTCAAGGCATCTTCGGCGGCTCGGAGCCCGCCAAAGACCATCATCGCCCGCTTGAAGGGTTTGTCGGTCTGAAGGCCCACGATTTGCTCAAGCCCTTTGTCCACGTAGCCGGGCGCATGCGATGTAATGGTTGCCACCACAGCGGTATCCATGTCCAACGTCCCGCCGCGACGACGCTCCTCCGCCATCAGGTCTTCGACTTGCGCCCAAAGCTTTTGGGTGCGCGGCGTGAGCGCGGCCAAAAAGGATTCGTCGCCCTCGTAGGGTGTGAAGTTCGCCTGAATAAAGTCCCGTACGTCCACCCGCGCACGCCAGCCCGCCCCCTTGAACGAGCCGCGAGGCGTGGAGGCTGTTGCTGGACGCGCAAAGCGCGGGTCACAACGGACGGGGCTTGGGCCCTCGGGAAGCTGACGAAGCGCGGCGGATGATGAAGCGACCATGGCTGAAACACCTCCCCCTTTCACGGCCTGAGACGGAACCGGGCGGTCCCTTTCCTCAAGCCACCGTCAGGGTCCGAGCGCGCCCCGGCGAACGCGAGGCTTTGAAGCGCCGGACGCCTACAACGGCAAACGTCCCTGAACAGAAAACGCTCTCAAACGGAGGGTCTGGATCGGGGAGAACCCCGGTTCACGACCCAAGCCTTGTCTCTAAAGGCTCGGGGTAATTCTAGTGATTCGCCTTCTCTTTTTCAATAAAAAAAGTCACCCCAAAAACAATAACAAAACCCCCAAAAGCTCTTTTTGCGCATCGCGCAATATTGTTGCACCGCACAAGCAGACATTTGTAGGTAGCCTCACCGCTCTCTTCTTTCTCGGTCGGGCACAATCCTACGAAACGCCGAAGCGCACTTTTAAAACAACTTTCAAGCAAAAGGAGAGACGGGACGCTGAATCGTCGCCCGTCATCCTCGGTTGCTGAAGAAATAAAGGCCCCTTGAGCCGGTTAAGACTCGCGCGAAAACACGTCGCGTCCGGGCGTCTATTTTTTGGCGGGGGCTTTTTCAACCGGGGGCTTCTTGAGGGAAGCCGCGACCGTAAGCGCTCGATCGAAAGCCGTCACGAACGCATCCAGCGGCGGGGCCCCCTCCATTTTATCTTGCCCATGATTGAGGATGAACGTCGGAGTCGCGCGGATATCGTACTGCTTGATCGCGTGCTCGCGCCCCTCGGCGATCGTCTCAAGAAGCTTGGCGTCATCCCAGCAAGCCTTCGCCTTGTCCGGGGCCAAGCCCCCGAGCGCGGCGTAGCGCGTCAGCGCGAGTTTAGGATCCGCATCCAACGCCCAAACCGACAGGTTCTTGTAAAGGACGGCCAGGAAAGCACGGTGCTGTCCCTCGGGCATGCACCGCGCAAGCGCCGCTGCATGAAGCCCCAGACCATCCAGGGGGAAATCGTGGAACACAAAGCGGACCTTGCCAGTCTCCACGTAGCGCTTTTCCAAAACAGGCAGAATTTCCACAAAAAACTGAGCGCAATGGCTGCACGTCAGGGAGGCGAACTCCTCCACCAGCAGCGGCGCGTCGGCCCGTCCCAACGATTCGTCAGCTTGCGAAGATGTCTGGACAGACCCTGAAGGGGGGGTCTTGGCCGCCTCCCCCGCGTTCACGGCCTTGCCGGAACCCATCAACAGACCGATAACAAGGACCAACACACTGACGAACGACGAGACCATGGTGAAAACCCTCCCAACCTCTCAAGGGCGAAAGCGAACCCTCCCCGCCCGGAAGGGTTCGACTATAGAAGGCGCGCCCTCCAGTCTCAAGATGGACGAGTCGCCTCCCCCTGCTCAACGCGTGACGGTTGTTCTTACGTCCGACGCAGCACGGCTCGACAAAGCGCTGGCTTTATCAGCGCCCGAGGTGGGCTCGCGGGTGCGGTGGCAAGCGCTGATCCGCGCGGGGTGCGTGGAGCGCCAAAACGCCGAAAGCGCTTGTACGCCGATTCTAAATCCCGACGCGTCGTGCCACCCAGGTGAGACGTACACCGCGCATCTGCCCGCCCCCACGCCCGCAACGCCTGAAGCCCAGGCGATTCCGCTGGAGGTTATCTACGAAGACGCGGACCTGTTGGTGATCAACAAGCCCGCTGGACTCGTCGTCCACCCCGCCGTAGGGCATTGGGACCGAACGCTCGTCAACGCGCTGCTCGCCCACTGCGGGGCCGACCTCAGTGGGATCGGCGGCGTCGCGCGTCCGGGAATCGTCCATCGCCTTGATAAGGACACGAGCGGTCTGATGGTCGTCGCCAAAAACGATACCGCGCACCGTGCTCTTGCGGCCCAGTTCGCGGACAGGACCCTCGGGCGGCGTTACGAGGCGTTGGTTGTGGGCGTCCCCCATCCCCTGACGGGCACGTTCACGGGTCCCTTGGGGCGCGACCCCCGCGCACGGCAGCGTCACGCCGTCCGGCAAAGTGGGGGCAAGCCTGCCGTGACCCATTACCGCGTGGCAGAACGCTTTGGCATGCTCGCGAGTCACGTCGTGTGCGACCTCGAAACCGGGCGCACGCATCAGATCCGCGTTCACCTCGCCCATGCGGGGCATCCCGTCCTTGGGGACCCTCTTTACGGTGGACAACGGGCCCGTCGTGGGAGCCTTCCTGACCTGGCCCGAACGTTTCCCCGCCAAGCTCTGCACGCGGCGGAGATCCATTTCCGCCACCCCCGCACGGGCCGCCTACGCCGCTTCACCGTCCCCTGGCCCGAGGACATGATCCGCCTTCGCGACAGCTTGCGCGACGCGCTACGTCTCACGGCATCGCGGTAGAGTGTTTCCCTGATCAAAAGGGCACGGAATCAGGTGAGGGACCGACCTCAAAGGGGGCACGGCGCGACTCCCTTCCCCCTGAGGGGGGCAATGCAAAAAGCATGTTGGAATCCTTACGAATTCCTTATGTTTGATGACTCCTCACCCTATCCCTCTGCGAGGGAATCCCGCTGCACGTCCCGCAACCGTCGGGTGCGAAAATCCAGGGTCATTTTATGGGGGGGCTGGCTCTAATTTTGAATGCGGATTTTTCTTGACTCGGGAGGGGGCGAGGGAGTATTGACAAAGGCATGGCGAACTGTGCCCGCGTTTCAGCGAACGCGGGCTTTTTTGTGCCCGGAGGTCTGGCTCCGTCGCGTCGTCGTTCCGGCGAAGGTTGGGGCCTCGCGAGGTTTGGGAGAGCGGGAAAGGCCCCCTCGAGATTCCGGCTTTCGCCGGAATGACGGTCTTTCGGGGAGAACGTCCTGCACCGCGCGATCGACTCGCATCGATTCGGGGCAGGTGGGGATTTTGTTCAATCACCCCCTCCCACGTTTGGGTGGAAGGTGCTAACACACGGGGACCTCTTCCGACTCTCGGCTCCTGCCGGGCAGTGATTCCCTCGGTTTTTTAGCGGCACGGCTCATGAAATTCCTCATTGGTGTTGTCACCGTTTTCGCCTGCACCTTGTCGGCCTACATCCTGCAAGGGGGCCATTTGGCTGTTTTGGCCAAGGCCGCACCGCTGGAACTTGTCATTATCATTGGTGTGACCATTGGCGGATTTATCATTGCGAATCCGGGTATCGTTATTAGCCGCACGCTCTCGTCGCTGAAGCTGTTGCTGAAGGGGCCTCGGTACACCCAAAAGTCTTACATTGAGCTTTTGTCCATGCTGTACCGTTTTTTCAAAATTGCGAAGACCAAGGGCATGTTGGCGCTGGAATCGCACATTGAAAACCCGCATGAAAGCAACGTTTTTGGGGAGTTTCCGGGGGTGCTCAAGGAGCATCACGCGATCGAGTTTTTTTGCGATTACGCACGCCTTGTGACGTTGGGGTCGGAACGGCCCTACGAAATTGAGGCCCTGATGGATGAAGAGCTGGAAGTCCATCATTTTCAGGATCAAGCGGTCGTCACGTCCCTCAACAACATGGCGGACGGTTTGCCCGCCATTGGTATTGTGGCGGCGGTTCTTGGCGTGATTCACACCATGGGGTCCATTGCGGAACCGCCCGAGGTTTTGGGCCGCCTGATCGGTGGGGCGCTGGTCGGAACGTTCATGGGCGTGTTGTTGTCGTACGGGCTTTTTGCCCCCATCGCCAATTCGGTGAAGCAGGCGCTGGAGGCCGAAGCGCGGTACATGCAATGCATCAAAGTCGGTTTTCTGGCGCACTTGCAGGGATTTGCTCCCGCGATTTCCGTTGAGTACGCGCGCAAAGCCCTGCTGCACGATGTTCGTCCTAGTTTTAATGAACTGGAAGAAGCGACGCAGAAGCTTCCTTCCGGCGTGTAACCTCGCGCCATGCCCCCCCCCGCTTCTCCCCCCGGAAAGAACAAGGAAGCTCCGACCCCCACCGTCGTGATTATTCGCAAAAAGCGCGGTGGGCATGCGGGGGGGCACCACGGGGGCGCGTGGAAAGTGGCCTACGCCGATTTCGTCACTGCCATGATGTCGTTCTTTCTGTTGCTCTGGCTTCTCAGCGTCACAACGTCCGAAAACCGCCGTGGCATTGCCGATTATTTTGCCCCGGCAGCGGTCTCTTTCACAGAATCCGGGGCGGGCGGCATGTTTGGGGGAAGGACGGTGAGCAGCCCCGGCGCTCGCATGTCCGATTCGTCCCCCATCTCGGCGGCAGAGCAAACGCTTCCCCGCCCCAGCGAAGGGGAGGAAGGCAGCGAGGACTCCAAGGGGAAGAACCCGGATGCGGCGGACAACGCCGGGCCCGAGGAGCATTTAACCGACGCCCAAAAACTTGAACGTGAAACAACACTCTTCAAAGAAGCCGCCGATGTCCTCAACACGGCCATTCAAGAATCGGCGGAATTGCGCGAATTTGCCGAAAACCTCTCCATCAAACAAACCCCGGAGGGGCTCAAGATTGACATCACGGACCAGGGCAAGCTGTCCATGTTCGCGTCGGGATCCGCGATGCCTTATGAAAAAGCGCGTGACTTGCTCAGGCTTGTCGGAAGGGTGTTGGCGCGACTGCCGAACGCCATTGCCGTGACGGGCCATACCGACAGTGCTCCCTTTTCGGCCGGGTCGCGGCGTGACAACTGGGGCTTGTCGGCTGACCGGGCAAACGTCAGTCGGCAAGAGCTGGTGGTGGGTGGGGTGGCTGACAAGAGAATCGCTCGCGTCGTCGGGCTTGCCGACCGCGAGCCTCAGATTCCCGAAGACCCCCGTGACGGGCGCAACCGACGAATCAGCATCCTTGTTTTACGCCAGGTTGCTTCACCGGATTCGGATCCCCTGACGGCCGAGGCGCTTAAAATTCCGGCGGCTCCCGCTCCGTCGACTCCCAAGGCCGCCCCGTCATCGGCCCCCGCCCATCCCGCTTCGGCCCCGGCCACGGCCCCTGCACCGGTTAAGCCAACGTCGTCAGGTACGTGAGGGGAGGGGAGCGGTTAAGGAGACGCCGGTGAGGGGGGCGCGGTGGTCGTTTCCTTGGCCGTGTTGCTGGAGGCTTTGCCGGGCGAATCGGCGCATCCGACAAGCCAAAGATCGTACACGGGATGTTCCAACGCGGACAGCGCGGGGCTTGAGGCAAACATCCATCCCTGAAAAAGGAGGGCCTCGTTCTCGCCGACTTTCATTTCCCCCACTTCAAGGAACGCCGACGCTTCGGGGGGCTCTTCCGGCAACGTGGCGCGGCAGGCCCGTACGGTCAGCACAAGCGTTCCGAACATGTACGGCTTGTCCACGGGGACCGCGACCTCGTCCACCCTTGCCGTCACCTTGTCCAGGATTCGCACAAGGGCCACGGATTTGGAGGCCGTGGGCACGGTGGCCTGTGCGTCGGGGATTGGCATGAGCGCGAGGATCGCTACCAAGCCCTGTGCCAGGAAGCATCGGGACCACCGATGGCCTCTCGCGTTGGGAAGGACGTTCGGACCTCTCACGAATGCGGGGCGTCCTTTGCGCCAGCGTCTTTCGGGTGATCTCCCGATGCGTTGCTTGAGCTCTTGGAGCTGTAAATCAATTGGCCGATCAGGTCGTCGAGGCGCATGGGCGCTTGCGTGCGGGTGATTTTCCCGGTCCCATCGTTCTTGATAAACGACTCGTCCACGCCGATTTCCAGGGACATGTACTTGCCGCCCATCAGACTTTCCGTGGCGATCATGGCCACGGTGTCGGTGGGCAGGCGAACATCTGGTGTGATGGTCATCACAACGTGCACAAGGTACTGATCCGGCCCGGAATCCGTCAGGAGGGAAAACCGTTCCACCGACCCGATTTTGACGCCGTTCACTTTGACATCGCTGCCTTCCTTGAGGCCGTCCACCATGGGGAAATTGGCCGCGATCCTGTAACCCTGCACCTTGCGAAGATCGGCGCTGGAGTACGCAAAGACGATAAAAACCCCCGCCACAAGAAGGACAACGGCCCCTAAAACGGTTTCAATAACGTTGCGCCCCATGGCTTAGTCGCTCCTCCGAATGGCGGTTGCAGGATTCCACGCGTGGTAATCGCCCGTGGCCGAAGCCCGACGGCCTTCGGCTTGGAGGGCCCCCGGTGGGAACCACGCGTTCTCGGGCCTGTCAGGTTGAGGACGGTGGGAGCGTTGCCACCTTTTAAGGAAAGGGCTGGTGGCTCGCAAGGGCTGATCCAGCGTTCCTTGGAGCCAAAGCCGTCCCTCGGGTGGCACAAGGCTCGCTTCGGGCTCGCCGGGGTACATCACCCAGCGTTGCTCCCCCCGGCCGGGAAGGGGTTTCCGGCGCGATCGGTAATAGCGGTTGCCGAACACGTCACGCCAAACTTCATGGCCCCTGAGAAAGAGCTCCAGCCGTGTCCCCAGCTGCGAAAGGCGTGTCAGGGCCGACAAAAGCACGGTCATGGGAAGGGAGCTCCGACTCGGGCGCGTTGAAGGACCCCGAGATTCGGGCAAAACGCCCCCCCCGTCAAGAAAGCCTTCCGCCGTTACCTGAGGGAGAGGGAATCCCGCCGTGCCTCCTTCAAGGTCGGTCCCTCACCTGATTCGATGCTCACTCCTGCCCTTTCCGTTCGCCCGAAAGGGTATGAGCTGGATCGCTGCACGTCGTTCGCGAGGGCGATTGAGGGTGGGGGATAGGGCTGAGAAAAGGTCGTTTTGTGCTGTGCTGCCGTGTATAAAGCATCCCCCGCCCTTGTGATGGCGGCGGGAGTCTGTGTTTGCTCACCCCAAGGGGCTTCATGTCCATTCTTTCCCTTCCCGACTCCGCGTTCGCGGACCTGCCCCGCGTGGCCGACCAAGAGCCCGAAGGCTCCTGGAACGGGATGGTGCTGGTGGGCGAGGCACCGGGCCGGGACGAGGTGGTCCAGGGCAAGCCTTTCGTGGGACGGAGCGGGCGTTTGTTGGATGTCGCTTTGGCCGAGGTCGGCCTTGTTCGGGGTGCATGCCGGGTTGTGAACGTTTTTGGGAGGCGCCCGCCCGATAACCGCGTCGGGGCCTTTTTTGCCTCGCGCCGTCAAGCGAAGACCGAGGGGTTGGGGCTCGCGGAGGATCTTGGGCCTCTTGCGGGTCTTTGGTGCCGGGCGGCGGTCGCGGGGGAGGTTCACCGTCTGCAAAGCGCCGTCAAAGCCTGGCGGCCTCGGGTGGTGGTGGCGCTCGGGCGCGTGCCGTTTTGGGCGATGACGGGGCGCGGCGCGGGGCTGGTCGAGGGGGTGGGGGAGGTCTTCCCGTGCCCTGCTGAACCGACGATTCCCGTTCTCGCGACGTTTCATCCCAGCTTCGTTCTTCGGGGGCGGGCGAGCCGTTTTTCCCCCTGGCTTGATCACTTGCGCCGAGCGGCGCAGTATGCGCGGCGTTCCTCGGGGGCCGACGGGGACTGAGTCCCGGTGCTCCCAGCCCTTCGGGGTGCTTGAGAATCGCAAGGGGCCGTGGCGCGTAAAGGAGTCGCCCAGGGTGAAGACTAACGTTCCTTTTCCTGCCGTTCCGTCGGACGCCGCGTGCGAAGTCGCGCCGGGCGACGTGCGCTCTGCGATGGCGGGACGTCCCGCAACGCCGCTTTTGGACACGGTCACGACGCCCGAGGATTTGCATCGGCTTCAACCCGAGCAGCTTCAGCAGATGGCCGAGGAACTCCGCGCCGAAGTCATTGACGCGGTTTCGGTGACGGGCGGGCATTTGGGCGCGGGGCTTGGCGTTGTCGAGCTGACGGTGGCGCTCCACTACGTTTTCAACACGCCCAAGGACATCGTGATTTGGGACGTTGGGCATCAAGCCTACCCCCACAAGATTTTGACCGGACGGCGGGACCGGATTCGCACGTTGCGCCAAGGCGGGGGGCTTGCCGGGTTCACCAAGCGGAAAGAAAGTCCCTATGATCCCTTCGGCGCGGGGCACAGCTCCACGTCCATCTCGGCGGGGTACGGGTTTGCCGTCGGGCGCGACCTCAAGGGCGGCAACAACCACGTGATTTCCGTGATTGGCGACGGGTCCATCAGCGCGGGCATGGCGTACGAGGCCCTGAACAACGCAGGCGCGTCGGCCTCGCGTTTGCTCGTGGTGTTGAACGATAACGACATGTCCATCGCGCCCCCGACCGGGGCGATGAGCTCCTACCTCTCGCGGCTTGTATCGTCCAAGGAGTACCGCAACCTTCGGCACTTGGCGAAGGAGTTTTCGCGCCTCTTCCCGCGCCCTCTGCGGAACGCGGCGCGGCGGGCGGAGCATTACGCGCGGGGCATGGTGACGGGCGGGACGTTGTTTGAGGAATTGGGATTCTATTACGTCGGCCCGATTGACGGGCACAACCTGGACCACCTGATCCCCGTTCTGGAAAACATTCGGGATGACCCGCAAGGTGGGCCGGTCTTGCTGCATGTCGTGACCGAGAAGGGCCACGGCTACCGACCCGCCGAGACCTCGGCGGATAAACTCCACGCGGTTGCGCGTTTCAACGTCGTGACCGGGGCGCAGGACAAGCCCAAGGCGGCGGCTCCGACGTACACCAAAGTTTTCGCCGAGGCCCTGATCCAAGAAGCCGAGCACGACGACCGAATCGTGGCGATCACGGCGGCCATGCCCTCGGGCACGGGGCTGGATCTTTTTGGGCAGAAGTTCCCTGATCGCACGTTCGATGTGGGCATTGCCGAACAGCACGCCGTGACGTTTGCGGCGGGGCTTGCGTGCGAGGGGTTCAAGCCGTTTTGCGCGATTTATTCCACGTTCCTTCAACGCGCCTACGATCAAGTTGCGCACGACGTGGCGCTCCAAAGCCTGCCCGTGCGGTTCATGATTGACCGCGCGGGGCTGGTCGGGGCGGACGGGCAGACTCATGCGGGGGCGTTTGACTTGGCTTACCTCGGGTGCTTGCCGGGGATGGTGCTGATGTCGCCCTCGGACGAGGCGGAGTTGACGCACATGGTGGCGACCGCAGCGGCGATTCAGGAGGGTCCGTCGGCTGTGCGCTATCCACGCGGGGAGGGGACCGGGGTTCCGTTGCCCGTGCGGGGCGAGGTGTTGCCGCTGGGCAAGGGCCGCGTTGTTCGGGAAGGCTCCAAAATCGCGCTTTTAAGCTTGGGCACGCGCTTGCCGGAGGCCTGCAAAGCGGCGGATGAGCTGAACGGCCGGGGCCTGAGCACGACCGTGGTGGACATGCGATTCGCCAAGCCGTTGGACTTGGACTTGATTCAACGGTTGGCCAAATCTCACGAGGTCCTGATCACGGTGGAAGAGGGCTCGCTGGGTGGGTTTGGTAGCGCCGTCGTTCACCACCTGGCGAACGCGGGGGCGTGTGACAGGGGCCTGAAGATTCGCGCGATGACGTTGCCCGACCGTTTCCAAGATCACAATTCGCAAGTCAAACAATACGAGGAAGCCGAGTTGACGGCCAAACATATTGTTGCGCGGGCGTTGGCCGCCCTGGGAATGGCAGAAAATTCTTTGGGAACCTTAGCCCATTCCGTTATTGCAAAGAATGTTCGCGCTCGTCCAATCCTGTAGATCGTCCAAAGATTAATGGATCGTAAATCCCACCCTTCATCTTTGTTTACTCTTTCTTCTGTAAATCTTTTTACTTTCAGAGTTATGATGTTATAAGGAAGGGCGGGGGACGGTTGGGGATCTCCTCCCGAGAAACTTGAACAGGCCCTTGGCCTCTGGACACATGAGGGAACGATGCGTTCCTCCGATCTTTCTCAGCAAGAAACCCCGTCACTCCCTGAGGCGTGGCGTGAGACTCCTGCTGTGTCGGGGCAGGTTGTGACGGGCCCCTCGCTGGCGGCGTTGAGGGCGCTTGTCGCCTACGTTGCCCTTTTGTCGGGGCGGAGCGAATTTGGTGTGGAGCGTGCGTTGGCGGATCACTTTGAGGTTCCCAACATGACCTTGTTGCCGGATGCGCTTTACGATGCGGCCATGCTGTATTTGGTGGAACAGATCCCCCTTTCGAGGGAAGAGGGCTAGACCTCGGCGTTGCAAGGGGGATGGGTTCCTTTTTGCGCGGAACGCGCTAAGGTGCCGCCATGAACAACAAGCTATGGCTTGCGCTGATGGCGCTTTTTTTCGTCTTGCTCCTTCTGGTGGGGATGTGGAGCTACATGCTTGGGATGAGTATCGCTGGTAAGGGATTCTTTGCGGGCCCGGAGGCTCGTCTGAGCCAGGAGGTGACCAAGAAGGTTCGTGTTCTCAATCTTGAGCTTCCTTTGAAAGGGGGCGTTTTGGTGTCCGGGACCCCCCACAGTGCACGCATGAAGCTGGGCCTTGCCGTTGCCCCTGCTGACATGGAATCCTTAAAGGCCTATCTGCCCTTCATTGTTGACAGCCTTCAAGTCTACATGAACAAAATCACGGGCGAACAAATGAAAGCGGATCAACACCTGCGCGGGCTGCGGGCCGATCTTTTGCGCGAGGCCAACCGGGTGAGCGGTCCCGTGCATATCTCGGACGTTCATGTGCGTGAGTTGATGATTCAGTAAGGCGGGTCCCACGCCTTTGGGGGGCGCGCGACCGTGTCAACGTCCCTTGGCGCGTTCCACGGAATTCACCGCGACGCTTGCCCGCAGGCCCGCCATGATGTGGGACAAGTGCTCCAGGTCGCGCACTTCGATGTCCACGATCAGGTCGAAAAACTCGGGCGCACGGTTCGTGATTTTGAGGTTCGTGATGTGACCGCCCTCGCGTCCAATGAGGGTCGTCAGCGCCCCGAGGCTGTGCGCGTGGTTGGTGAGAACAACCGAGAGTCGTCCGACCATGGACGCTTCCTTGCCGTATTCCCGGCCCCAGCCGACATCCACCCACCGCTCGGGTGAGGCCCTGAACGTCTCCAGCGTTTCGCAGTCTTGGGTGTGGATCGTGACCCCTCGGCCTGTGGCCACGATGCCCACGATGGGATCACCCGGCAGCGGATGGCAGCACCGCGCGAAGTGCACGGCCATGCCAGGAATCAGCCCCCGGAGGAGGAGCGGCGAGCTCGTGCGATCAGCTGAAGCAGCAGGCGCAGTTTTGGCCGTCTTGGTGGCCTGTTTGCTCGCGGCGGCTTTTTCGGCGGCGCGTTTGTGCCCAGGGAAAGCGACGTTGAACGCTTCTCGGGCCGAGTGAAGCCCCGACCCGATCAACGCAAGAAGGTCCTCAAACGTGGAGGCCTGAAGCTTTTTGGCGACCGTTTCAAAAGGCTTTTCGACCAGTTCCGTCCCTTCCTGGCGACAGACTTTTTCAAGCAACGCTTTGCCGAGGGTGACGTATTCATTTCTCTGACGTGCGCGGATGAATTTGCGGATGGAGGCTCGCGCCTTGCCCGTGACGACGAATCTTTCCCACGCGGGAGAGGGATGCCCCCCTTTCTGGGTGATGACCTCGACCTGATCACCGTTTTGCAGCACCGTGCGCAAAGGGACCATGCGCCCGTTGACCTTGGCCCCGACGCAGGTATCGCCCAGGGAACTGTGGACAGCGTAAGCGAAATCCACGGGCGAGGCCCCACGCGGCAGAGCCGTCAAATCCCCTTTCGGTGAAAAACAAAAAACCTGATCCTGAAAAAGCTCAAGCCGTGTGTGCTCCAGCAGTTCATCGGGCTTGAGCGCGTGCTCCACAATGTCCAAGAGCTCCCGCAACCAACGGTATTCCGTTTGGCCCTGGTCGGGTGCGCCCCCGTGTTTGTAGGTCCAATGGGCGGCCACGCCCCACTGATTCACGTCGTGCATCTGGTGGGTGCGGATCTGCACTTCGATGCGGTGATGGTGGGGACCCATGAGGCCCGTGTGCAGGCTTTGGTAGTGGTTGGGCTTGGGCGTTGAAATGTAATCCTTGAATCGTCCTGGGATGACGGGGTAGTGGCTGTGCAGGGTGCCGAGCGCCTGGTAACACGCGCCCGTCGTGTCCACGAGCACCCGAAACGCCATGATGTCGGCCAATTGTTCAAAGGCGACGTTTTTGTGCTGCATTTTTCGCCAAATGGAATAGGGCGATTTTTCGCGGCCCGTGACTTCGGCCTTGAGACCGTCTTTCTCCAGCACTTCGGCTAATTCAGCCCGAATCGTGTCCACCAGCGCTCCCCCCGACGAGCGCAGATACCCGAGGCGCGTCAGGACGCTGGCACGCGCGTCGGGGTTCAGCTCCGCGAACGCGAGATCCTGCAAATCATCCTGGATTTGCTTGAGCCCGATGCGCTCGGCCAGGGGCACGTAAATGTCCATGGTTTCCCGTGCGATGCGCCGCCGCCGCTCCGGGTCAGCGAGGCCCCGCAGGGTGCTCATGTTGTGCAGGCGGTCCGCGAGCTTGACCAGGAGAACCCGAATATCCTCGGACATCGCCAGGATCAATTTACGAAAGTTTTCGGCTTGCTTGGCTTGCTGGTCGTTTTGGAATTCAAGCCGCGAGAGCTTGGTGACGCCATCCACGAGCCGCGCCACATCGTCACCGAACAGTTTGCGGGTTTCCTCCATGGAAACGCCCGCGTCCTCAATGGTGTCGTGCAAAAGCGCCGTGGCGATGGAGGTGCTATCGAGCCCCATGTCGGCCAGAATCGCGGCCACCGCAATGGGGTGAGAGACGTAGGGTTCGCCCGATTCGCGTCGGTGGGGCGCATGGGCTTTGAGGGCAAACTCGTAAGCCCGCCGAACGAGGCTTGCCCCCTCGGGCCCTTCGTGAGTCTGCAGGCGCCGAAGGATGTCGTCGACGCCGACCACCGTCCCAGGGGACGATGGGGGGCTTGAAGAAGCCAACAGGCTCAAGGGGGCGGAGGAGGGAGGTGACAAAGCCCGGCACCCCCGAGGTTAATCCTTGGGCTCGCTAGCGTCCTCAAAGCCACCTGCCAGCGCGGAATCGTCGCCCGAGGCTTGGACTTTTTCGCCGTCCTCATCCAACGAATCATCCTCGGATTCGGTTTCCTCACGCCCTTCGGCGGTGCCCAGCCAGTTGTCCTGATCCAGGGGCTTGAGTTCCGTGATTTCCTCGGGTTGATCGGGCTCCAGACGCTTTTGAAGACTCCGCACGAGGGACTCGTTCAAGCCCTCCAGACTCAGCGTTTGGTCTGCAATCTCGCGCAGCGCGACGACCGGGTTTTTGTCGCGGTCGCGCTCCAACGTGGGCTCGGCACCCGAGGCCAAAGCCCGAGCGCGGTGCGCCGCCAGCATCACCAGCTCAAAGCGATTGGGTACCTGAAGAACGCAATCCTCAACCGTTACACGCGCCATGCTTTCCCCCTGATTGGCTTGATGTCATATGGTAGCAACCGAAGGAGACTACCTTTTTTTGCGCTTTCTTGCCAAGGGTTGTTTTGTTTCGCGTCGGGATTTATTTACCGGGGGCGGTTGAGTTGTCCGAAAAACCGAGGTATGAAGAGCCGATGGACCCTCCGCCGGAGGATTTTTTTCGGAGTGACAAGGGCAATGAACACGTTACAAGCGTTGGAACAACGCATCCATGAACGCCTCGTTGTGAACATCCCCGCTTTTCAGCCGGGGGACACGGTGCGCGTCAAGGTGAAGGTTGTCGAAGGCACGCGCGAGCGCCTTCAAGCCTACGAAGGCGTCTGCATCGCGCGGCGGAACGCGGGGATCAACTCGTCGTTCACGGTTCGCAAGATTAGCTACGGCGAAGGCGTGGAGCGGGTGTTCCCCCTCTACAGCCCGCGCATTGCGACGATTGAGCGCGTGCGTACGGGGGCGGTCCGGCGTGCGAAGCTCTATTACCTGCGCGGACGTCGCGGCAAATCGGCGCGTATCGCCGAGCGTCCCTACAGGCCCGACGTTGCTGCCCCTGCAGCGACGACTCCGTCGGGATCGGACGAGGGGCAGGCGTGATGAGCGGGGGCGGCGCTCGTCCGTCCCCGGCGCCTCTGGCGCCATTGTCCATGTCGCCTCTGGCGCCATCGTCTGTTTCGCCTCTGGCGTCTTCTTCCGTGTCGTATCGGCGTGTTCTCCTCAAGCTCTCGGGCGAGGCCCTGATGGGGTCGCACGAGTACGGGCTTGATCCCCTGACGGTCGTTCGCGTGGCCGAGGAAATCAAAACCGTCGTGGCGATGGGCGTGCAAGTCTGCGCGGTTCTCGGCGGCGGGAACATTTTCCGGGGCGTCTCGGGCGCGGCCGAGGGCATGGACCGCTCCACCGCCGATTACATGGGCATGCTGGCCACGGTGATGAACGCCTTAGCCATGCAGAACGCGCTTGAGAAAATTGGCGTGCAGACTCGCGTGCTGTCCGCCATCCCCATGGCTTCGGTGTGCGAGCCCTACATTCGCCGCCGTGCCATGCGCCACATGGAAAAAGGCCGCGTCGTGTTGTTCGCGGCCGGGACGGGCAATCCGTTTTTCACGACCGATTCCGCCGCTGCTCTACGAGCCTCCGAAATGCAGTGCGATGCGCTTTTGAAAGCCACCAAAGTGGACGGCGTCTACGAGGCCGACCCGCGCCGCGTCCCCGACGCCAAACGCTACGACCGCCTGACGTACCTGGATGTTTTGTCCAAAGACCTTCAGGTCATGGACACCTCGGCCATTTCCCTCGCTCGGCAAAGCCGGATTCCCATCCTCGTCTTCTCGATCCTCGTCCACGACGCCTTCGCCGAGGTCATGCAGGGTCGGGGACGGTTTACGATTATCTCGGACGATTGAGCTCCAGCGTCCTTTCCCCACCGATCTCCTCTGCTGCCCTCGCGAGCGCAGCGAAGCGATCCAGCTCAGGACCTTTTGGTCGATCTCCACCACCGTCGTCTCGGCGAAGGCCGGGACCTCAAGCCGTCAAGAGAGAGCGTGAATGATTCCCTCGGGATTCCGGTTTTCGCCGGAATGACGGTTTTTTCTACTCCCTCCCCACCGCCGTCACCTCGACGAAAGACGGGGTTCCGAGACGTTGGGGAGGGCGGTGAAGGCTCTCTGAGACCGCAGCATAGGCCTCGAAAGTATTTTTTCTTTTGAAACGAGATGTAAATGAAGGATGACGTTCCTTCAGCATGCATCGGTTGCGATTGTCCATGGGCACGTTTCAAGAGGGATGGAAAATGTCAAATAGATCGATGGGGGGCAAAGGGCCGATCGGGGGTGGGAGTCTTTAGGCCCCCTGTTCCACTCGCTCATACAGGTTCCGTCCTTGGCTGAGGAAAGCGTCAGTATTATTTGTCCCCTGGCTTGTTACGTGAGAACGGCCGTCGCTTCCAAGGATTTTTTTTTGAGACAACGCTTTGTTACGCTGGCCATCACGCAGTTAAAAGCGCTTTCCCCCGACGAAGCCCTGGATGTTATCGCGGCTATGCGTCGGAATCAGACCGTTTGGGGGATGACGGGAGAAGGTAGGGCCCTGCTCAGAAATTGGGCGAACACCTTTGAACAAAAAGATAAAATATCAGATAGACCGATGAGGGGGGAAAAGGCCGATCCAACGTGGAGGGCTGCAGGTCCCCTGTTCGACCTGCTCGTGCAGGTTCCGCCCTGGGCTGAGATCAGCGTCGATATGACGCGTACCTTGGCTTGTTACGTGAGGGTTGCCATCAATTCTCGAGATTGTAAGGTGAGAAACTATTTTGTTACGCTGGCCATCGAGCAGTTACAAGCGCTTTTTCCCGACGAAGCCTTGAATATTATCGCGGTTATGCGTCGGAATAAGACCGTTTGGGGGGTGACGGGAGAAGATGGGGATCGGCTCAGAAGTCAGGTTGAAATCTCCGCTCGAGGCTTTGAGGCCGAGGTTGCGTATCTTGGAGCAACTGATTTATGTCAGCAAAAAGAACGTGTAGCCCGATGCATAAGTGCTGCTAACGCGTTATGTAATGATAGGGCAAGAAGGATACGTTTTGAAGATCTTATGAGTCGAAGGTCTGGTACGTCTCTGGGAGAGGCGGCGAATGCCGCTCGTCAGGCTTTGAGGGCTAATCCTCGGCCAGATTTTTAGAAGGGGTTTTGCCTGGGATTCCGGCCTAGGCCGGTTGGCCGAAACGCGGGGACAGGTCACCAGCAGTTTGTCCGTAGCGCTTTCATCCCCCGAGTCGTGCAAATTGGGGCGTCTAGCGTTTTGGGGGGGGCACCTGCTAAGAACGGGGTCCACGGGCAACGTGTTGGCAAACAGAGGGGGTTTTCATGGCGAACGAGACGTTTCAAACCGACACATGGGCTCCTGCCGCGACGCCGGGGGCCGCGCCCGTTGTGGGCATCATTATGGGCAGTCGTTCCGATTGGAGCGTGCTTGAGGCGGCGGCGGAGACTCTGAAGATTTTTGAGGTGCCCTTTGAGACCGCCGTTGTCTCGGCCCATCGTACGCCGGATCGTTTAACGGCCTATGCGGGGCAGGCTCAGGGCCGAGGGTTGAACGTGATCATTGCCGGAGCAGGAGGCGCTGCGCATCTTCCGGGCATGGTCGCTTCCATGACGCTTGTCCCTGTTTTAGGGGTGCCCGTACCGACGAAAGCGATGGACGGGCTGGATAGCTTGCTGTCCATCGTCCAAATGCCAGCGGGTATTCCGGTGGGGACTTTGGCCGTCGGGGAAGCCGGGGCCCGGAACGCGGCTCTGATGGCGGTCGCGATTCTTGCCCTGAACGACGCGGGCCTTGCCGAAAAATGGCGCGTCTGGCGCGAACACCTCACCGCCCAGGTTCCTTTCGTTCCTGACGACCACGCGGATGAAGACGGTTGCTCGTGTGGGGCGGGTTGTGGCTGCTGCGGTTCTGACAAGCGGTAACAACCAGGAAAGGCGGTCCCTTTCCCTGCTCGTCCCCTAGTAAAGCCCGCCAGTCCCGAGGGGCAGGGGGGCAGCGGCGGGAGGTGGCGGGGCGTCCTTGCCCGAGGACGGCCAAAGCGTGCTCCCCGCGGATTCTTCCGGAACAGGACCAGGGGCAACGAAAACGCCCGGTTCAACCCCAGGAATCAAGTCTTTCCCTTCGGTCGGGATCGCCAGCGCTCCTGCTGCGCCCTCGGCGGCAGCGCCCGTGACGTTGCCCTCCAAGACGGGGCGATTTTGTCCCTCAACGGGCTCGGTGTCGGGGATAAACGATTCCCACAGGGCGTTCGTGTCGGACGGATCGGCCAAGGCCCCTGTTGCGGGGTTGACGCGGACCATGCGCAGGCCCGGCGGAGCGCGGAACGGCACGACGGGCTTGCCCTTGGTCGCGCCTTGGATGAACGCGGCAAAAATGGGCAGGGCGACGCTGGCCCCGGTCTCGTGGGCCCCCAGGGGCTTGGGATCGTCGAACCCCACAAAGACTCCGCACACGAGATCCGGCGTGAAGCCGATAAACCAGGTGTCCTTGCTTTGGTTGGTCGTTCCCGTTTTGCCTGCAAGCGTAAGCCCGAGGCTTTTCAAGCGTGCCGCCGTGCCGCGCTGCGCGACGCCTTCCAGGATGGAGACCATTTGATAAGCCGTGCGTGGGTCTTGGATTTGTTCGCGGTCGTCTTGGATCTCGGGCGGCAGCGAATCCGGAACCCAGTGTGTTGCCTGACACGTGGGACACGTGCGGCGGTCTTGGCTCCAGAGGGTTTTGCCCTCGCTGTTTTGAACGCGGTCAATCAGGCTTGGGGTGATCTTGAGCCCGCCGTTCACGATCATGCCGTAAGCGGTTGTCAGACGCATGAGCGTGGTCTCGTCCGCGCCCAGGGCAAAGGCGAGAAACTCGGGCATCGCGTCGTCAATGCCGAACTTCTTGGCGTACGAGGCCACAAGCGGCATCCCGAGGCTGTTGGCAAGGCGTACCGTCATCACGTTACGTGATTTTTCCACGCCGACGCGCAGAGGCGTCGGGCCGTAAAACTCTTGGGAGTAATTTTCGGGCCGCCACACCGGCATGCCCGGTCCTTGGACGTATTCGAACGGCGCGTCGAGAATGAGGCTGGAGGGCGTGAAGCCCTTATCCAGCGCCGCGAGGTACACGAACGGTTTGAAGGCCGAGCCCGGTTGACGCGACGCCTGAGTCGCCCGGTTGAACTGGCTGATCTCGGAGCTGAACCCGCCACTGATGGCCAAGACGCGCCCCGTGTGCGGATCGAGGGCGACCAGCGCTCCCTCCACGATGGGAATCTGCCGAAGCGCATACGCCGGTTCGTTGGTCGGGGGAGGGGTGGTTTTGGACGGTTTGGAGGGAGGTGATTCCTCGGCGGTCAGGGGTTCCAGCAGCACGACATCCCCGACCGCAAGAACGTCCGCAGGTTTGTGGACCGCAGGGCCAAACGACCCGTCCGGTGATTCGCGCCGCGCCCACTGCATTGCGCTGAACGGCAGGCGTCCGCGTTTTCCGTCCACGAAAACAACCTTGGCATCATCTTTGGTGAGATTTGCAACAAGGGCCAAGGACCACGATCCCGCACCGGGGGGAGGGGGCACGGCTTTTAGGCGTGCTTGCCACCCTTGGAGGGAATCGAGGTGCGCCACGGGGCCTCGCCAGCCCCGCGTGCGTCGGTCAAACGCGGCAAGTCCGTTGCGAAGAGCCTCGGTTGCTAACGCTTGAAGCGGTGGGGAGAGACTCGTTTTAACCGTTAGCCCCCCTTCCTTGACGGCTTTGTCCCCAAACCAGTCGACCAATTGACGCCGAACGTCCTCGGTCGCGTAGTCGGCTTCCACGGTTTCCGCCTTGTCGCGGGCACGAAGAACGAGCGGCTCGTGTTTGGCAATGTCGGCTTCGTCGGGCGTGATGCGTCCGTCGTCCAGCATGCGCCCCACGACCCACGCTCGCCGCGCCATCGCCGCTTCGTGGTCGCGCACGGGGTGGTAGTTGTTCGGGGCTTTGGGGAGAACGGCCAGGTAAGCCGCCTCCCCCAACGTGAGCTCGTCGAGCGATTTGTTAAAATAGTTGAGCGCGGCAGCGGCCACACCGTAGGAGTGAGTTCCCAGGAAAATCTCGTTGAGGTAAATCTCAAGGATTCGTTCCTTGCTCAGGGACCTTTCGAGATTCAGGGCCAGCAGAATTTCTCGCACTTTGCGGGCCAGGGAAACTTCGTTCCCCACCAGCATGTTCTTCGCAACCTGTTGCGTGATGGTGGACGCGCCGACGGGCCTTCGGGATTTGCCGAGGTTCTGCAGGTTGGTCAGAACCGCCCGCAGGATTCCTTGCGTGTCCACGCCGTTGTGTTCGTAAAAATGTTGATCCTCGGCGGAGAGAAACGCACCAATGACGCGCTTGGGAATGGCCCTCAGGGGCACGAAAATACGCTGCTCGGCGGCGATGGTGGCCATCATGCGCCCGTCGTCCGCGTAAATGCGGGTGAGCGTCGGGGGCCGGTAGTCCTTGAGGTACGACGAATCGGGCAAGTCCCGTCCGTAATGTTGGATCACCAACAGGACGATGACTCCGGCGCCGATCAGTCCCAGAAACAGAAGCGAGAAAAAGCCCGCGATCCAACGCATCATGCGCGGTCCCCTGGTTGGGTGGCTAAGCCGTTACAGATTCGCGGGCACCGTCACGCCCTGGCACCAGCACATCACAGCTTTTTGCGCGTGCAGACGATTTTCGGCTTCGTCCCAGATGATCGAATGCGGACCGTCCATGACCTCGTCCGTGACTTCTTCGCCCCGGTGGGCGGGCAAGCAGTGCATGAAGACCGAGGCGGCCCCCGCCTTGTCCATCAGCGCCGCGTCCACCCGGTAGGGACGAAGCAGTTCGCGGCGGCGTTCCACATCCTTGTGGTGCATCGAGGCCCACGCATCGGTCAGAACAATGTCCCCTCCCCGAGCGGCGTTTACATCGGAAGTCACGGTGACGGAAACCCCCGCCTTGCGAGCAACCTCCAAACGTGCGGGCTGGGGGGCAAGCTCGGGCGGGCAAATGACGGTCAAGCGCAGGCCCCACGCAACCACGGCGTGCAGCCAGCTGTTGAGGACGTTGTTGTCGCCATCGCCACACCACACGACGTGCCGACCCGCCAGCGTTCCAAGATGTTCTTCCGCCGCCATGACATCGGCCATCACCTGGCAAGGGTGCGTCTGGTCCGTGAGACCGTTGATCACGGGAACCGAGGCGTAATCGGCCAAGGTGTGAAGATGACGTTCATCGAACGTCCGCACCATGATCATTTCAACGTAGCGCGGCAAAAGACGTGCGATGTCGGCGACACTCTCGCGTTGCCCAATCTGAATCTCGGCGTTCGTCAAGTTCAGGGCCTCGCCCCCCAGCTGCCGAATGCCAACCTCAAACGAGACGCGCGTGCGAATCGAGGGCTTTTCAAAAATCATGGCCAGCGTTTGCCCCTGAAAGGGCTGGAACGCGAGCGGCGCTTTTTTGAGACGACGCGCCGAAGCGATGATGCTCTTCAGGGTCGTGGGGTCGCAGCGGTCAAGGTCCAAAAAGTCACGGCCTTTTTTCATTCAACGAGTCCTTTCCTGAATCAGGGCACGAATCTGAAGGGTTCGCCGACGTGGGCGGGAGGGAACGCAACCAGTCAAGATCCGGGGGCGGATTCGTCACCACGCGGCGCAAAATCTGCACGACCTCGGGATCATAAAGCTTGCCCGCATCGTTTTCCACGTTTTGCAGAGCCGCAGCTACAGGCAAGGCCCGACGGTGAGCACGTTCGCTGACAAGCGCGACAAACGCGTTCGCGAGGGTCACGATTCGGGCGGGCAACAGAATCTCGTTCCCCTTGAGTCCCGCTGGTTGGCCCGAGCCGTCCACGTGTTCCAGGACTTCACGCAACGTTGGAATCACGGGCGAATCGAACCCGATGATGCTGACGATATCCGCCGAGGCCAACATGCCTTGGCGCACGCGATCCAGTTCTTCGGGCGTGAGAGCGGATTCCTTGGTTAACAAGTGGCGTGGGACGAGCACTTTGCCGAAGTTCATGAGGGATCCCGCAATTTCGACGGCTTCGGTTTGAGATTCGTCCAGGCCCATGCCCCGTGCCATTGCCACGCTCAATTGTCCCACGCGCGACGAGTGCCCGGCGGCGTAAGGATCGCGGCGGTCCACAACGGCCACCAGCGTTTCAATCAGCTGATGCAGCATGCGTTCCCGCCGCTCGCGTTCAACCAGGAGAAGGGTCAGATCCTCCTCGCTGACCAGCACGTACCCCGCGAGTCCTCCTAAGGAGGGGACACGCTCGTAGCGCGTTTGCACCAAGTGCGTTTTGCCCAAGGAATCCACGCGGCGCGAAACATGCTCCACGGGCGTATCCTTGTGACGCGCTTCTTCAAGCAGCGCTTCCATGCGTTGGGCTTGGTCGGGGGGCATCACATCCTTCGGTTGAAAACCCACGAGACTTCCGGAGGTTTTGCACCCGACCAAACTGAGAGCTGAGCCGTTCACAAACCAATAGCGGTTGCGGGGATCAAAGATGATCAGGGACCAAGGGGCGCGTCCAGCGGTGAGGGCAAGAATCTCTTCGCAATACACCAGGCGTTGCGTGAGCCGTTGCGCCTTGAGGCTTTCCTGTGTTCGGGCCCGAACGACCAGGCCCAAGAGGATGGCCAGCAAGAAAAAGGGCAAGCCAATTTGCAAGGCAACCTGAAGCCCTGCAAGGCTTTGCTGGACAAGCACTTGCCATGCGGCAAGGGCCACGGACAGGCCCAGGAGCCCCATGGCAAGCCACGCGATTTTCTCTTCGCATTTCAGACGGCCAGGGCGCAAATCGACGAGCTGATCCTCGGGGATGCGGGGCGGCGGGAGAAAGGGAAAGGGGCTGCCGGAATCCATGGTGGCCATGCCTGAACGAGGGAGAGGGAAGGGGGAAGAAGGCGACAGGGGAGAAGCTGGAGGGCCCTGTATAGCCTGTTTTGTCCCAAAGCCCAAAAAAGGGGTCTAAAGGGGGAGGGTCGCGTGGTTCTCGATTTACGTCGGCGATTCGTCCCCTGAAGCGTTGCGTTAGGCTCCTTGACAGAGTGGAAAGGGCGTCGGCATAACACCCCTTGCGAAGACGGAGGGCCTGTAGCTCAGCTGGGAGAGCGCATCGTTCGCAATGATGAGGTCGTCGGTTCGATCCCGATCAGGTCCACCAATTCCCAAGATTTTGCTCTCTGGTAAGCGTTGAGCCTGGGTCCTTGGGGGCCCCCGGCCCCTTAAAACGTTCCTCGTCCCCACGGTGATGAACGTGTCATAAGGGCCAAGGCATGGGGATGTGTGGGCCCTGAGGGTTTTTTGTTCAACGATTCAGGGAAGCTGAGCATCCTGCAATTTTACGTTGCGCAGGGCTCGGAAAGCCAACGGGCAACGGGATTCGGAAGGACATCGTTCATGGTCACTCAACGGTTACTCAAGTCGTCATCCTCCGCCCCGTCGTTGCCTTCGGGGGCGCGTTCGCGTTCTTCGCGTCCCTTCACAGGGAGAGGCAAAACTCTCGCCCGAGCGCGGGTTTCCGTGAAATCAGCGGCCCAAGGGGGAGCAAAAACAGGGGCTCAAAAATCCGCGTCCCCTCGACTCGCGGTCAAGAAAGGGACGGTCGCTAAACCCAGGGTGAAAAAAACGGCGACTCAAAAATTTGCTCCTCCCAAACCAGCGACGAGAGTGCGAAAAACCCCCGTGGTTCGCGCGAAAACGGCGATCAAACCAGGGGTCAAAAAATCCGCGACCGCGAGGCCTTCGGTCAAAAAGGCGGAGATCAAAAAGATCGTTGTTAAAAAGGGAGCCGCCCCAAAGCCGCCGGTTCCAAGAACGATTGCTCAGAAACCGGCCGCCTCGGTGCAAAGCGCTGTTGCTCCCGTCCTCAAAAAGAAGACGGCTCGGCGGCTTGCGCCTCTGCGAGAACAGCAGGCCGTTCGGTCGTCCGTGCGCGGGTTGCCGGAAGAGGGGTTGGCGCGCGTTCTCGCTGTTTTGGATGAGCATCAGGCCGAGGACGTTGTCTCGGTTGATTGGCGGGGGGTGAGTCCTCTGGCGGATTACGTGGTGGTGGCGATCGGCAAAACGAGCCGCCATGTTTTGGCCTTGGCGCAGCATTGCACGGAGGCGCTCGGAAAATTGGGATTCAGGCGCATCCGCCTCGAAGGGCAGGGGCTGGGGGATTGGGCGCTCGTGGACGCGGGCGATATCATTGTTCATATCCTGCGGCCCGAGGTTGAGGCGTACTACAATCTTCATGCGCTTTACGGGGCGGGGTCTTCTGAAACCCCAGCGATTCTGCGCCCCACGGACGTCTAAGTTGGGACCGAAGAGCCCCGAACTCTCGCCCCCTCCACCCGTCATCCACCGCGAGACTCCGAAGGGGCCGGGACGATTCATCCCCGGTTCTTTCCGTTCTTGGGGTGTTTCTCACCGAGAGACGGGCCATGGCGCTATGCGTTTACGCCGGGGGTGTGAAGGGCGTGCAGATTTCCACCAGAAACCCATCGGGGTCGGCGATGTAGGCGACCGTTTGTCCCCAGGGCATGTCTTCGGGGGGTTGGATCAGGCGGCCTCCGGCATGGAGGGCGGACTCCAAAGTCTCGGCCACGTTGTCCGTGACAAACGCAATTTCAAAGCAGGGGGCTTGCGCCGTTGGTCGCTGAGGATTTTTCTTGAGCGTGGTCATGAGCGCGCGGGACGAAAAGGCCAATGCCGTCGTGCCGGTGTTCAGCTCCCCGAAATCGCCACTTTCGTGCAAAAACGTTGTCGCAAAGCCAAAGGCTTGCCCGTAAAACGCAAGCGCCTTTTTCACGTCTTCAACGTACAGAATCGTGTAACCAAAACGCATGAGAGGATTCCTTTCGGTAGGAACAAGAGCCAATATGAATCTTATAGCGCCCCTTCCAGGCCTTTGGTACCCCGTTTCCTCGGCGGGTAAAACGCCTTAAGGTGCCGCGCGTTGTTGCTGTTCGGGGGCAATCTCTGCGAGATGTTTCGGACCATCAGGAGACACAATCCATGCGGGGCTTTTTGTCACGGGTATGGAGCCGAAGGGCGGCGCGCGAGCACAATTTCCATCCCTCCTACCGGCCCGATGTGGACGGATTGCGGGCGCTCGCGATTCTGGCGGTGGTGGGGTTTCATGCCTTTCCGGGGCGCATTCACGGCGGGTTCATCGGCGTGGATGTGTTTTTTGTCATCTCGGGATTTCTGATTTCGTCCATCCTTTACAAAAGCCTCGGGCGCGGGGATTTCCGGTTTACCGAATTCTACGCCCACCGCATCAAGCGCATCTTTCCGGCGCTTTCGGTGGTGTTGGCGGCCTCCCTGGTGCTGGGGTGGTTCGCCCTGCTGCCGGACGAGTTCACCCAGTTGGGCAAGCACATGGCCGCCGGGGCGGGGTTCATTCTGAACTTCGTGCTTTTGAGGGAGGCGGGCTATTTCGACGTTGCCTCCGAGCTCAAGCCCCTCATGCACCTCTGGTCGTTGGCCATTGAGGAGCAGTTTTACCTGGTGTTTCCCCTGATCCTCTGGGGAGCGTGGAGGTTGGGGTTCAACCTTTTGTCGCTGGTTGTGCTGGGGGCGCTTGTTTCCTTCGGTGTCAACGTTGTGTGGGTTCACGCGCACCCTGTTTGGGCTTTCTTCCTGCCTTTTGCACGTTTTTGGGAACTGCTGGCCGGAGCGGTCTTGGCGCACGTCGTCTTGTTCCATCGCGCGGCGGTCGGTGCCTGGATACGTCGGTGGGCGTTCCATCCGTGGGTGTTTGCAAAGCCCCCCGCCGAATCAAAACAAGATACGGTTCTTAACAACACGTTGGCGGGGCTTGGTTTTGGGTTGATCGTGGTTTCTGCGCTTGTTCTCCGCAGCACGTGGCTTTTTCCGGGCGGGTGGGCGGCTCTGCCCGTTCTGGGCGCGTGCCTGTTGATCTGGGCGGGCCCGGCGGCGTTCGTCAATCGCTTTGTGTTGGCCAATCCGGTGGTCGTGTTCATCGGCCTGATCAGTTATCCGCTCTACCTGTGGCACTGGCCTCTGTTATCGTTCCTGCACATCGCCGTGACCGAAACACCTTCGTGGAAACTGCGCGGAGGGGCGTTGGCCCTGAGCGCTCTTCTGGCCACGCTGACGTATTTTCTGATCGAAAAGCCCATCCGATTCGGGCGTAAGACGTGGATCAAGACCGTCGGGCTTTGTGCGGGGATGATTCTTTTGGGAGCAGCGGGATGGGGGCTCTATCTCAAGAAAGGCTTCCCGGAACGCTTTGCCAATTTTGATGCAACTTTTGCCACAGCGGTGCAGACTTTTTCGGTACGATCCACGCAAGAATGTCGAGATGGACTGGGTAAGGCGTACACCCAGAAAGCCGACGGGATTAACGATTACACCTGGTGTGTCTCAACGGAGAGCCCGGATCGTGCGACAGTCGCGGTTCTGGGCGATTCCCACGCTTACAACCTTTACCACGGCTTGCGTGCCAACCTGGATGAACAAGCGTGGCCTTTGGTTCTTTTAGGGCATTCCGTGTGTCCGCCCATTGTGAATGCTGAAAAAGTGTCCCGCTGCACGGACCCTGATTCGGTACGAACAGCCATCGCGTTTATTGCCAAGACACCGACGATCCGAACCGTGATTTTGGCAAGTTATTGGACTCTGGCCAGCTTGGATCACCCTGCGTTTCAAAAAGGCTTAGAAGACACGGTTCAACTTTTTCGACAACACGGAAAACGCGTCATCCTGGTGAAGGACTGGCCGGAGCTTCCCTTCCTCCCTGGGCCTTGTGCTCATGCAAAATTGTTTTATCATCTTGTTCAACGGTCTGGCCCTTGTACGCTGACGCGCGAGGCGGTTGACGCCCAACGCCGCCTTTACAAGGATCACTTTGAGGCTCTTCGGAAAGCTTATCCCGAGACGGTGACGATCTTTGACGCAGGAGCTCCCCTGTGTGATGACTCGCTGTGTTGGGTCTTCAAGGGGAACAGGCTTTTTTACACGGATGATAACCATTTGACGTTGGGCGGAGCGGCCTTTGTGTCAGAGCGCCTGATCCCGTTGTTGCAAACCTCGGCCCCCGTTTCCTCGGCGGGTAAAACGCCTTAAGGTGCCGCGCGTTGTTGGTTGTGATTGTCTGTTCCAAGGAGACCCCGCAAGATGTCCAAAGCCTGGGATAAAAGTCGTTTGCCGAGCCGTCATGTGACGCAGGGGCCCGCGCGGGCACCGCATCGGTCGTACTATTACGCGATGGGCCTGACGGAAGAGGACATTGCGCAACCGTTTGTGGGCGTTGCGACGTGCTGGAATGAGGCCGCGCCGTGCAACATTTCGCTCTCGCGCCAGGCGCAGGCGGCCAAGCGGGGGGTGAAGGCCGCAGGCGGTACGCCGCGTGAGTTCACGACCATCACCGTGACCGACGGCATTGCCATGGGCCACCAGGGGATGAAGTCCTCGCTGGTCAGCCGGGAGGTGATTGCCGATTCCGTCGAGCTCACGATTCGCGGCCATTGTTACGACGCTTTGGTGGGCCTTGCGGGGTGTGACAAGTCGCTTCCGGGCATGATGATGGCCATGGTGCGCCTGAACGTGCCGAGCGTGTTTATGTACGGTGGTTCGATTTTGCCGGGAAAATTCAAGGGCAAAGACGTGACGGTTCAGGACGTGTTCGAGGCCGTCGGCAGTCACGCGGCGGGCAAGATGTCGGATGCCGATTTGCACGAGCTGGAATGCGTCGCGTGCCCGTCGTCGGGATCGTGCGGTGGGCAGTTCACCGCCAACACGATGGCGTGTGTGTCCGAGGCTATCGGCCTTGCGTTGCCGGGGTCGGCGGGCGCTCCGGCCCCTTACGAAACGCGCGATGCGTTTGCCGAAAAATCCGGCGAGGCGGTTATGAATCTTGTGCGTTTGGGCATCAAACCGCGCATGATTGTCACGCGGAAGGCGCTGGAAAACGCCGCCGCGATTGTGGCGGCCTCGGGCGGGTCCACGAACGCCGCGCTCCATTTGCCCGCGATTGCGCACGAGGCCGGGATTGATTTCGACCTGCACGAGGTTTGCGCGATTTTCCGCAAGACGCCTTACCTTGCCGACCTCAAGCCAGCTGGCCGTTACGTGGCCAAGGATCTTTTCGAGGCGGGTGGTGTCCCGATGCTGATGAAGGCGCTTTTGGAGGGCGGCTACCTGCACGGTGACTGCCTGACGGTCACGGGTAAAACGATTGCTGAAAATTTGGCTGATCTCACGTTCCGAACCGACCAGGACGTTGTGCGCCCGACGACAACCCCGCTCTCGTCCACGGGCGGAGTCGTGGGTCTGCGCGGGAACCTCGCGCCGCAAGGCGGAATCGTGAAAATCGCGGGGATGAAGGACCTCAAGTTCCGGGGGCCCGCGCGGTGCTTTGATTGCGAAGAAGACGCGTTCGCGGCGGTGGATAAACGTGCCTACAAGGAAGGCGACGTCTTTATCATCCGCTACGAAGGGCCGCGTGGCGGACCCGGTATGCGCGAGATGCTGGCGACCACGGCGGCGCTTTACGGCCAAGGGACGGGCGGAAAAGTCGCGCTCATCACCGACGGGCGGTTCTCGGGCGCGACGCGCGGATTCTGCGTCGGCCATGTGGGGCCGGAGGCTGCGGTGGGCGGTCCCATTGCGCTTGTCCAAGACGGGGACATGATCACCCTGGATGCTGAGGCCGGGACCCTGACGTTGGAAGTCAGCGAGGCGGAATTGGCGGTGCGTCGTGCCGCCTGGGAGCCCCGTCAGCATGATTTCCAAGCGGGCGCTTTGTGGAAGTACGCGGAGCTTGTGGGCGATGCCGAGACCGGTGCCGTCACGCACCCCGGCGCGAAGGCCGAGACGCACGTTTACGGGGACGATGTCTAGAGGCTGAACACCGCTTGACCGCCCGGAAAGGGTGAGTATGATCCGACGGTTGCGCAAACGAGCAAGCCCCAGTGGCGGAATGGTAGACGCGGCAGACTCAAAATCTGCTTTTGGCAACGGAGTGGGGGTTCAAGTCCCTCCTGGGGCACCATTCGGCGGTAACACGAAACAAGGCGCGGACTTTGAAGGGTTTCGCGCCTTTTTGCCGCTTGGCGCTGCGCGAGCGAGCGGTTATGCTAGCTCCCTCAGGGCCCACCCCCGATAGTTTTGGGGGCGGCTCTGTGCTTGCTTTGGGTTTCCCCTTCTTGATCTAAGGACTGTCCCCCGATGCCGACTCCGATCCTGATGCCCGCTCTTTCGCCCACGATGACCGAGGGCAATGTGGCCCGATGGCTCAAGAAGGAGGGCGACGTCATCAAAGCCGGGCAAGTCATTGCCGAGATTGAGACCGACAAGGCCACGATGGAAGTCGAGGCGGTGGACGAGGGCACGCTCGTGAAAATTCTGGTCCCCGCCGGAACGCAAGGTGTGGCCGTGAACGCGCCGATTGCTGTCTTGGCGGATGTGGGCGAAAGCCCCGCCGAGGCGCTTGCGGCGTTCGGCAGTGGTCCTTCTTCTTCGGTGGCCGGGTCCGTGGCTTCGGCCCCCCCGCCCGCCGCGACCTCGGCGGCCAGCGCCGCACCGGTTCCGACGGCGGCCCTTGCGGAAACCCAAGGCGGGCGCGTTCACGCGAGTCCTCTGGCCAAGCGCCTTGCGGCCCAAGCGGGGATTCAGCTGTCCACGCTTCAGGGCACGGGCCCCGGCGGGCGCATCGTGCAGGCGGATGTGGAACGTGCCCAGACCACGGGGGGGGTGGATCCCGTTGGTTCCGCGCGGGCGGTCTCCCCGACCTTCGGCAGCGGCCCCGATGCGCGGTCGCTCGCGGATAAGCTCGGCAGGACCTACACGACGGAGCCCGTGACGTCGATGCGCAAGGTGATTGCGCGGCGGCTCAGCGAATCCAAGCAACAGGTCCCGCATTTCTACCTGACCATTGAATGCGTGATCGACGAACTGCTGGCTCTGCGGCAACGCCTGAACGCGGTGAGCCCTGTCAAAATCTCGGTGAACGATTGCGTTATTCGCGCCGTCGCGCTGGCGCTTCAAAAAGTGCCCGCCGCGAACGCCTCGTGGAACGAGGACGTGATTGTGCGCTACGTCCACAGTGACGTCTCGGTGGCCGTGGCCACACCGCAAGGGCTCATCACGCCCATCGTCAAAAACGCGGAAAACAAGACGTTGGCCGAGATTTCAGCCGAGATGAAGGACCTCGGCACCCGTGCGCGTGAAGGCAAGCTCCGCCCGGAAGAGTTTCAAGGCGGCGGGTTTTCGGTCTCCAACCTGGGGATGTACGGCATTCACGCTTTTGCGGCGATCATCAACCCGCCGCAGGCCTGCATTCTGGCCGTTGGCGCAGGCGAGGTGCGGCCCATCGTGCGGGACGGCCAGGTTGTGCCCGCCACCGTCATGACGTGCACGCTGTCCATTGATCACCGCGCCGTGGACGGGGCCGTGGGAGCCGAATTTCTGGCTGCCCTAAAGCTCTTAATCGAACAGCCCTACGCGCTGGTGGTTTGACGGAGGGGTTTCGATCGACGTGTTCAATTTTACGTGTCCCGATGGTGCCTCCAGGAGGTGTTGCTGATGGAATCCCCGGTTGCTCATCCTGAAACAGGTTTGCCGGATAAGGTTATCGCGGTGCGCGAGGTGTTTGGTCTGGAGACTGACTGGCGCGTTCCGGCGTTTTCCGAAGCGGGGGAGCATGTTCCAACGGCGGATCCCGCTTACCGGTTTGACCATGACACAACGCTCGCGATTCTCTCGGGTTTCGCGCACAACCGCCGCGTCTTGGTGCAGGGCTACCACGGCACGGGTAAGTCCACGCACATTGAGCAAATCGCGGCGCGTCTGAATTGGCCGTGCGTGCGCGTGAATCTCGACAGCCATATCAGTCGGTTGGACCTCATCGGAAAGGACGCGATTGTCCTGCGCGAGGGGCGGCAAGTCACCGAATACCGCGAGGGGATCCTTCCCTGGGCCCTGCAACACGCTTGCGCCTTGGTGTTTGATGAATACGATGCTGGGCGTCCGGACGTGATGTTTGTGATCCAGCGCGTTCTGGAGGTGGAGGGTAAACTCACCCTTCTGGATCAGAACCGCGTCTTGCGTCCGCATCCGGCGTTTCGTCTGTTTGCGACGGCCAACACCGTCGGCCTTGGTGATACGACGGGGCTTTACCACGGCACGCAGCCGATCAACCAAGGCCAGATGGACCGTTGGAACATTGTGGCGACGTTGAATTACCTGCCCGAGGACGAAGAGGTTGCCATCGTTCTCGCCAAGGTCCCGTCCATGGCCACGCCCGAGGGGGCCGAGCGCGTGCGCCTTATGGTGCGTTTGGCCCACATGACCCGGCAGAGCTTTATGCAGGGCGACCTGTCCACCGTGATGTCCCCGCGCACCGTCATCAACTGGGCCGAGAACATTGAGATTTTCGGCGACCCCGGTGTTGCGTTCCGCCTGACGTTTCTGAACAAGTGCGACGAGACCGAACGCGCGGCCCTGGCCGAATTCTATCAACGCTGCCTGGGGGACGAGCTGAGCCTTTAAGGGGGCGAGGGGGGCATGATGCTAAATCAACGTCGCCACCTGTCCCCCATCCTTACGGAAAGAACGATGACCACGAATCTCCTTCCCATTTTCTGCGCTCTGGACACGACCGATGCGGAGGCCGCCGTGCGCTTGGCCGAGCGTGTGCGGCCGTACGTCGGCGGATTCAAAGTGGGGTACGAATTCTTTCTGGCCAACGGCGCGGCGGGCTATGGGCGCATTGCGGCTCTGGGCGCACCGATTTTTCTGGACCTCAAGTTGCACGACATTCCGAACACGGTGCGCGGCGCTTTGAAGGCGCTTGCGCCCTTGCATCCGGGCTTTCTGACCGTTCACACGTCGGGCGGGGAGGCGATGCTCCGCGCGGCGGTGGATGAGGCAGCAACGGTCGGACCTGCGCGTCCGCGACTGTTGGGCGTCACGGTGCTCACGAGCCTGGATGACACAGACCTTGAGGCGGTCGGGCAGACTCCCCCTGCAGCTGAGCAAGTCTTGCGGCTTGGGCGGCTGGCGATCAAGGCGGGATGCGACGGGCTTATCTGCTCGGCGGCGGAAGTTGGGGCGCTGCGGACGGCCTTGGGGCCAACGCCCTTGTTGGTCGTTCCCGGTGTTCGTCCTGCGGGGGGGGAGAGGGGCGATCAAAAGCGTTCCCTCACGCCCGCCGAGGCGATCCGGGCCGGGGCGTCGTGGCTTGTGGTTGGGCGGCCTATCACGGCGGCTGCCGACCCCGTGGACGCGGCGCGGCGCATTGCCGAAGAAGTCCGCACATGAGCGTGGCCGCCAAAATTTGCGGCCTTCAGGACACCGTGGCTTTGAACGCTGCGGTGGAGGGCGGGGCGCATTATGTCGGGTTTGTGTTTTGCCCGACCTCGCGCCACGTCGTTACGGCTGAGGTGGCGGCGGCGCTGATCGCGCACGTGCCCCCCTCGGTTACGGCGGTCGGGCTTTTCGTGGACCCGACCGACGCGGACCTTCAGGCGGTCTTGGCGCACGCCCCCTTGGGGCTCGTGCAACTTCACGGCCTGGAAACGCCCGAGCGCGTGGCCGCCGTTCGGCAGCAGACGGGCCTTCCGGTGATGAAGGTCCTTCATGTATCGACGCCGGAGGACGTGACGCGTGCGAAGGCTTACGAATCCATCGCGGACCTTCTGTTGTTTGATACGAAAATCGGCCCTCTGCCGACGGGGGGGACGGGACGGCGATTCGATTGGTCGTTGATGCGCGGGCGGTCGTTCGCCCGGCCCTGGATGTTGGCCGGGGGACTCAACGCCGAGAATCTGGCCGAGGCTGTTCACCAAACGGGCGCGACAATCGTGGATGTCTCCTCGGGGGTGGAAGACGGGAGCGGACACAAGGACCCCGCGCGCATTCGGGCGTTTTTGGACGTGGCCGCATGCCTTCCGGCGGGCTCCCAAAAAAGCTAGTGTGCGGGGCGAGAACGACCTGAAAGGCCCCCGCGTGATGACGAATCATCTGTATTACGGCGACAACCTGGATGTGCTGCGCGAGCATCTTTTGGACGCAGTTACGGCCTGATGGTCTACCGTGCTCGTGGGAAAAACATCCATTGGAGCGAGATCAAAAGCGAACGCATCGCCGACATGCGCGCCGGACTCGAGCATCTGCAGGCGCAGGGTTGGCGGTTCTCCAGCGTCACGATCGATGGCCGGAAAGGCGCGGTAACGCTCATCAAAACGATGTTTCCGAACGTGCCGATTCAGATGTGTATCTTCCATCAGCAGCAAATCATCCGGCGCTACCTGACGTGTCGCCCCAAGACGGCCTGCGGCATCGAGATCAAACACTTGACCGACGCGATGAAGAATCTTTCCGAAGACGCGTTCACGTCACGCCTGCACGACGTGCTGGATCGCTACGCCGATTTTCTGAAAGAGCGCAACGAGCTCGGTCAATTCAAACACCGCACGCTGCGCAGCGCTGTTCGCAGTCTTCGATCAAACTTGCCCTTCCTTTTTACCTTC
>CAIPYM010000042.1 GCA_903869345.1 uncultured Pseudomonadota bacterium
ACTGTGACTTTTTCTTGAGATTGCTGTATTTCAGCTCGGATACGCTGCGTCGTCGTGGCGCGTTTGTGCAGTACCTGTCCCATAGTCTCTCCCGTTCAAGTGGGACCCATCTTATACCACTACTTATTGGGACCAAACACATAGCGGAACTCGATACACGTTTCCCGTGGCAGTTTTCCCATCAGTCCACACATCCGATATCGTATCGACAAGAACACCGCCCAACGATCGTGTGATAGCAATAGCCGCTGCGTTATTCACACCATGAACAACCGTCGCCTGGCTGAAGAACTGCTGTGCCATCGCGTAACGGCATTTATTCAAGAGATGCCCATAACCAAGACCACGGAAAGGCCTTTGAACATAGGTTCCTCGAAACAGAGCTGTTCGTCCGGACGAATCGCTCGGACAAGGTTGAAATCCCGTGATGCCGATCAATTGAGAGCTTGTGCCGAAACTTAATCCTAACACACGAATCCTTCCACCGTCACGACACCGATCTTTCCATTGGCAAGCAGAAAGCTCGAAATCATGCAGGGCATCCGCAAGGTAAGCCCCCCTCTCCATGGCTAGGGCTTCCAGACGTAAGTGTTTAAAGTCTTCTGCGTCCTCCGAAGTGAGGACGCGAACGGCAAGACCGTCGTAGCGTTCAGTGGTTAGCAGCATCATTCGAGCGCTCCCACGCCATGTTAAAGGCCATTCGATACGATTCAGCCAGGGCTGCGGACTTAACCACCACCACATTTGGCCCAAGGACAGCATTAAACGAGATTAACGCTAAACAGTCGCCGAAAGCATAAAAGGACGTGGGGGCTATGGTGCTTTGCGGCGGCTGGTAACGAAGGGTGGCATAGGAAGATGAGGGTCTCGCTTCCGTTGCCAAAACACGCATCGTGATTCGTCCCGCATCGTAAAGGGCCTGCATGCGGCTGCGATGTATCTCAGAGTCCTTACGATATTTCCGCAGAAGATTTTCATCCGTGATGCTCAGACAAACCTCCCCGCCGCGTTCCTTCAAATGCTGGTAAAAGAACTCATAGAAATCATCAAAACGATCGGCCCCTTCGAAAACCTCGATCCCCTCGGGTTTCCGGCGTACCCCGTCGTGGTCCAGAAACTCCACGCCGTTGCGCTCAAACGCGATACGGATTTTGTTCAGAGAGGTGGCGCGGGGTTGGACGGACTCGTCCTCGATGCGCGAAATGGCCTCGCGCGTGAGGTCCGAGGCCTGGGCCAGGTCCTCGACGCGCCACCGTAAAAGACCTCTTGCGGCCCGAACTTGTCTTCCTGTGATCATAAAAGTCTCTTTAAACAAAGTTAACCGATTCGCCAAGCCCCCGTCCCCAACAACCCGTTTTAGGTTGCAAACACCCTTTAACGGGTTGAAAATAGATGCGCAACCTCCCAAACAACGCTTAAAGTGACTTTTTTCGAACGCTATGTGATTTTTCCATTGCTTTTTCATCTCGAATGGGGTTTAATGGGCCTCGTTTGGGGTTGGAACCGATGCGGTCCCCTCGGCAAGCGCAACCCCCTGATGACGCGACGAGAGGTCTCCGATGATCCCGGCTCCTGAACGTTTCACCGCCTTTGAACTTTCCAACGACACGTTTTCGCCTGCCTCGCCGACGCTCGACCATGACGGGGACGAGGGGGTGGATCTTTTGGATCTTCAATCGCCCTTGAACGCTTACGAGCTGCGCGTGGTCTATGGCCTTCTGGCCTGGATCGCGTACGAGCAAAACGTTCGCCAAGACGTTGTTCAAATGGTGCTGGAAGCCGAATTTGGCGTGGAGCACCCCACCCAACTGCGTCAGACCGATTACGATGCAGTGGTGCGTTACCTGACGACGTTGCGCCTCGATGTCACGCACTAAGGCACCTCCGATGAAAACGCCCCGTCCGGCCCCCCTCGACGAAACAAGCGCCTTGGATGACAATCCTGGGGCCGAGCTGCATCCCGCGTTTTTGTCCATCGTCCGGCCTCCGCCCCCGCCCGGAGTCTCGCCGGACATTTGGGATTTGCTGACGGCCATGGCCTCGGCGTTGGATCAGTGCGCGGAAGGGTACTGGAGCGCGGAAATGGACACGCTCATCGCCCTCAAAAAGTTTTGTGACTGGGAGAAGCAATCCTTTTCGGCAAAGCCCGCCGAAGGTTGAGAGGGCCGGGCGCGTTCGCGCCTAATCCTCCCGTTTGGTCAGGGCCTGGGTGAGGTCTTTGGCTTTTTCGGGGGGCATATCGGCCATGATCGAGGCCGCGGTTGCTGGCTTCATGCGTTGCATAACGCTGAGAAGAATCGGCATGTCCAGCGTTTCAAAAATACGCGCCGCTTCCTTGGGTTTCATTTTTTCATAAATCTTCACGAGATTCTCGATCTGCGCCTGTTGGCCCGAGCTCAGCTGGCTCAGCATCCCTTGAACCTGTCCCCGGAGGGTTTCCATTTCGGTGACTTTCTGGGCCATACGCTCTTCCGCAACACGAAGCAGGGCTTCGCGTTCATCCAGGGTTTTGGCCCGTTGCTCCAGCTTGGTGCGCTTGTCGGCCAATTCCCGCATCAGGTCCATAACGGTGCTGGGATCGTCCGGGGCGGCAGCGGGAGCTTGAGGAGCCTCGGGGGGTTGGGGCGCAGCGTTGGAGGATGGCGCGGCGGGGCTGGCCTCCGCCGCAGAACTTTCATGGCGGATCGTCGGGGGGGGGGCGGCGGGCGATGAGGCCCACGCAGCGCGGACTCCCAGCCCATCCAACGTACGCCATGCGGTTCCCACGTGAAGGCCGACGAGCAGGACCCCGAGCCCCCCCATCAGAATCAAGACCCGCGTCGGTCGAACCAAGAAGGGGGGGCGCGACGTCATAGGGCCCTGCGCAAAACGCGGGCGAGATCCCGCTCGGCGGCGGACGCGAGGGACGGCGAGAGGTCGCCTTCGTCCGAAGCGGTTGACGAGGAATCCTCGTGATTCAGGGCGGCGGCTTCGTTTTCCAGCGCACGCGTCGCGCTCCCCGCTTGGGCCCGCAGAGCGCGTGTCGCAGCGTCACTCAGGCGCGTTGCGAGCGAATCGGCACTGTCCGTAAGAAACACAAGCTCGTCACGCAGGCGCGTCGCCTTGTCGAGCAGTTTTTCCAAATCGTCGCCGCTCTCACGGGCCGTTTGCTTGAGCCCACGTACCCCCGCCTCGGCCCGTTGAACGGTGACGCTAAACGCCTCCACAAAACGGTCCATGTCGGCGCGGCTGGCTTTCAGGTCGGTCAACTGCTGGTGCAGGCGGCGAGCGTGGAGGACCGCGACGACAAGCAACGCGATCAAAACAGCGTCCACCAGAAGAACAAGCGCGTTCAACATCATCACGTCTCCGGACTCACGGGGACACACACATTCTCCACACGAACGGCCAGGTGATCGTGGAACGATCCCATGCGGCCTTCAAACAACGTGACGTTGCCCGCGCAAAGGCGAACCTGGTCGTCGGTTTGAACATCCAGCATGACGCGTGACCCGACCTCCCAATGAATGACGTCGCCGAGCGTGAGCGTTGTTTCGGCAAGAACGGCATGAATGTTCATGTCCGTCAAAAGGAGCTCTTGCCCCAAGTGCGTTTCCCAAATGGAATCGCGTCCGAACTTTTCGCCCATGAACATCTGCAAGAGCAATTCGCGGATGGGCTCAAGCGTCGCGTAGGGAATGAGGATCTCAATCCGTCCGCCGCGCCCTTCCATGTCCACGCGGATCTTGACAAGAACCGCTGCGTTGGCAGGGCGCGCGATGGTGGCGAACTGAGGATTGGTTTCCAAGCGATCGAATCGGAAGGTCACCGACGACAAGGGATCAAACGCGGCGCTCACGTCGGCCAGAACAAGCCGCACCAAGCGTTCCACCATGTTGCGCTCAATGGTCGTGTAGGTGCGGCCTTCCACACGCATGGCCACGGCGCTGCGGCCCCCCAGCAAGACGTCCACTGTTGAGTAAATCATCGCGCTATCAATGGTCATCAGGCCGGAATTATCCCATTCCTCGGCCTTAAACACGGCGAGCATGGCGGGTAGGGGAATGGAATCCAAATAATCCCCGAATCGCACACTGGTGATTTGTTCGAGACTGACGTCCACGTTGTCCGATGTGAAGTTGCGCAAACTGGTGGAGACCATGCGCACGAGGCGATCGAACACCACCTCCAGCATGGGCAGGCGTTCATAGCTGACGAGGCCGCTGTTGATCAGCGCACGGATCCCCGAAATGTCTTGCGTGGAGCCCTTGTCCTTGGTTCCGAGAAGCCCGTCAATTTCGCTTTGGCTCAAAAGGCGATCCGACGATTTGGGTTCATCTTCGAGAGCCGTGGTGTCCATGCTGGATCCGACCCCGCCCGTCGCCGCCGTCCACGCGCCGACCAGCTTGTCTTCTTCCGTGACAACGGGAGGGGAGGAAGGCGAAGCGGGAGAAGCCATGGGAATCGCAGGACCACCGGACGGGACGACAGATTACTGGACGAGCATTTCTTGGAAAAGCACATCGCGGGCGCGCAGAGGCTGTAGAATCTCATTGACACGCAGCAACAGCTCCTCGCGTAAGCGATAAAGCCCCGCCGAGCCACGAAGATCCTCCACCCGCAACTCGCGCAAGTACGCCTGGAAATTGTCCACAATGCGGGGCTGCATGGCCTCAACACGGGGAATGTCCTTGGGATCGGTCAGCTCAATCGAAACCTTCATTTTGAGGAAATGCGGGTGCTTCCCATCGCCCGAGAGGTTCACCAAGATGTCCCCGAGCGGCGCAAACACGGAAAGTTTGGCGGGACCTGCGTGCTCGTCCGGTTCGGTCAGATCCTCTTGAAGCTTCTTGTCGTCGGAGGCCGTCGGCTCGGTCGTGACCTTGGCTGCCGCGGATTTTTGAGCGGGTTTGTAAAAACCGATGAACGCGCCACCCCCGCCCCCCGCAACCGCCACCAGGCCCACGATGATGAGCGCAACCACAAGCTTCTTTTTTGTCTTTTTGGGGGGTGCGCCTGTCTCGGCAGCTTGCTCGCTGGAGGCGTTGCCTTCGTCCCCCTCGGCGGCAGGCTTGTCGGGCGAATCAGGGGCGTTTGCGGGATCGTCAGGGCTGGGCACGAGCGGCCATCCTTGTAAGAAACGAGGGACATGGGAAAAGTGGGAACCACGCGCCGGGAGTCTACCATGATTCCCTCACCTGTCCCAAGAGACCCGAGCACATGTTCAAGGGGGCCGGAATGTCGGTGTTTTCGTTGGCCCCAGCACGAGTCGTTGATGCGAGGACCACGCGGAGACCCTGTGAATAAAGCCTTGTTTTTCGTCCTTGGTGAGGGCGCGACGGAACCGTCCCTTCGCTATCTCCTTCGTTACCTTTCCCTTCACTCACCCAATTGCCCCGAAGAGGACGTTGCCCACGCTGTTGGCTCCAAGGCGGCGTGTGCTAAGATTTCCTTGATTGTTTCTCTCGTCCTCAGATGGTTCGTATGGTGGCCCTCGGTTCGCTCCCTCTTGGAGGGGGAATTCCTCGCATCGCTGTCGTCCTGACGGACAGCTTCGCGCCGAGCTCTGTTTTGGAGGCGCACCGTCACGGCGTTGCTCTTGCGGAAATGCGGGTGGATTTGTTCCGACGCCGCGACGCGGCCTCCATCGCCGCAACTCTTTCATCCTTGGGGACCCTTCCCCGCATTGGGACCGTTCGCCTCCGGGCCGAGGGCGGTGCGTGGACGGGAAGCGAGGACGAGCGGTTGGAGCTCTTCCAAACGATTCTGCCCCACGTGGACGCCGTGGACATCGAGCTTCAGGCCCATGAAACCCTCGCGCGGCTTCGGCCCTTGGTGACGGCAAGGGGCGCAACGCTGATAGTCTCCCACCACGCTTACGCCGCAACGCCCTCGTTGGCCGAACTTCAGCGCCTTGTGGCCGAGGCCGAATCCGCCGGGGCCGACATTGTCAAAATCGCAACAATGATTCCTACGGGAGCACCCGAGGCGCTGCGCGCGCTGAACGACCTCACGCGGCTCTTGGTGCTCCATCCTCGCAGCAACCTGATCGTGATCGGCATGGGCCCAGCTGGACTTATCAGCCGCGTCGCGTTTCCTCGCCTGGGCTCGCTTGTGACCTTCGCCTCGTATGGACCCGAGGGCAGCACCGCGCCCGGACAAATGCCCTGGGAGACGATGGTTGGCCTTTTTCGTGTGCTGAGTCCCGAGGTGACGTAACGCGTTCGCGCGTCTCTACCACCCGCGCGTGGCGAGACGTTCTTCGGCGGGGATTTTCTCGAGAGAAATCCCCGACATGGCATCCCCGAGGTTGGACGAAGCCTCCAAAAGAACTGCTGGGTTCTTGAATTGCGCGACGGCTTTGACAATGGCGGCGGCCCGCTTGGAAGGGTCCGAGGCTTTGAAAATGCCCGAGCCCACAAACACGCCGTCGGCCCCAAGCTGCATCATCAGCGCGGCATCCGCCGGGGTCGCAATGCCCCCCGCCGCGAAATTCACAACGGGCAGGCGGCCCAGCTCACGCGTCTTCAGGGCGAGCTCAAACGGAATTCCATGTTCTTTGGCGAAGGGAATGATTTCCTCCCGCGAAAGCCCCTTGAGGGCGCGAATCTCGCGGTTCACGGTCCGCATGTGGCGCACGGCCTCCACAACGTTGCCCGTCCCGGCTTCACCCTTGGTGCGGATCATCGCCGCGCCCTCGGCCACGCGCCGAAGCGCCTCGCCCAAGTTGCGACACCCGCACACGAAGGGGATCGAAAAAGCGGTCTTATCGATATGGCATTCTTCGTCGGCGGGAGTCAGAACCTCGCTCTCGTCGATGTAGTCAATCCGCAGTTCTTCCAGAATCTGCGCTTCGACAAAATGCCCAATACGCACCTTGGCCATCACAGGAATCGTGACAGCTTTTTTGACACCCCGAATCAGCCCTGGATCCGACATGCGCGCGACGCCGCCTTGTTTGCGAATATCGGCGGGAACACGTTCAAGCGCCATGACAGCCACAGCGCCCGCTTCTTGGGCCATCCGCGCCTGATCGGGTGTCACGACATCCATGATCACACCGCCCTTGAGCATCTGGGCGAGTTGGGCGTTGATCGCAAAACGGTCGTCGGTCATGACAGGTCCTCAAAGCGCAAAAGGTTTGGAAAGGCTCCGTCCTCCTTCAAGCACACCCGCCGCCTTTCCCGCAAGAGCGTGGGCCTTCCTGAACATGTGAAACGGGCATGGATCTTGAACGGCGGGACAAGGCGAAAAGCGAAGGGTCAAAAACGAGGAGCCCCCCCTTCGTCTACGTTGACGTACGACGTGCTCCTTTTTCCCCGACGGCAACACGTCGTTGGGGGGACGCGGGCGGACGGTTCAGATCATCGCGCAACTGCTTGCCCGCTCGGAAAAAGGGCGTGTACCGTTCGCCGACCTCCACCGCTTGCCCCGTGTGGGGATTGCGGCCCCGGCGAGCATCCCGGCGCTTGACGGAAAACGCCCCAAATCCTCGGAGCTCCACACGATCTCCACGGGCCAAGGCGTCGGTAACGGTGCCGAGAACAACGTTGGCGATGTCCTCGATGTGCTTGGCCTGGAGGTGCGGATATTTCTTGGCAAGGCGTAAAATGAGATCGGATTTCGTCATGGGGTTCCCTTTTCCGTGTTTTTCGGCAAGCTGGGAGGTGGGGACACTGCCAAACTCTGAGCCTGAGGTCCATGTGACGGCGTCGATTCTTCCGATGCGATCGGGTGTTGATCAAGCCACGTCTTCCAGGGAAGACCTTCAATCAAAAGATCCCCCAAAAGAAGGCGCCCTTTTGACGAAATACGCACATCAACGGCCATCTTTATCTTGCGATTCCTCAACAAGGAATCAAGGCGCGAAGCTGAATCTTCCGGGATAAAGTACATGTAACTTTCAACGCCCGATATCCTCCTGTTGATTCCACTTCGTCGATCATTTTTAAAATTTGACACAAAACTGAAACACGCCGTCGTAGCCGACGACCTGGGGACCGAGGACAGAACAGGAACCGGGGGCTCCCCCGCCCGAACGCTGGAAGGCGCAGGGTTGAAACATAAAAAATCGTCCGTTTCCGCTTGGTTTTCAAGTCGGGGGGGGACGGTCCAATCAAACCGAAAACTCAAATAATGCCCGTAGAGCAAATTCCGTGGATCATAGCCCGTGATCCCCACGCGCCACACTTTCGCCCTCGCAAGGCTCACTTCTTGGTCCAGAACAATCCCCCCAAGAACGAGCGTCGGAAGGAAAAGACCGAGCACTAAAAACAGCCGTGCTTTTGTCATGGCCGAACCTCCCCCAAGGGATTCAAGCGACGCAAAAGAACGCGCGTCACCCCGACCAACGCCATCAGCAGGACTCCGCTGACCATGAGGCCGAAGCCCGTTGAAAGAAGGTCGCCAAAGACTTCCATGTAAACAACAACAAGCCTCAGCGCAACAACAACGCCCGCAAGATTGACGAGCCACCGTTTGCCGAGTTTCTGCCCAACACTTCCAAGAAACAGCCAGTACACCACAAAAACAACCGCTCCGGCGATGTGCCAAGCCACGGAGAGATTTGGCTCAAAATCACCAACAAAATCGCTCACAATGAAGGGGCTGACTCCCACAAGAAGGCTCACCATCGCAAGAGAATCAAGAAGGCTCGACCGAGCGACAAGGAGACCAAATCGCCGAGTAACCACCATCAAAGCGACGGTACTAAAACAAAACAAGGTTGCCCAAGGCCATCCCCATTTCAGATCTGAAAAAAGACTATTGAACCCGACGACTCCGAAAATCTGAGACAAAGAGGCTCCCACCACCAACGCACCGTACCCCAATCTTTCCAAAAGGCGCGGCCACGAGGGCCAAGACTGTGTTAAACGGGAAATTTGCCCCACACCGATCAGAACAAAGGGGAACAACATGTCGATCGCCAACTCCGCATGCCAAGGCCCCAAAACGTCATTTCCAAACGCCACCGTTGTCACACCAAAAGCCACGCCCCACACAACGATCGTGAACGGTGTGCGAACGGTCCTGAATAAAAACGGGGAGACAAGCACAAGCCACAAAAGGAGCGGTTGCCACATGGGGGCTTGGGTTTGATAGACCTGTCCGATCAAAGCGATCATTGTCAGCGTCCCCCCGGCCAAAAGAAACGCTAGAACCTCGCGAACGCCTTTCTTCTCGCGCAGCGTGGCCCACAGAAGCCCACCACCAAGTCCAAGGTTCAAAAGGAGATGCACCGCAATTTTAACGTACCCTGGAATCAGGTTCCAGTTGGCACTAACAACGGCCGCAAACCCCAAAACAATCGCAAGAGCCCCAAGGCCCATCATCATCGCCCCAAAATAAGGCGTGTGATGCCGCGTGGCCTCGTAAACCCGAATGCGTTCCGCCTCTTGAGGGACAAGAACACCGGCCTGTTGCCAACGCTGGAGACGTGTTTCAAGCCCCATCATACGCTCCTTCGATTCTCCCCAAGGGGCATTCATCTTCACCAAGGCTGAGCCTAGATCAACGTCTCTTTCGCAGCAAGATGAACTCCGACTTGAACATCCGGACACTCTGGGGCACGTTCCCCAAACGCTGTCCTCGTCGGACCGCTGACTGTCACCGCCATGAGGCCCCCATGTTCCGTCCCTTTCGCGCGATTCCTCTCACGCTGCACGTGGATTTTGTCGCCAAGCGGTGGTGGGCGTTCAGCTTGACGTTCGCGCTCGTCCTCGCAAGCCTCGCCGCGTTCACCCTCCAGGGCCTCAACTTTGGCATTGACTTCAAAGGCGGGATTGTCATCGAGGCCCGGTCCTCGGACAACGTGGATTTTGCGTCCCTTCGGGCCAAGCTCAACGGCCTGGGACTTGGCGAAGTCACCCTTCAAGAGTTCGGTGGACCCACGGATGTTTTGCTCCGCGTTCAACGCCAGACCGGTGACGATGACGCTCAGCAACGCGCAGTCGAATCTGTCAAAAGCACTTTGGGACCTTCGTACGATTACCGACGCATTGAAGTTGTCGGCCCCACGGTGGGGCGGGAATTGCTCCACGCAGGGCTTGCCGCCACAGCGTTTGCAATTTTCGCCATTGCGCTCTACGTGGGCGTTCGCTTTGAATGGCAATTCGGCGTCGCTGCTTTTATCGCCACGCTGCACGACGTGTTTGTGACCGCCGGGCTTTACGCCATCCTCGGCCTTGATTTTAACCTGACGTCCGTGGCGGCCCTTTTGACCCTGGCCGGGTATTCAATTAACGACACTGTCGTCGTGTTCGACCGAATCCGTGAAACCCTCCGCCGCCAGAAAACAAACAATCTGAAAGCAATCATCAACGATTCCGTCAATCAGACGCTCTCGCGCACCCTCATGACGGCGGGAACAACGTTGCTCGCCCTTATTCCGCTCGTGTTTTTCGGGGGGTCCACGTTGTTCGGCTTTTCGTTGGCGCTGACGTGGGGGATCTTGGTCGGCACGTACTCGTCCATTTACGTCGCTGCGGCTCTTTTGCTTTACATGCCGCCCCTTCGTCGCCTCGAGTCCCGTTCTTAAATCTCACACAAGCCGCAACGCCAAACTGACGCCAAGCCCTCCCCCAAGAAAGGGGGTCAAGGGGACGCTGTCCCGAAAGGCGACGCGCACGGGGGAACGCGAAAAATGGTGACGAACGGCGCAAACCCCGATCCAAGCAATCGCCCCCCAAGCCCCCATAATCCACGCCGAGGCGACGGGTAAAAAACCAAAGGTCGTCACGGCAAAAGCCGTCCAAAGCGCATCAAGCGCCCCAAACCCCTCAACGCCCGTTAGCCTGCGGTAAACCTCTTTGATCCCCATGAGCAAAACCAAGGCCGTAAGTCCCTCTGTCAGACGCCCGGCGCTCCAGTCCCAGCCTCCCCAAAACCCGAAAACACCGACGACCAGCATCAACCCCATGCCCAGGGGAGCTTCCGCGAATCGTCCATGCCGCGCGTCTTCCCAAGCGGAAAATATCAAGGCAAGAAACGTAAAAAGGACCACCGAGTCCCAAACTTCGGGGGGAAGGTACGAGGTTGTTTCAAGAAGGGGGGGGGACAGGCTCAAAGGGATTCTCGTCAAACTTAACCGGGGTGAGACAGAAGGGTCTTTTGGGAGAGTTATCCCCACCCGAACGGTGTCTCCTCTTTACATCTTTCTTTTTTTAAAAAAAAGAAGGGATGATGTTGAGCCCCTGAAAAAGGGGGATCCCCGACGACCGGAAAACAATCCCGCGCTTGTCCACAAAGGAGGAAGTTATCCACGACCAGGGCCAAAAATCGAGGACAAAACGGGAAAAAGATTTTAAAAGAAGGGGAAAGTGGGGGTGGATAACTCTGTGGATTATGTGGATAAGCCGAGGGATGCATGTTATCCCCAGGATTCACAGCCCCTTCTTTTTAAAACGGCGTTCGGGAAAAAAACGGGAGATTTGAGGGGGATGTCGGGATAAAACGGGGTTGGCAGGGGCAAGGAGGGAGTTATCCCCGTCCGGGCCCTTTTTATCCCCAGGGGATCAACCTCTGGAACAAGGGGCGGAACGAACGCGACGAAGGAGGGACTCATGGAAACGGAGACACCTTTCCATCTGGCCGGGGTTATCGGGTGGCCGATCGCGCACTCCCTTTCCCCGCGTCTGCACGGCGCTTGGATTCAGCATTACGAAATCAAGGGGGCCTACGTACCTTTGGCGGTGACGCCGGACCATTTGAAAGACGCTTTGCGGGCGTTGCCCAAGCTTGGGTTTCGTGGTGTGAACATCACGATTCCGCACAAAACGACGGCGCTGGACGTGATGGACCACGTGGACCCTTTGGCCCTTCGCGTCGGGGCCGTGAACACGGTGGTGATTCGGGAAGATGGATCCCTGGAAGGGCGAAACACGGACGTTTTTGGGTTTTGCGAAAATGTTTGTTCGGCGGGCGTTGTCGCGCCCCTTCGTGGCCCCGCCGTTGTCCTGGGGGCGGGAGGGGCCGCGCGAGCGGTTGTTGCAGGGCTTCAGCAGTTGGGGGCGACGGCCATTCGTCTGGTGAACCGTAGCCGTGAAAAGGCCGAACGTTTGCGCGAGGACCTCGGGTCCGAGGAGATCACGTGCATGGACCTGGACGACCTCCGCGTGGCCATGGACGGGGCCGTCATGCTCGTGAACGCGACCCCGCTGGGGATGAAGGGGCATCCGCCGCTGGAGATGGACCTGTCTGCGCTGCCAAGCTCAGCCTGGGTGGTGGAAAGCGTTTACAACCCGCTGGAGACGGGACTTTTGCGCCAGGCGCGCGCGCGAGGGAACCCTACGGTGGACGGGCTCGGCATGTTGATTCACCAGGCGCGGCCGGGGTTTGAGGCCTGGTTTGGCCTTCTACCAGAGGTCGTTCCTGGCCTTCGTCGCCTTTTGGAGAGTGCATTGTGAGGGGGCGAGGTGCTGAACGTCGTCCGTCTTCAAAAAGACCTTTCATCCTGGGGCTAACGGGGTCCATCGGCATGGGGAAAACGACGGCGGCGAGGATGCTGAAAGCGCTCGGTTTTCCGGTTCACAGCGCGGACGCGGCGGTTCACCGCCTTCTCGGGCCTGACGGAAAAGCCGTTCCAGCCGTTGGGCGGCTTTTCCCGGAGGCGCGACGGGGGCGCGGCATCAACCGGCGTATCTTGGGAGAGGTGGTTGCTCAAAACCCCGAAAAACTGAAGGCGCTGGAGGCCGTTTTGCATCCCCTCGTTGCCGCGTCGGAAAAAGCCTTTGTGCGCGAAAACAGGGCTGCGCGAGCCGTTGTTCTTGAAATCCCGCTGCTCTTTGAAACCGGCGCGGAATCGCGGTGTGACGCGACGATTTGCATGACGGCTACGGCAAGCGTTCAGCGTGCCCGTGTGGTGGCTCGCCCCGGCATGACGCTCAAAAAGTTTCACGTGTTACGTCGCAACCAGTGGACGGATGCGGCTAAACGCCGGAAGGCGGATTTTGTTGTCACCAGCGCCAAGGGCCTTTCGGAAACGCGCCGCTGTCTGCGGGACATCGTGCGCGACCTGGGGCTTTTGGATGTACGGCAACACGGCATACAAGGGCCTTTTTCTCATCCACGTCCTCCCCCATCGTCATCCCGGCGAAAGCCGGGATCCCGAGCCGTTTTCCGTGACAGTTGAACCATGGACCCCGGCTTTCGCCGGGGTGACGAAGAGGAGAAAATGCGACAAAAAGGAGAATCCATGCCGTGCCGAAGTCTATCAGGTGGGCACATCAGGAAAGTGGCAACGCGTCAAAAATCACGGTAACTTAAGGGGCTGTTTCACGTGAAAAGATCGGCAATCAGGGAGGCACGAGGGTGATACGTTCGCGCACGCTGTACCAAAAAATCTGGGATGCCCATGTTGTCGAACGGGGGGAGGACGGAACGTGCCTTCTCTACATTGATCGGCATCTTGTGCACGAGGTCACAAGTCCCCAAGCGTTTGAGGGGCTTCGTGCTGCGGGGCGTCGCGTTCGACGAACTGATCTGACGTTGGCCGTGCCGGATCACAACGTGCCGACGACGCCGGACCGCGTTTTTGGAATCCGGGACGAGGAATCCCGTCTTCAGGTGGAGGCGTTGGAGACCAACACGCGTGATTTTGGCGTGCCCTACATTCCCATGCTGGATTCCCGGCAAGGGATTGTGCACGTCGTGGGGCCCGAACAAGGCTTTACGTTGCCGGGGCTGACCATTGTGTGCGGCGACAGCCATACGTCAACGCATGGCGCGTTTGGGGCGCTGGCGTTCGGGATTGGCACCTCGGAAGTCGAGCACGTTTTGGCGACGCAAAGCCTACGCCTGAGGCCCGCGAAGACCCTGAACGTTGTGTGCGATGGGACGTTGGCCAAAGGCGTGACGGCCAAGGACTTGATTTTGCACATCATCGGGATTCTCGGAACCGCCGGGGGCACGGGGCACGTCATCGAATACACGGGCGAAGCCCTGCGCGGCCTTTCGATGGAAGGCCGCATGACCGTGTGCAACATGTCGATTGAAGCGGGGGCTCGCGCGGGCCTGATCGCGCCGGATGACGTGACGTTCGCCTACCTCAAGGGACGGCCCTTGGCTCCGCAAGGCGCGGTCTGGGATCAAGCGGTCGAGGCGTGGCGCGGCCTGCCCAGTGATCCGGGCGCACGGTACGATGCGACCGTTCACGTGGACGCCTCAGTCCTTGCGCCCACGGTGACGTGGGGAACCTCGCCGCAAGATGTTGCGCCCATCACGGGGGTTGTGCCGGACCCCGCGCAGGAACCCGATCCCGTGAAGGCCGCGTCCATGCGGCAGGCCCTGGCGTACATGGGGCTGGAGCCGGGAACGCGGCTCCAGGACCTTGCCGTGGATCGCGTGTTCATCGGTTCGTGCACGAACGGGCGGCTTGAGGATTTACGCGAGGCAGCATCGGTTGTGCGCGGGCGAACCGTCGCGCCGGGGGTTCAGGTCCTGGTTGTGCCGGGCTCGGGGCTTGTGAAGCGCCAGGCCGAAGAGGAAGGCCTGGATCGCATCTTCCGCGAGGCTGGGTGTTTGTGGCGCGAGCCAGGGTGCTCCATGTGCCTCGGGATGAACGAGGACCGTTTGTCGCCGGGGGAGCGTTGCGCGTCCACGTCCAACCGAAACTTTGAGGGTCGGCAGGGCCGTGGGGGGCGAACGCACCTTCTCAGCCCCGCGATGGCGGCGGCGGCGGCGGTGACGGGGCACCTGACCGATGTGCGGGAGATGACGCGATGAAGCCTTTTCAGATTCTGACGGGCGTTGCAGCGCCCCTGCCGCGCGTGAACGTGGACACGGACCAGATTATTCCCAAGCAGTTCTTGAAGACGGTTAAGCGCACGGGACTCGGGGCAGGACTGTTTTATGATTTCCGGTTTAAGCCCGACGGAACGCCGGACCCCACGTTTGTGCTCAATCAACCAGCCTACAAGGACGCCAAAATCCTGGTGGGTGGCGCGAATTTTGGGTGTGGCTCCAGCCGCGAGCACGCGCCCTGGGCGCTGTTGGATTTCGGAATTTCGTGCGTGATTGCGCCGAGCTTTGCCGATATTTTCTTCAACAACTGTTTCAAGAACGGCGTCTTGCCGTTGGCTCTGCCGGACGAGCAGGTTCAGCGCTTGATGGCCCTTGTCACCGATCGTCCGGGGACGGCCCTGACGGTGGACTTGCGTGAGCGGCGGATTTTGGGGCCGGACGGCGCGCCCCTCTTCAACACCCCCTTCCCCGTGGACCCCGACCGTCGCCGCGCCCTTTTGGAGGGCGAGGACGAAATCACAACCACGGAATCGCGCGGGGAATCCTTGGATGCTTTTGAAGCACAGCAAGCGAGCGCGTGGCCTTGGGTCCGAACGAGGGCTTAGACCCTTAAAGGGCGTATCTCTTTAAGAACCCCCTCAAGGCTCCACGAGCCAGCGACCGTCGGGCTGGAGGCAGGCGGTTCCGTAGGATTCTTGGATGGTGCCGTTGATGCGCACGGTTTGTGTGAATTCGCGGCAGTACTGTTCGGGGCGTGGCCCGACGTACCCCTCGCGGATGTAAACCGGAGCTTGCGAAGGCAGGTCAAAAACGGGCGGCGGCGGAACGTACGTGGATACATAGGTCGGACGCGGCGCGAACACCCTGCTTGGACCGACGTAAAGGGGCTCGTAGGGGGTCTGAAAACGCCACGGCGCATCGTACGGTGATGACGCCCACCTGTGCCCTCGGTGAGAGTCTCCGTAACCGTCTCTGCGTCCCCCGCGGTCCCAGGATTGGCCGAGGGTTGCGCCAACCAAGCCGCCGGAGATAACCCCAAGGCTTGTGAAGGCCACCTGGCCGCCGCCGCGTCCCGCCTGGCTCCCCAGAAGTCCCCCCGTGGTTGCGCCGAGGATCAACCCCAGCATCTCGCCGTCACCGGCGGAACTGGACGACGGGGTGAGCACGCTCAGGCCCAGAAGCAATGCCAAGAAACGTGTCGTACGGGTCCGCATGGGGTGACTCCGGGGGTGTTATGCCGATTCTCTCGGGCTTTCACAAAGATCCTACGAGGAAACTGGGGCAGGAACGTGGCAAAAAAAGAGTCCCAAGCCGTGCGATGTTAAGTGAAAATTAAGAATTAGGGGAGCAACGTCGTTCGTAGCACCCAACGACAAAAAAGCGACGCGGGGATGTTCGGGAGTCGGCATCGTCGGGCAACCCCCGCAAGCCGGAAACACGACACGAGAAGAGGAGAGGGCAGCATGTTGGTGGATACACGAGTCCTTGAGCTTTTGTCCTCGCGGCTTTGCCACGACCTCATCAGCCCCGTGAGCGCCGTCAACAACGGCGTCGAATTGATCAACGACATTGGCAATTCCGTCGTGGACGAGGCGATGAAACTCATCGGCGACAGCGCCCAGGTAACGGCTCGGCGGTTGCGCCTGTTTCGTCTGGCGTACGGCCGCGCTGGAAGCGAGGCGGGCCTGGCCATTTCCAGCGTGCGCCAAACGGTGTTGGTGTACGCCGAAGGCAGCCGCGTCGCGATGACGTGGCCCGACAATGCACCGGATGAAGCTTTTGCGGCGCACCGAGGAGCGCTTAAGGCGCTTGTGAACGCGACCCTTTTCGCGGAAGAGCTTCTTCCCTACGGGGGAACGTTGGAAATCACGGCGTCTCAAGGAACGGAATCAACCGCGACTCCGATGTGCCGAATAATTTTGTCCGGGCGGCGGGGGCCGAGTCTCTCGCCCTTTACCGAAGCCCTGGACGGCTCGCTGCCCGTGGACGATCTGACGCCGCGCACGATTCAACCTTACGTCACGGGGCTTTTCGCGCGGGCGTTTGGCCTTGATGTGGTGCTCCGGCCTGTCGAACCCGAGCGGGTGGATCTTGTCCTCACGGTTCTTCCCGCCGCTTCCGGGGAAGCCCTCCCCGCGTAGACTTTCACCTCTGCGCTCGGTTGTTGTCCTTGCTCTTTCCTTGTTGGGCACGCTTGCGCGGTCGCGTCGGGTCTGCGAAAGTGCGCGGCGCGAGGGGAAAAACGCTACCTGGGGGGTTCCGGGGGCGGCCCGGAGCTTGCGAAAACATACGGAGAGGCAAGGATGGCGACGTCAACGATTCTCGGGTTTCCCCGCATCGGCAAAGCGCGGGAGCTGAAGTTTGCCCTTGAACGCTTTTGGCGCGGCGAGGAGAGCGAGGCCGCGCTGCGCACGACGGCGGCAGCAATGCGGGCCGAGCACTGGGCCCTGCAGCGGGACGCCGGGATTGACGTGAGCCCCTCCAACGATTTTTCGTTTTACGATCAGGTGCTTGACCAGTCCGCGCTCGTGGGTGCGGTTCCTGAGCGTTACCGCTGGGCGGGCGGGGAAGTTGGGCTTGAGACGTTTTTTGCGATGGCGCGTGGGGCGCAGCGCGAGGGGTTGGACGTTCCGGCGGCCGAGATGACAAAGTGGTTCGACACGAATTACCACTACATCGTGCCCGAGTTTGCCACGGACCAGACCTTTGCCCTGTCCACCCGCAAGCCGTTTGACGAGTTCGCCGAGGCGCGCGGCCTTGGGTTCACGACGAGGCCCGTGCTGATCGGGCCCGTGACGTACCTGCTGGAGGGCAAACGCGCCAAGGGTGCATCAAGCCTGGAGCTGCTTGATGCGCTGCTTCCGGTGTACGTGGAGATTTTGCGCGGCCTGGAGACCAAGGGCGCGACGTGGGTTCAGCTCGACGAGCCCGCGCTGGTCCTGGACCTCGATTCCGCCGCGCGGGAAGCGTATGCCAAGGCTTACGCGGTGCTGCGCAAGGCCAGCGGGCTGAAACTGTTTGTGACGACGTATTTCCAAGGCCTGGGCACGAACGCCGGGACCGCGCTCGCGCTCCCCGTGGACGCTCTGCATCTTGATCTTGTTCGCGGAGGCGATGAGTTCCTGACGTTGCTGCCCCAGGTGCCTGCGTCCATGAGCCTCTCGCTCGGCGTTGTGAGCGGGCGCAATGTGTGGCGCAACGATCTGTCGGCCTCACTCACGAAGCTTGAAAAAGCGACCGAGGTGTTGGGATCGGATCGCGTGTGGGTCAGCGCGTCGTGTTCGCTTTTGCACACGCCGCATGACCTGACCGCCGAGATGGTGCTGGACCGCGAGCTCAAGGGTTGGCTCGCGTTCGCTCGGCAGAAGCTGGACGAAATCGTGACGCTCACCCGCGCCCTCAACGAAGGCCGCAGCGCGGTGGCCGATGCCCTGGCCGCGAGTGATGCGGCGGTTCTGTCGCGTGCGCAATCGCGGCGGCTGCACGACCCCGCTGTGCGGGCGCGGCTCCGCGATCAACCGCTTGAAAAGGCCGGACGCCCGACCCCTCACCGGGAGCGGGGCGCTAAGCAGCAGGCGCTTTTGAAGCTGCCCTTGTTCCCGACGACGACCATCGGCTCGTTTCCGCAGACCACCGAGGTGCGTCAGAAACGCTCCCAGTTCAAGCAAGGCAAGCTGACGACCGAATCCTATGAATCGTGGCTGAAGGAACAGGTCAAGAGCGTCATCGCGTTTCAGGACGAAGTGGGCCTGGATGTGCTTGTGCACGGTGAGTTTGAACGCAACGACATGGTGGAATATTTCGGTGAGCAGCTTTCGGGGTTTGCGTTCACGCAAAACGGGTGGGTGCAGTCCTACGGCTCGCGGTGCGTGAAGCCCCCCATCATTTTCGGGGACGTGACTCGTCCCAAGCCGATGACGGTCGCGTGGGCCGTGTACGCCCAAAGCCTCACCCCCAAGCCCGTCAAGGGCATGCTCACGGGGCCTGTGACGATCCTGCAGTGGTCGTTCGTGCGTGACGATCAACCGCGCTCGGTCACGGCGCATCAAATTGCGTTGGCGCTCCAAGACGAGGTGCTGGAGCTTGAAAAAGAAGGCATCGCGATCATCCAGATCGACGAGCCCGCGTTCCGCGAGGGGCTGCCGCTTCGCCGCGCGGACTGGGAGGCGTATTGCACCTGGGCCGTGGACGCGTTCCGTCTCTCATCCACGGGCGTGAAGGACACAACGCAGATCCACACGCACATGTGCTACGCGTCGTTTAACGACGTCGTGGCCTCGATCGCCGCGATGGACGCGGATGTCATCTCGCTGGAAACGAGCCGCTCGCAAATGGAGCTTTTGGATGCGTTTGTGGGGTTCAAGTACCCGAACGACATTGGGCCCGGAGTCTATGACATTCACAGCCCGCGCGTACCGAGTGAGGCCGAGATGGTCACGCTCTTGGACAAGGCCACGCGGCTTTTGAAGCCTCAGCAAATCTGGGTCAACCCGGATTGCGGCCTGAAGACTCGCGATTGGCCCGAGACGCGAGCGGCGCTGGTGGCCATGGTCGCGGCGGCGAAGACGATGCGCAAAAAATGTGCGGGCGGCGCGTGAAGGCTTCCCGGAAACCGGGGGCGGCACAGCTTCCGCCAGTCGCCTTCAGCCTGGAGGTTTTTCCGCCAAAGACCGAGGAAGGCCTGGTGCGGTTGAGGGCGGCGGCGGCGGCCTATGCGCCGCTGCGACCCGCGTTGATCACCGTCACGTTTGGGGCGGGCGGCGCGGCGGCGAGTGCGCCCTTGGCGCGGCGGGCGCTCCGGGAAGTGGCAGCGTTGGGGAAGGCGCCTGTGGCGGCGCACATCACGTTCGCGGGGCGGACGCGGGACGAGGTGGACGCGACGCTTGCCGACTTTTGGGATGACGGGGTGCGGTCCTTTGTGGCGCTCCGGGGCGATTTACCCGTGCCGCCGGAAGGGGCGGTCGCGGGTGCGGCGCGGATCGCGTTTCGCCCTCACCCGGAGGGTTACGCGGACACGCCCGCGTTTGTCGCACGGCTGAAAACGCTCTACCCGGATGCGCAGGTTTTTGTCGCGGGATACCCCGAGACTCACCCCGAATCACCCTCGCAGGCGTTTGATCTCGATCACCTGAAACGCAAGGTGGACGCCGGGGCCGACGCCGTGTTGACGCAGTTCTTCTTTGACCCCGAAGTGTTTTTGCGCTGGCGCGACAAGGCGGCGGCGCAGGGGATCAACGTTCCCCTGATCCCCGGCCTTTTGCCCATCTTGAACTTCCCCAACCTGGTCACGTTTGCGGCCAAATGCCAAGCGAGTGTCCCGCCATTTTTAGCGACGATGTTTGAAGACAGCCCCCCCGAGGGGCTGGACCATAAATTGCTGGCGATGAATGTCTTGTCCCACCAAATCACGCGCCTGATTACGGCGGGCGTGGACCGATTCCACTTTTACACGCTGAACGAGACCACCCTGACTCGCCACGTTTGCGTTTGGCTGAGGGCGGGGTTTTAGTCCTTCAGGGGGGGGAGGGCACGGGTGATGGATTGATTCGTGCTCTCGGGGTTTGCAAAGGCGTGGACACGTCCGTGATTCGTACACGAGGATTTGATGCTCTCCGTTCTTTCCATCACGGCCCCTGTTTTTCTTATCGTGGCGTTGGGGTACGTGTGCGCCGCCCGCGCCTTTTTGAACGAGGGGGCTCAGAAAACCCTCAGCCTTTTTGCCCTTTACTGCGCCTTGCCGTGCTACCTGTTTCTTGCGATGGCCAAAGTGCCGCGAGACATGATCGTCAACGTCGACTATATCGGGGCCTTTGCCGTGAGCATGGGGATGGTTGCCGTACTGGGCGGCCTCATCGCGCGACGGTTTTACAAAAGAGATAACGTGAGTACCATCCTCGCCATGATGGGGGCCTGCTATACAAACTCAAGCTTTGTGGGCATTCCCATCATCGTTATGGCTCTCGGCCAACCAGGGCCCATCGTTGTCATCACACTTTTCCAAGTGCTTGTTGTCACCACGACCATCTTAACGAGCATTGAGATTCACCAGAAGCATGGGGCCTTCTCCTTACGTGCTTTGCGCGAATTCCCCCGCACCGTCCTCTTAAATCCTCTTGTAGGAGGTTCTTTGCTGGGCGTTCTGTTCGCTGTTTTCAGTGTTCCTGTTCCGATCGTCCTCGAGAGAACACTCCGATTGCTGGGCGACGCCAGCATTCCTTGTGGGCTTTTCGCGCTTGGGTTGTCCCTGGGGGCGATGAACCTTCGGACGCCTTCCTCGGGCGGTAAGGGTCTTGTCTGTAGCTTGGTTGTGCTCAAAACCCTTGTGCATCCAGCCCTTGCTTGGGTGATCGGACACTACGTGTTTCACTTGCACGATCCGTGGCTGAACGCGGTTATCTTGGTGGCGGCCATGCCAACGGCGGTGAACAATTATATCTTCGCCCAGCGTTATAATATTTTCGTTCAGGAATCGAGTCGCGTTGTTTTTTGGTCGGCGCTCGTATCTTTGTTCACATTATCAGCGCTGCTGGGCGTGCTGGGTGTGGTAACGTAAGACGGGGCATCTTCCGGATGGATTTGTCGGGTCGGATGTGGCGTGAATCACGGCCCAAGAGTCTTCCATCTGTGCCTTCAAGCGTCCTCGGTCGCATGAACCACCCAGGCCAAAAAGTCCGGCGTCCCGTGGCGGAGGGGGCTGGCGACGATGCGGGGGCACGTGGCCGGGTGCAGCGTGCGGATCCTTGTGGCAAGCGCGTCAAAGCGCTCGGCGCGGGTTTTAAGAATCAGGACCACCTCGTCCTGAGGTCTGGACCTCTCCCTCCCACCGATATAGTCAGTCCAAACAAGAACCCGACATGTCTCGTGGAGGCGCTGAGGAACGGTCTGTCCAAAGATGAAGGATGTCCTCTTCTGCTTGCGCGGCGGGATTCCCTCTCCCCCCAAGAGGAGAGGGAGAGGGGGCTTGGACCTCAAGTCCTTTCAAACCACCTGGGGTGGTTCTCCCTCAAACCCCCAGCTTTGCTGGGATGTCAGGGGCTCACCCAAGCGCCTCTTTACCCGAGCGCTTGGGCGAGGTCGGCTTTGAGGTCTTCGATGTCCTCAATGCCCACGGCCAGGCGCACAAGACCGGGAACAAACCCGGCGGCCTCGCGCTGATCGGTGGGAATGACGGCGTGAGTCATCGTGGACGGCTGCTCGATCAGGCTTTCAACACCCCCGAGGCTGACGGCCAGCGCAAAGAGCTGGGTCCCTGTGACAAATCGCCGCGCCGCGTCCTCGCCGCCTTTGACGACCAGCGAGAGGACTCCGCCCGCCCCACGGGGCAAGAGCTTTTGGGCCAGCGCGTGCTGGGGATGACTCGGAAGACCTGGGTAGAAGACTCGCGCGACCTTCGGGTGGCTTTCCAGCCACGTGGCCAGCGCAAGGGCGTTTTGGCTGTGCCTCTCCATCCGGAGGCCGAGGGTCCGAACCCCGCGCAACATCAGAAAACTGTCAAACGGTCCGGCCACCCCGCCCACCGCAATGTGCAGCATTCTCAGACGTTCCCCGATCGCCGCGTCCCGCGTGATGGCCACGCCGCCAATCAGGTCCGAATGTCCGCCGAGGTACTTCGTGGCCGAATGCACCACGACGTCCGCGCCGTCCTTCAGGGGATTTGCGAGCCACGGGGAGGCGAACGTGCTGTCCACCACCGTCAAAATCCCCCGGCTGCGGGCGAACGCTGCGAGTGCCGCAATATCGGGCACCTGCAGCAAAGGGTTGGTCATGACCTCAAGCCAGATCATCCTCGTCGTGGGGGTCGTGGCGGCCTGAATCGCCGCAAGGTCCGTCGGGTCCGCGTACGTCACACGCAGATCGGCGGAAAGGCGACGAACCTGTTCAAACAGGCGGTACGTGCCGCCGTACACGTCGCGGCTGGCCACGATGTGACTGCCCGCCGGGAGAAGTTCAAGCACCGTTGAAATCGCGGCCATTCCCGAGGCAAAGGCGCACCCCATCGTGCCGCCTTCCAGCTCGGCCACGGCACGTTCAAACGCTTGGCGCGTCGGGTTGTCCATCCGCGCGTAGTCGTAGCCCTTGTTCACGTTCGGCGCGTTCTGGATAAACGTTGAGGTCGCGTAAATCGGAGGGATGACCGCGCCCGTCGTCGGGTCGGGGGTCGCACCCGCGTGAACGGTTTGGGTCATGGGACGGGAGGAAGAGGACGAGGTCATGCGGGCTCCTGATGCAACGCAAACCGGCTTGGTGCCGTTGGGAAGCGCGCACCCTACTGCATTTTGACGATTAAGGGTACCGGAAACGTAACCCGGAAAGACCACAATTCCCCATCATTGCAGGCGGAGCGAAGCGACCCAGAGGGGCTGAAAGAGGGACAGAGAGAGGAAGGGCCGGGAACGTTCAGACTCTTTGTCCCAACGTTCCCGGCGCATTGCAGGAGGTTAAGCCGTCGCCCAGGTTGACGACGTGGTGGAGGTGCTACTCGCGTAGGCCGCCGAGGTGCTGTAGCTCTGCACCGCACTCAGCAACTTTTGCAGCAAATCCACAATCGCCGTCGAATCCGAGGACGTCAGGGAGTTCGACGAATCGGTCGACTGGGACGGCGGGGGTCCCGGAGGCGGTCCGGGAGGAGGGCCACCCGCGCCGTTCGGTCCCTGCGCCATCGCTGAGGCGAACTGGGATTCGGTGAGAGAGCCCGTTCCTTGCGTGTCGAAACTCGAAAACAGAGACTTGGCTTGGCTTTCGCTGACGCCCGCGGGACGCGCTTCCACAAACTCGGATTCGGACACCTGGCCGTCGCCGTCCGTGTCCGTCTTGGCAAACAGGGACGAGGCCGATGACGAAGAACCGCTCGTGTTTTGCGTGTTCGACGACAACGTCGAATCAAGCTGCGCACTGAGCTGGGACACGATCTGCAGCAAGTTGGCCAGGGCGTCACTCGAGAGAACACTTCCCGTTCCCGAGGAGAACGCGGGCTTGTTCTGCGCTAAACCCTTGGCCAGTTGATCGGGCGTGAGCGCGTTTGACCCGCTGGTGTCCATCGCGGCGTAAAGGGCCGCTGCCGGATCCGCGCTGACGCCTTTGGGACGCGCCGCCACGAACTCATCTTTGCTCACTGTCCCGCTGCTGTCCGTGTCCATCTTTTTGAACAGGCTTTGCCGCAGGTGAGCGAGGCGGGAGAGTTGGTCCCCCCCCGATAGGCCTGATACGCTGGTCATGAGGTTCTCCGTGTGTTGGCGTTTGCATCCCGCCGTTCTTTCAACGTGCCGGGGGGCAAAAACTTACGCAAGAGGCAAATTTTGCCCACGACGTATTTGATGCCTTAACAAAACGATCATTAGGTGTCCGTTGCTGGCTTTTAAATATATGCTGGGTGCGTTTTAAGGGTGCGTAAGCTGGGTTGGTGGCTACAGCATCGTTTGAATGCACCCAGCAGTCGTTAGGATGCGTTTAAATGGCCTTTTTGTGTCCGAGTCTCGCCTGAAAGGTCGTCAGGGGTGTTTTGTCGGCGGCGCGTTCCCCCAGGGGCCGATTCGGGGTGGACGATTCGAGCAGCCGAGGAAGGACCCGCACAGCCCGCCGACGAGCGTACCAGAGGAGCCAACTCATCCACGTGGGCGTGTTGGGCAGAGCGTGGTAGGGCCCGTCGGTGTCCATGTCCTGCGCGTGCGTGTACGTCCAGAGCGCCCCGTTCGATCCCGCGCGACGCTGGATCCACCGCGTGACCGGCAGGGGCACCGCGTAAAGATAAATCCCCCCGAGGTAAGGCGCGTGAACCAAGGGCAATGTCGGAACGGGAAACTCAACAAGTCCCTGAGGCCACCGGAATGGCACGCGCGGCGCTCCCGGAAACCCGTACCGCGCGATGCGCCCCGGCACGACGCTGGAGGTGTACGTGAATCCCCTTTCGGCAAGCGCGTCCAGCGCCCACGTTGTTTGGGGGGTCAGCGAAAACCCCGGCGCGCGGAATCCCAAGACGGGTTTTCCGGCCAAGTCCTCCAGGCGTTTTTTGTCGTCTTGGCTTTCTTGCCGAAAACGGGCGGGGTCCTCGAACGGTAAGGGCACATGCGCGTGGGCGTGAAACGCGATCTCGTGCCCCCGCGCGGCAAGGCGACGGATCAAGCCGGGGGCCTCGTGCGCCAGTTGCCCAACGACGAACACCGTGGCCCGAAACCCGAGCCGTTCGGCGGGGACGAGGATCCGGTCCGCGAGCACCTCCAGCCGCGCAGGGCCGAGCCCGCTTTCGTCTTCAAGGTCCAGGGTGAGGGTGAGCAAGGGTTTGGCGGGGAGGGACATGGATCGGCTTCTCAAAAAACCGTCATTCCGGCGAAAGCCGGAATCCCGAGGGAGTCGTCAATGTTCTGACCAGCTTCTCGAGGTCCCGGCTTTCGCCGGGACGACAGTGAATAACAAGGCGATACGCCTCCCCTTAGTGCCTGATTTGCGCACGCCACGTCAGCGTTGCAGACCCCTCGGCCGGGACTTGGACTTTCCAGGACGCGAGGTTTGCGGCCTCCTTGGTGTGCTTTTGGCTTTCCTGAAGCATCGACCAATCGCCGGGGATGGTCTCCAGCACCTTGACGATGACGGGCTCGGGTTTGGCGTTTTTAATCTCCACCGCGAACGCGGCTTCGTAGACGTAATTGTACGCGCTGGTTCCAGCCAGTTTCTTGAAATCCGTCTGTTTGCGCCGCGCCGTCACGTCGAAACTCTCGCCCAGTTTGAGCGTCACGGTTTCGTTCTTGGGCGTGTGGTCGATCGCGTCCTCACCGACGAATTGCGCGTTGCCTCGGCTGTCTTTGGCGTAAATGCGCACCGTTCCTTTGGGCAGGGGAACGCCGAGGCTTCCTCCTTTGTTCACAAACGTCAGGTTCGAATCCACGGACAGTTTTGTCCATCCGTCGGAGAATTGCGTCTGGTAGAAAGAGGGTTGGCCTCGCAGCACCAGCTCCCGTGTCACGGGAATGCGCGGCGCGGAGAGCAACGCGACTTGTTTAGTCTGATTGTCCCGAATGTCGGTCATGCGTGGCAACGTGTAAAGGTGGTACTCGGCCAACGATTCTTCGCGAGGGGCGGCACCCACCGAATCTTCGGCAACGCGTTGCCTCATCATCAGGGTGGGCACGGCTCTTTGCACCTGATTGACCTCCCCCGCCACCAGCTGGACTTGGGCGTGACGGTAAGGAATGCCGCTGGAGTTCGTCAGAGTCACCCAGCCATTCAGGTCCATCGTCTTGCCATCGCTCGACAGATTCCCGACGTAATCCGCCTGCCAAGCGAGACCGCGAGTCAGGTAGGACAGCTCAAACGCACCGTTGCCGCCCTTGGGGGCGTCCACATGCAGAACCAACGTTGGCAGATCGCGTAAATCGGTGGGCACGTCGGCAAACGCGAGGTGCCCGACAACCCCCGTTTCAATGCGGTCGGCGTAACGCAACACAACCCCGCTGCTGGTTGCCAGAACGGTCGCTTCCTCCGTTGTCCGGTCGCCCTTGTCGTTGGTCCGAATGACCTTGACCTTGCGCCCGAGGTATTTCTTGAGAAGGCTTTCCGGAGTCAGAAGGTCGAAGTCAAAGTTTTGTTCGAGCAGCGTAAGGGGCACGGTCCCCGTGGTGTCGGTGAGCAGCGCCGTCTCGGGGCGAATTTGACTGGAGACGTTGCGCCACGCCAGCCGGTTTTCGCCCCCAGTGAGCGCCAAGTCACGCACGTCTTTCACCAACGCAAGGTTGGCGTTGTAGATCGTGACGGCCAGGCTTTTCTGCGCCGTGTCCTCCACGCGCATCTCGGCCGAAACAGAGGGAGCTGCGTGGGCCTCCCAGGGGACAGTGGTCGCCAGTGCAACCAAAACCATCACGGTTCGGGAGGGCCAACAAAGGTCGGGACGCATGGGTTGTCTCCTGGAGTAGGGGGAAGGAGAGGGACCGTTTCAGCGAAAAAGCGGGGGGCCGAATCAACCCCTCAACGAGGGCCGCAAGGATCAGCGCCCCCCGAAGGCATGATGCTCCGGTCCGATGCGATCCACAACCGCCTCCAGGTGCCGAGCCGGGGAAATCTGGTCAAAAAGCGCGTGGGCACGTATAACTCTACTCCCCTGCCCCTTTCCGATGAAGGATGTTTCAGCATGTCCGTCCCGTCCCCGGATTCCCCTTCAAGCGTGCGTTCCCTGGCCTTGGCCGCGCGGGAAGCGTGGCGTGTCCTGCGCAACGCCGAGACGGACGTCAAAAATGCGGCGTTGCGTCATGCGGCGGCGGCGTTGCGGGCAGAAACGGCTCATCTGCTGGAGGTCAACCGGAAAGAGCTGGAAGACGCCCCGGATCTCAGCGAGGCCTACAAAGACCGCCTTCGCTTGAACGAAGCGCGTCTGGAATCGATGGCCGTCAGCCTGGAGGAAGTGGCCGCGTTGCCGGACCCCGTGGGCCGAGTCACGGCCGATTGGACGGCCCCCCGCAACCGTCTGCACATCACGCGTGTGGCCGTGCCGCTGGGGGTCATCGGCGTCATTTACGAAAGCCGCCCGAACGTGACGGTGGATGCTGCCGCTCTCTGCCTCAAGGCCGGGAACGCCTGCGTTCTGCGCCCAGGCCACGAAAGCCTCCGCAGTGCTCTGGCACTTTTGGAGCCCATCCGGGCGGGACTCCGCGCGGCGGGGTTGCCGGAAGATGCCGTCCAGGTGGTCCCTACATCGGACCGCGCGGCGGTGGGGGAGATGCTCGCCTCGCCCGATTTGTTCGACGTGATCGTGCCGCGCGGCGGGCCCTCGCTGGTCGCGCGGGTGTACGAAGAAAGCCGCGTGCCCATCCTCGCGCACCTCACGGGTAACTGCCACACGTATGTTCATAAGGATGCCGACCGCCCCATGGCGCGGCGGATTGTCCTGAACGCCAAGATGCGCCGTACGGGTATTTGTGGAGCAACCGAAACGTTGCTGGTGGACCGCGATTGCGCCGAAACGCACCTGGGGCCCTTGGTGCGGGATCTGCTGGAAGCGGGGTGCGAGGTGCGGGGCGACGCGGAAACGCAGGGCGTTGACCCGCGCGTCAAGCCCGCGACCGAGGAGGACTGGGCGACGGAGTACCTGGATGCGATTATCGCCGTGAAAGTCGTGACGGGTTTACACGAAGCCATCGCGCACATTGAACGCTACGGCTCCCACCACACCGATAGCATTGTGACCGAGAACGCCGAGGCCGCCGCGACGTTTCTGCGCGAGGTGGACAGCGCGATTGTCGCGCATAATGCCTCCACGCAATTCGCGGACGGGGGCGAGTTCGGCATGGGCGCGGAAATCGGCATCGCCACGGGCCGCCTCCACGCCCGAGGACCCGTCGGCACCGAGCAGCTCACGACTTTCAAGTACGTCGTCCATGGCACGGGGCAGGTGCGGAGGTGGTGACTTTTCTGTAAGTGATTTTCACAAGGCCTGAGCCGCGAGGGTACGAACGGGTGCCGCCGCCGAGGGACAGGGCGGGTAAATAGCTTCAGGCAGGTCGCGCCCTGTTAAGGCGGTATAGGCCCAGCCGACCAATTTATGGGGAGGTTCCAGGGCATCAATACGAAAATGGAGGTCGTCCTCCGAAACAGCCTGGCCGGCTTGAATTGAAGCAGCCTGACTGGTTTGAAAGGCAAAGACTTCTCCGTTGTTGGCTTTAAAGATGCCTAGAACCAACCCCTGGGCACCACCTACGCGGGCGCTACCCACCCCTGTTTCAATCTGAGTCCGTTCATAGAGAACCCATGCTGTCCCTGGAGGCGTGTCCGTTGCTGCTCCTCCCACCAAATCAAACCAACTCTCTTGTGACAGAACAAGGCTGCATGCCCCAGAGAACAAGACCATTTCAATGGTCCTTTTGCTGACTTGCACAGCCTCCCAAGACTCCGGGGTAAAGGGTGGAGGTGGTGGAACTACGGGGTCAGATACGAAGGGATCAACGCGTGGCGTTCCTGAAGAAGGTGCCCGAGGTATAACAACAGCCCCAGGAAACTCTTCCCCGATGACCGCAAGTTGTTTGGTTCCGTTAACATGAACGAGGTGAACAGCTTCAAGGTTGCATATCAAGCGCCGAGCTTCCTTAGCGCCGGGTTCGTCACCGTTGAAAGCTCCTTGGCTATAAAGGGCCTGAAGGGCGGTCACCAACCGGAGCAGCGTTGGGTTCTTTAAGTTGTATTCACCAGACCGACCGTAGGGATAAGGGCACCCTTCGGGACTGAATCTCTCGTAGAGAGACACCGTTGGATCCGATGTGGTTTCACGCCACCCATGTGCTGCGAGTTGTTGTCTCATCAATTGCAAGCCGTCACGCACCCCCTGATCTGAAGGCAATTGAGGCAAGGCTCCATGATCCACAGAGCGTAGATCTCCAAAGGCAGCAAGGAAATGAGATTTCATTGGATGACCTGAAACAAGATGGCACGAAATTAACAGATCAATGGCTCGTTCAGCCAGTCGTCTAGAAGGCCATAGGGGGCGGCGAGCTTTCTCGTCTTGTAAAACAGCAAAATCTGCACAAACTTCCGCAGCACCAGTGGTTGGATATTCACCGTGTTTAACCTCGTGGACCACCTGGCTCGCAAGGCTCGTCGGATCGTCGGCTCGAGCCAAGGATCTATGAGGAACTATCTTTCTCTCCCGTGTGGCAATGCTAATCATGCGAAAAGGGGATGGAAGGAGAGCCTCTTCAGCAAAGCCCCATGAGATCAAAGGGGTTTTTCTTTGGGCGGCCAATAACTTTCTGACAAATTCTGTGGGAATGTTCAACAACGGATCAAGGCTGCGTTGCCTGTAAAGCTCTCGCATTAAATCGGGTGCCACCTCGTGGAGGTTATCTGCGTTTGCATCTTCTGTGGTGAAGATAACAACAACCGTATTTGGTTGAGCCGTCACGGCGAGAGCCTGCGCAATGTGGGGCATTGCAGGTAGGAGAATTTCCCTACTTGTTTGGTCCCAATAAGTAGTGGAGAGGGTTTGAGTGAAAAAGGTGTGGGTGATCTC
>CAIPYM010000043.1 GCA_903869345.1 uncultured Pseudomonadota bacterium
CGTGAACTATCTTGTTGTTGGTTCAGCTGGCAACCCTTATTGGGCGTACGCCTGTTATGGCCGAAAGGTTGAAAAAGCAGTTGCGTTAAAAAAACATGGCTACGCGATTGTTATTGTTCATGAGAATGATTTTCACGATGCAGTAGATAATTTGCCTTAACCGCTACCGAGGTCACGCGGCTCTTCTACCTCATCAGGCTGTAGCGCGGGGCGCTCGGGGTGTGATAGAATGCAGTCCTTAACGAAGAGGTTCCCATGTCCTTTGCCTCCAAGACCAACAAACCAAGCGGAGCCCCCAAGAGCGGCGCAGGCCGTCCCGTGCGCCCATGGGTCGCGCCGAAGGCCCAAATCCAAGACACCGAGGAGCCGCCCATGCCGAGACATTCCAGCAACGAAGGCTCAGCGGGCGGAGGCGGGGATAACCTGGATGGCCGCGTCGCCAAGCTGGAATCGGGGATGGAACACCTCATCAGGGAGGTGGGCGAGTGCCGTCAGGATATTCGTGAGCTTCGGTCTGAGATGCGGGATATTCGGTCTGAGATCAAGACTGAAATCGGAGGATTGCGCTCTGATTTCCGTTGGATGTTGGCCGCTTATGCTTCAGGATTTATGATCCTTTTGGGCGTCATGGCCAAAGGCTTTCACTGGCTTTAAGCGGCGCGGGGCATGCTGACGGGGGCCGCATAGTCGTTGGCGGAAAACGTCATTGGATACCGGGGACGTTCAGGCGTAGCGGCGCGTTGTGCGCGAGAGAATGGAAAGAATCTCGTTGACGACCACGCGAGCCTGATTCTCGGAATACCCTCCTTCAAGCAGGGTTTTCTTGGCCTTCTTGGCATCAAAGGTCCCGTTTTGGAAGTCCTTGAGGACGGCCAAATAGGCCAGCGCCTGGGCTTTTGGCATCCCAGCGTCGAGGAGCGTCTTGAGGGAGCCTTCGTCCGTCATAAGGGGCATTATACACCGAATTGTCCCAGGTGGTGAAAAAACTTCACAACCGGGTGATCAACGGGCCGGCTCGACCGAAACTTTAACAACAGCCGACGCCGCTAGGGAGGTCGTAATCACAGTCATAGGCCACGCGCCCGGTGCCTGGATCCTTCAGAGGCCAACCGCCCATGCGGCCAGACACAACGATTCGGCCGAAAAAAGGCTCATAACAGCCACAGCGGCTCGCCATTTCGATTCGGCCAAGGCGTCATGGCGCTTGGACACGGTGATGGCGTCATAGATGCAGTCCCGCTTGAACGTCCAATCGTCCTTGTGAAGCCAATGATTGTAAAGTTTTTCCGGGGCGAAATCCAAAAGCTTGCCGCGCAAAAGGGCTCGGGAGCCCCAAACGACAGCGAGGGCGAACAGAACCCCGGCGGCCAAAAGCCACGGCGAACGCGGGTCCCTCCCCTGATCGGCCACCGCCGGGGCCAATGCCGTCGCCCCACTCACAAACCCTAACAACAGGGCCAGCTTGCCCTCGATACGGGCGATTCGCTGGTGGGCGTGATCGTAAGACGCGACCGCGAGCGGATACGCCAGATCAACGCCGGGGTACTGCGAAGGCAGGACATCCGTGGTTGCGGCCAAAACCTCGGGGGACGCCGTCACCGATTCGCGGTCGCCTTCCGGGGCGGGGATGGGGTGCGGGGGCTTGGTCATCGTCGGTTCTCCCTGATTCAAAAAAACCACCCGCTGGTGGCCACATGCAAGGAGATTGTCACACTTTTTGCGGCGGCACAAAATCAGTGTTGACATATCACCATTTTGGAGATAAACCATCACCAGCAAGAGAGGAACAGGGAACCGCCGCCTCGGGAGAGAGAGGCCTGGGGCGGCACCCCCCCAAGGGAGGAAAATACCGTGAACGTCCATCAGAACACCCCATCAACAGCGAGCAACGGAGGCTTACGTGAGCACGATGATAACAATACTCTGCGGGATTCTCGGAGGTGTGTTAGGCACCATGATCGGGAGAGCCATCGCACGCAAAATGTGACGGAGCCACGTGGTGGCCAGGACGACATAAGCTTTGGTCTTGAACCGCGTGACATAAACATCCGTGATAGGCACGGATCCCTTTGGCAGGGGGGCGAACAGAAAAAACCTTTCGAGAAGCGAGCCGCTCTCGACACGCAATTGCGTGAACGTCGTTTGCTCCCCACCGTAGGGGGCCATACGCTCCTTCTCAATCAGAATTGCATGATCAGGGTAGATGACGTCCAGGCGAGTCAACATTTGAGGCCCCGGCGAATTATTAACGAGCCGCAAGTGAACACACATGTTGCCGTCACGGTCAAAGGACGGCGCTTCGGCAATATTGCGGATGTCGTTCTCCAGCCACTTCAGAACGATGGGTGTGAAAACTCCGCTCAACGTGCCGGACAGAATCCCCCAAAGGGGACCCACAAAACCCTCGGACATCGTCTTTTCCTCGTGTGCGGTGGGTTTGACGCCCCAAGACCAGGGAGGCAACGCCCATGAACGTTTACCACACCCCAGACACACATACGAACGCCCCGGTGTCCCTCTCGCGCATCGCCGATCAGGGCGCGTTGGTCCGCCAGACGATTTTGATGATGGAGCTGGCCGCCTCCTTCATCCGCCGCGTTGAACACGACCCCGTGGCGCTGGACGAGCTCCGCCGCTCGCAGCTGAACGGCTACCGCGACGCGGCCCGCGTCAATCTGAACCTCGCGATGGGCCTCGCCCGTCGCCTGCGTCCCGGTGCCTTCGGCTCCGGTGTCTCTGACCAATCCCTCAAAGGAGCCTGACATGTCGAAGCAAAAAGCCCAACAAACCTCGGCCACAGAAGACGCCATCTCGGAACTTCGCGCTCTGGTCGTGCAGTTTTCCTCGGCCCTTGTTCTCGCCGAAGCGGGCCAGTTTTCGGATGCGTACTTCACCCTGCCGGACTCGGTGCTCCATTCGGTTCCAAACATCCGCAATGCGCTGGGCGATGCGGCCCAAACGGCCATTGGTCAGAAGCCGTCCAGCGAACTCAAATCGTTCGTCACACGCATCAACGGCGTCATGAAGCGCGTTCGGCGGGGTGCTGACGGCTCGCTAAGGCCGGTTTACTGACGTTTTTCAAGAACCCCCAAGAGCCGCTCCACCTGATCCGACAAGGCGTCGAGACGTTCATCTTTCTGATAAAGGGCTTGCTCCATCATGACGACATACTGCCTGATCTCAGCCAGATGCAGCAGAAGCAAACGGTTCACCGGATTGTCGGACCCAACGACGGGTTTTCCGTCGAATAGGTCTTTGTACAATTGGTTCAATTCTGTCTCGATGGGGTCTTCACCTTCCAAAGACATAGCGTTTCGCTCCTACTGGGTTTCGGAAGCATCCAGCGTAGCGAAAAGGGGGGTCGTTGTCAGGTCTGGCCTGACGGCGGCCCCCCGCCAGCGGCCCCAACGTCCCGACCGGGTAGGGGTGTCCCTCCTCGACGTGGCCCTGCGCTTCCTGGCTGTGATCCCGCTGGGGATCGCTCTCGGGCACCTGGGCGTCTACGCCATCGGCGCGGCGGCGAACACGGTCTGGATGCTGGAGCACACGCCATGACGTCCACCAGCATCCCGCGCCAAATCCTGGCCGCCGACCCCGCGTGGCAAACCCTGATGCAAATGGCCAGGGACACGCGCCCATCGCCCATCAGGGGCGCGGCGCTCCTGATTGCTCTTAAGGCTCTGTCCGAGACCCTGATTGACGATACAGCCCTGGCCGAGCGCGTCGAGCAGCATTTTGCAACCCGGCTCGCCGACGGCGGGCCAAAACCGACCGAGAGGCTTCTATGACACCCGACGAACAAGCCGCCTACGAGCGCGAGTACCTGCTCCGCAACGGATGGACCCTGGACGACAACGGCAAGTGGAAACGGACGGCTCAGTTCTCGATGTTCGGGGCAAGCCGCGAACTCGCCATGCTCGCCCAGGCCCTGATTGACCGCTGGACCGACGAGGCCGTGCGCCTCGTCCCGAACCGCTGAGGGCCCCCGCCATGGTCTCAACAGAAACACCCAATGATCCCGTGAACCATCCGTCGCACTACATGCGCGGCGGCCTGGAATGCATTGACGCCATCGAAACGGCCCTGACGCCGGAAGAGTTCGCCGGGTTCTGCAAGGCCAACGCGCTCAAGTACCTCTGGCGCGAGCGCGGGAAGGGCGGAACCGAGGACCTGCGCAAAGCGGCTTGGTACCTCAATCGCCTGGTCGCCTATCGCCAGAGGCAGGCAGCTGAACAAGGAGGTGGATGATGTCTGATCCCATGGAAACCGCGCTGGATGCCGTCGGGGTGATGAAGCCGGAGCCCACGCCGGGGCCGTGGCACTTTCAATGCGAAGGATGGGGGTTCGGAACACTCGAGGACAAAGACGGGCGGACCATCTTTCTGGTGGCGTTCCCCGATCCTAAAGATGGGATCAGTCACGCTGAGACGATAGAAAACGCCCGCCTGATAGCCGCCGCGTCGGACCTCCTCGCCATCGTCCGGGACCTCGTTGCGGAGATTGAAGGCGGGAACCTGGAGCCGTCCTCCGAGCTGCTCGCCCGCGCCAACGCCGCCCTCGTACAGGGGAAAGGCGGTGCGGAATGACCGACCCGAAGACCCACCACAAAGGGTGCGACTGTTGGAGAAGCACAAGAGGGATCTTCTCCGACCCACTGGATGTACAGCCCCGATCCACCAAAGGGAGAGCCACGATGAAACACCCTCCCATCACACGGGCGCTGCTGGCGAAAACCATGCGCAAGAACGTCGAAATGGCGCGAGTCCTGTACGAAAATCCGGGGTATCGAGGGGATCACCTCAAGTGGATCAACACGGCCATTCAGTGGTCCGTCATTGTGGCCCTGGTCGAAAGGACCACGGCCTCTGAAATTCGCGCCCTCGCCCGCCACGCCGCCGACGCGATTGACACCGCCACGAGCCAAACGGGGAAGGGGAGGGGGGCTCCATGAGTCGAAGGGCCCCGATCACACTTCCAACGGCGCGGTTCTGGAATGCGGACCAAGTTGCATCCTGGCTCGGGCGTTCACCGGGATGGTTTGCGCAGCACCTGGATGGTTTGGTGAGAGACCACGGGTTTCCGACCCGAGACTCCGTTGTCAAACTGTGGGATTCGCACGAAATCGAGGCATGGGTTGACATCCGGCATGGTTTGAGTGGCCAAATGGCCGCAGAATCTGTCGCGATGGAGGCCTTCGGTGGGGAAAATCGTGCTTCCGTATGTTGAGCGCAACGTCGCGCGGGGGCGCGAATACTTGAACTACAGACGGGACGGAAAGCGTTATCGCTTGCCCACCGATCCAACCTCGCGCGAATTTGCCGAACGCTACGCCGAGATCCATGCCTCTTTCAATCGTGAATCGCCGAAACCAGGACGCGATACCGTGGCCGCCTTGATCGCCGATTTTAAAGGGAGCTCGGATTTTAAGGGGCTTGCGATCACAACGCAGAAAAACTATCTCACGCACCTCCGCGCTATTGAACAGCGCGGCGGGCATGTGCCTCTTCGTGGGATCACGCGGCGCGTCGTTTTGGCGTACCGCGACGCGGCAGCAACAAAGGTCGAAGCGGATGGAACCGTGACGCACTGTCCGGCTCGCGCGAACTATGCCGTTGAAGTTTTCAGGAGGCTTCTCTCATTCGGGGTGGACAGGGGTTGTTTGACCAACAATCCCGCTCTGCGACCGGGGAAGCTGAAGACGGGCACCTATGCGCCATGGCCGGACGAAGCGATTGAACAGTTTCGCGTGGCGGCCCCGGATCATCTTGTGATCGCGCTTGATCTCGCGCTGTTTACGGGGCAACGCCTGGGGGACATTCTGCGAATGACATGGGCGCAGATCAAAGACGGTTTCATTTTTGTCCGGCAGGGAAAAACAGGGGCCGAACTCTACATCCCGCTTCATCCGACACTTGCGAATGTGCTCAAGGCCAAACGTGAGGCGATGCGGGATGCCGTGAACGTCTCGACGCATATCGTTACGACACGAGTGGGGCGTCCCTATCGTCCCGACCATTTCAAACACGAGTGGGCGCGGGCGGTGCGAGCAGCAGGACTCACGGGTCTTGTTTTCCATGGGCTCCGAAAAACGGCGGCCTCCCGTCTTGCCGAAGCGGGTTGCACGACCGAACAGATCAAGGCGATCACGGGTCACAAAACCGAGCGCATGGTTGGGCACTATGTGGGGGGAGCGCAGCAAAAAGAACGAGCTGTTGCTGCGATGGAAAAACTGAAAAATGCCCAACACTCTCGCTAAAATTGCCCAACACACCGTTTTCGGGCTCCCTAAACACTCCTAACCTCTTGTTTTATATGGTAGGCGGTGAGGGTGTCGAACCCCCGACCCTCTCGGTGTAAACGAGATGCTCTACCGCTGAGCTAACCGCCCGAAAGACTGATGTGTGTTGAAACTGGACACGTTTGAAAGAATTACTTCAGCGAAAGCTGGGGTACATGATTTTTTTGTCACCGGTCTTGATTCTGAATCCCGGCTTTCGCCGGGATGAAGGGGGAAGAGGACGGGACAACAGGGAAAAGAATCGGGACAGAAGTCCGTCCCCTCTCCCTCGCGCCCTGAAAGGGCAGGGGCCTTCCCGATCAAACGCCGATGACCCTGAAAGGATCGGCGCGTGGATCAAGAAGACCCCTGCCCATCATCCTCAAAAACCTACGAAGAACGAGGCCTACTTCTTGCCCGAGTTGACTTGGTCCTTCAGCTGCTTGCCGGCGCGGAACTTGGGCAGCTTGGAGGGCTTAATGTTGATGGTCTCACCGGTCCGCGGGTTGCGTCCCTTGGAGGCCGCGCGCTTCGCCACGTAGAAATTACCGAAGCCGACCAAGCGGACTTCTTCGCCCCGCTTCAGAGCCGCTTCGATGGTGTCGAACACGGCATCCACAACCGTCCCAAGGACAGTCTTTGAGAGGTCCAATTTCGCGAGCGCCTTGCTGTCGGCAATGGCGGCGATAAATTCGTTCTTGTTCACGGGAAATTCTCCCTTTGTTGGAGTGCGGGGATCGGTCATGCGATCCGAGCGAGACCCGCCCGGCTCCGCCAATCTTGGCGGCAATCTAGGCACCCTCTTTTCGGTAAGTCAATCGCAGAAAACGCCCAAAACGGTCGTTTTTGGGCTTTCCTCCTCGGAAATCACCGGGAATCAGTGGCAAATGCCCTCTTTGACCCGCTCGCCTGCGATGGCCAACGCCTTGCCAGCGGCGGGTGCTGTCCCTGCTGCTTCCTGATCCTCCGTCCACTCAATCGGCACCAAAGGACGAATGAGCGCGTACTTCAGAACTTCCTCGACCGTGTTGATGAGGACGAGCTTGAGTCCCTTGGTCACGTTGTCGGGAATCTCCTTCAGGTCCTTTTCATTTTCCTTAGGAATGAGAACCGTCGTGAGTCCACCGCGCAGCGCTGCGAGAAGTTTTTCCTTGAGTCCGCCGATGGGAAGCACACGTCCGCGCAACGTGATTTCACCCGTCATCGCGACATCTTTGTGGACGGGGATTCCCGTCAACACCGAGACGATGGACGTCACCATGCCAACCCCTGCGCTGGGCCCGTCTTTCGGCGTTGCACCTTCGGGCACGTGAACGTGGATATCCCGTTTGTCCAAAAGGTTGGGGTTGATGCCGAACGCAGCCGCCCGCGCCTTGACGTAGCTTTCGGCGGCTTGAACCGATTCGCGCATCACTTCGCCGAGTTTTCCGGTGATGGTGATCTTACCCTTGCCGGGAAGAGCGACCGCTTCAATGGACAGGATTTCGCCCCCGACTTCGGTCCAGGCCAGACCCGTTGTCACGCCGACAAGGTCATCCGCCTCCACTTCGCCAAAACGGAACTTCCGAACGCCGGAGAATGTTTCAAGATTCCGTGCGGTCACATGCACGGCCTTGCGATTCTTGGTGAGAATCATCTTGATGGCTTTACGCGCGAGGTTGGCCAATTCGCGCTCCAGGTTCCGAACGCCTGCCTCGCGCGTGTAATAGCGCAGAATATCGCGCAGCGATTCGTCCGAGACCGAGAACTCTTCTTGTTTCAGCCCATGTTCCTTGAGAATCTTGGGCAAGAGGTGCTGCCGCGCAATGACGATTTTTTCGTCCTCGGTGTAGCCCGAGAGTCGGATGATCTCCATGCGGTCCAGCAGGGGCTGCGGCATCTTTAGAGTGTTAGCCGTGCATACGAACATGACATCCGAGAGGTCGTAATCCACCTCCAGGTAGTGATCGCTGAAGGCGTGATTCTGCTCGGGGTCCAGGACCTCCAGCAGCGCCGACGTCGGATCGCCGCGCCAATCGGCCCCCAGTTTGTCCACCTCGTCCAACAGGAAGAGGGGGTTGGAGGCCTTGGCTTTCTTCATGCCCTGAAGGACCTTGCCGGGCATCGAGCCGATGTAGGTTCGTCGATGGCCGCGAATCTCGGCTTCGTCCCGAACGCCTCCCAACGACACGCGCACGAAATTGCGCCCCGTTGCGCTGGCGATGGACTTGCCGAGGGAGGTTTTGCCAACCCCAGGAGGTCCCACGAGGCAAAGAATCGGCCCCTTCAGTTTGCCCTGCCGTTGCTGAACCGCCAGGTATTCGACGATGCGCTCCTTCACTTTTTCAAGGCCGTAGTGGTCCACGTCCAGGATGTGCTCCGCCTCCTTGATGTCGTGACGCACTTTCGTGCGTTTGTGCCAGGGAAGGGCGAGCAGCCATTCCAGGTAATTCCGCACAACCGTGGATTCGGCGGACATGGGGCTCATGGCGCGGAGCTTCTTGCATTCCGTGAGAGCTTTTTCCTGGGCCTCCTTGCTCATGTGAGCTTTCTTAATTTTGGCTTCCAGGTCACCAGCGTCGTCCTTGGTGTCATCGCCTTCACCGAGTTCCTTCTGAATCGCTTTCATCTGCTCGTTCAGGTAGTACTCGCGCTGCGTTTTCTCCATCTGCAGCTTGATGCGCTTGCGAATTTTTTTCTCAACCTGCAAGACGCCGATTTCGCCCTCCATCAGGGCCAAGAGCCGTTCTAAGCGCGCATTCACGTTGAGGGTTTCCAAAACACCTTGCTTGTCCGCAATTTTCAAAGCCAAGTGTGCCGCGACGGTGTCGGCCAGACGCCCATTGTCCGCAATTTGCCCCAGGGAGATCAAAACTTCGGGCGGAATTTTTTTGTTGAGTTTGACGTACTGCTCAAACTGCGAAGCTACGCTGCGCGCAAGGGCTTGCAGCTCCTCCTCGCCACTGCTTTTTTCCCCGAGAAAGGACGTTGTGGCCCGCAGGTAAGTTCCCGTGTCCGTCAGCGATTCCACGCGAGCACGGTGCTGCCCTTCGATCAGGACCTTAACCGTCCCATCGGGAAGTTTGAGCAGTTGCAAGACAACCCCGATGGTCCCCGTGGTGTAAAGATCGTCCGCCCCTGGGTTATCCTGCGCGGCGTTTTTTTGTGTCACCAACAACAGATGTTTGCTCTCGCGCATCGCCTCGTCCAGCGCTTGCACGGAACGCTCACGCCCGACGAACAAGGGCACGACCATGTGGGGGAACACCACCATATCGCGCAGAGGGAGGACGGGCAGGGTGCTAGGAAGGGAGGGCGTGTCAGCGGTCATCGGGGCAATCCTTGCAAAGGGACTCGGGGCTCCATGGGCCTACGGAAATCCCAATCCTTGTTCACGATCCATCAGAGTCTAACTGATTCTCATTAAGAAAGAGATAGGGCCCTTTTCCTCCGAATCAAGGGAAACCCCCTTTCATCTCTGTCGAAAAAAGGTCTAAAGCCGTATCAATTCGTTTTTGGAATAAAGAGATTTTTATGGGTTTTTACCCATGCATGACATCCCGATTCCGGATCGATCCACATTTTCCTTGTTTCATGACCGAATTCTCCCTCTTGCAAGAAGTGGCCGTTTCGGTCTAGAGTCCCCAACGTTGTTCCCACCAGTCCTGGAGCTGTGATATGAACTCAAGAACAAAAGGTCTCGAACTTTGGCGGCATGCGTTGGTTGCGAGTGTACGGAGCGAAAACCCTGACCTTTCGGCGCGTCAGATGGCGTTAACGCTCACCGTCTACCTCAGCGAAGGTCCGCACACGGTTCGCGGTTTGGCCGCAAACCTTAAGATTTCCAAACCAGCTGTGAGTCGGGCCTTGGATCGCTTGGGCGAGCTTGGTTTTCTGGCGCGTCGCCGCGACGAAATGGACCGCCGTAACGTTTTGGTCGAAAAGACACCGGCGGGGACCGCGTTCCTGGAGGGTTTTGCGTCCATGATTCTGCAGGCGCAGGCCCATATCGCGGCCTTGGCAGAGACCGAAACCGATGTTTCCACGGGCTCGGAGACGCGGGCTCCTCGTGCCGCAGGGGTTGCGTAAGTCTTCCGGGAGGACCTCGGTGAGGGTGGTTTCCGGTCTGGATCCTCGCGTTAACGCTTTTCGTTCCGATCTGGCCGATCAAGAGCTTCGCTCGACCGTCGTGGCGGAACGTTACGTTCGTCCGATCTTGCGCCAGTGTGCTCGGGGGATTGTGCCCTTGTTGCGTGCGCCGGATCCGGACGCTCCTCGGGTCAGCGAGATCAGGTACGGGGAGTTCGTGGACGTTTTTGAAGAACGTCCCGACGGGTTTGCGTGGATTCAGAACCGTGCAGACCGCTATGTCGGGTACCTTCCGAACGCTTCCGAATCACTCAGCGAAGAAGTGGGTCCGTTGGAACGGCGTATCAGCGCCTTGCATACGCTCGTCTACAGCGAACCGAACGTGACATCACCGCCACGGGATAGCTTGACGCTGGGCTCGTACGTGCGCAGTGGCCAGGCGGTTCAGGGATTCATCGCTCTCAGCAGCGGCGGGTATGTCGCGGCCTCGGACGTTGTACCGAGTGAGGCCCTGCTGGAACCCGATTATGTGCTAACGGCCGGACGGCTTTTGGGCGTCCCTTACTTGTGGGGCGGGCGGACTCCGCTGGGGATCGATTGCTCGGGCCTTTTGCAGCTGGTGTTGGATCTGGCGGGCCTGGAGGCGCCGCGCGATAGCGACCAACAACGCGCTCTGTTCGGGCACCCGCTGGAAGGGGCCTGGTCGGAGACGATCTGGCAGCGCGGAGACCTTCTGTTTTTTAAAGAAAACCATGTTGGCATCATGACCGACCGAGAACACCTTTTGCACGCGAACGGGTTTGACAAGCACGTGGTGGTGCGCCCCTTGGCGGAGGTGATGGAGCGCGGGCTCACGCTTCTTGCTGCCGGGCGACCGCGTGCGTTGTGGGAGGAGGAAGGGAACCTCCAGGTACCGTGAGCCAACTACGTCTTATCTTCATGGGCACGTCGGATTTTGCGGTGCCCACCCTTCACGCCCTTCATCACGCGGGCCACGAGGTTGTGGCCGTTTACACCCAACCGCCGCGTCCGGCGGGACGAGGGCGCGAGCTGCGCGCCTCGCCGGTTGAGCGGTTTGCGCGCTCCCTCGGGCTTGTTGTTCGGACCCCCGTCAGTCTTCGGGGGGAGGAAGAAACAAACGCGATCCGGGACCTGGCTCCGGACGCGATCGTGGTCGTGGCCTATGGGCTTTTGCTGCCCGCAGCTGTTCTTGCGGTGCCGCGCTTGGGATGCCTGAACGTCCACGCCTCGCTGTTGCCGCGTTGGCGCGGGGCCGCGCCGATTCAGCGGGCGATTGAAGCGGGCGACGCGCAAACGGGCGTGACCATCATGCTGATGGGGGAGGGGCTTGATACGGGCCCCATGCTTTTGCAAGCTAACGTGTCCATCGGGCCTCATATGACGACAGGCGCGTTGCACGAGGAACTGAGCGCTCTAGGGGCAGGGCTCATCAACACGGCGCTGGAGGGGGTCCGTGCGGGCACGCTGCGGGCCGAACCGCAGCCGCCCGAGGGCGCTACGTACGCGGCGAAAATCACGCGCGAGGATGAAGACCTTCGGTGGGAGGAATCGGCGGACGTTCTTGATCGCCGCGTGCGGGCCTTGGCCCCGCATCCCGGAGCGTCCTTCACGTGCGGGGACGAGCGCGTGAAAGTGCTGGAGGTCGAACTTTTACACATTTCGGCACCCGGACGCGCAACGACGGGGGCAGGGGAGAGGGCCGAGCCCTCTTCTTCTGTGCCGGGGACCCTGATCAACGATCAGGCCGTTGTTGCGTGCGGAGGGGGTGGCACCTTGCGCCTTGTGACCGTCCAACGCCCCGGACGCCAGCCGACCGATGGCGCGGCGTTCCTCCGGGGGCTGAGACTCACCGCAGGAGCGCGGTTGGCGTGAAAGCATTTGTTGTGTAGTGTGAGGGGGGGGGCTTGCTATGAGAGGTCCGATAGCCTTGTTGCGTGATTTTCGAAAGAACATGGGAATAAGAAGGCGGCTATGGTTGGCAATGCATGAAATGCTTAACGACTTGTCCTCTGGAAGGGGCAGACCCTCTGGCCCTGATTGCCCCGCAACTGTTAGGACTTCGACAAGAGGCCTTAGTAAGCTTTCCCCCCCATAAAAAGCCATGACCCGCTGGAAACTCACCCTGGAATACGACGGCGCGGGGTTCGCGGGCTGGCAAAAGCAGGCGAATGCTCTGTCGGTCCAAGAGGTTCTGGAAGAAGCCCTCGGGCGCTTGAACGGCGGGGAGGCGGTGTTTGTGCAAGGGGCAGGGCGCACGGACGCGGGGGTTCATGCGGACGGACAGGTGGCCCATGCCGACCTGGGCCGCGCTCTTTCGCCCGAGCGGTTGCGCGAGGCCCTGAACGCTCTTGTACGGCCTCATCCGGTGACGGTGCTTTTGGCCGAGTCCGTCCCCGAAACGTTCCATGCACGGTTCGATGCGCGGCAACGTTTTTACCGCTACCGCATCCTCAACCGCGCGGCTCCGCCGGTTCTGGAGGCCCATCGCGTCGGACATGTTCGCCGTCCCTTGGATGAAGGCCGGATGAACCAGGCCTCGGCGATTCTGCTTGGCCGCCACGATTTTTCGACGTTCCGCGCCCAAGGATGCCAGGCCAGCGGCCCTGTGCGAACGTTGGACCGCTTGGAATGGGTCCGCGACGGCGAAATTCTGACCGGATTTGTCGAGGCACGGTCGTTCCTTTACCACCAGGTGCGCATCATGGTGGGCACCGTGGCGCTTGTCGGCCTGGGGCTCTGGAGCCTGGACGACCTCGCGCAGGCTTTCAAAGCCTGTGACCGGACGCGCGGCGGTCCGACGGCCCCGGCCCAGGGACTTTACCTCCGAGGCGTGCGCTACGATGCGGTGGACGCCGTGCCGGAGAATCAATAAGTGCTTTGCGTAACCCAGGAGAACCGAAAAAAGCAGCTGTGAAGAGCACAAGGGCCGACAAACCGTTCTTCCCTCCGCATCCCTCGTCGCGATTTAACATAATATGGATTATTGGACATTCGGGATTCCTTGTTTCCGAATTCCCCGCATGTTAAATGGCCTTCTGTTCGTAAGGTTTCTCCGAGGAGTGATTCGCCCATGCGTAAGATCGTCCTTTTGGCCCTGCTCATCCTTCCTTTGGCCGCGTGCACCATGGGTGCCGAGAACCATCGGGACGCCGTATCGAACGCTGATAAGGGCCGCTTGACCGTTGCGAGCGCACAGCGCGAGATTCATAACGGCATGAGTTCGGCGGAAGTTGTTGAGGCACTCGGTTCACCCAACATGGTGACAACCGACGATCAACGCCGTGAAACGTGGGTCTATGACAAGGTTTCCACCGAGAAAGTGTATTCCACGTCCTCCGGTGGCCTCGGCTTGATCCTGTTTGGGTTCAACGGTGGTTCCGGGGCCTCCAGCACAACGCAGCGGACCCTCACCATCATCGTCAAATTCGACGATTCCGGAAAAGTCCGGGACTACGCTTACCGTTCCTCCACTTTCTAAGGCCGTCTGCTCATGCGTCACGTCGTTGCCTTCTGTCTGTTGGCGTGTTTTTTCGTGGCCGCATGCGCCCCGACCGTGCCAAAAGAAGCTTTGGAGCTCACGCAGGAAAGTTTGCAGCAACGCCAGCTTCAGACCCGGCGCTTTGAGACCACCGACGAGAAAAAGATTCTGATTGCCGGGGCCCAGGTTCTTCAGGACCTTGGCTTTTCGTTGGAGGAAAGCTCAGCCGAGGTTGGCGTTGTCGTCGGCTCTAAGAACCGTGATGCAACCGAGACCGGACAAGTCGTGGGCGCTGTTGTGGTTGCTCTTTTGGCGGGCGTCACGATGCCAATTGATAAGGAACAAAAAATCCGCGTGAGTCTCGTCACGCATCCCGTCAACGCCCATGAAACGGCGGTTCGCGTAACCTTTCAGCGCATTGTGTGGAATACGCAAGGCCACGTTTCAACCACCGAAGCACTGACAGCTCCTGAATTGTATAAGGAGTTTTTTGAGAAACTTTCGCAATCGGTGTTCTTGACCGCGCAGAACATCTAACCCCCCTGCCCTCGCCTGATTCACACGGCTCTTAAGGAGTTTTTCATGTCTCTGTTGCGTACCTTGGCGTTGGCGAGCGTTTCCCTTTTCATGCTCGCTGGCTGCCAAACCGATAGCCGCGACCAAGTGTTGTCCTCGGCGACGAGTCAGGTCGCGTTGCGGAGCCTTCAAAGCCGGGTTTTTGATACGACGGATAAAACGAAAACCCTGCGAACCGTGATTGCGACGTTGCAGGATCTTGGGTTTGTCATTGATAAGGCCGACGCCACGCTCAGCACGGTCAGCGGTACAAAACTCAACGGGTATTCCATGCGGATGACGGTCAGCGTGCGTGATCACGGCCCCCAGCAACTTCTTGTCCGCGCAAATGCTCAGTACAACGTGACGGCCATTGAGGACCCCCTGCCCTACCAGCAATTCTTCGCCGCACTAGAAAAAGCGATGTTCCTCACGGCGCATCAAGCGGATTAAAGGTGTCATATCCTCCTTCTGTTGGTCCGCCGTTCCTCACCCCTCGGTGATCAGCGTGCAGAAGCCGGAGAGGGTTTCCAGGCCTGGGCGCGGCGTTGAATCTCGGTGACCTGGGTGGGGCTTAATTTTTTCTGGCATAATGGACAAAATGGGTGGGTGAAATTAGGGGTTTGAGAGGAGGAAGGCGATCATTTTGGAACGCCGTGAGGGGCAGAGGCCGCGATGGATTTTGACCTTATTTTTCCAGTGAGCGAAGGAGCCGTCGCAGGAGTTTGTGGTTGAAGGGATGGCGAGGTGAGGAAAGTTTTTGAAGGTAAAAAGGAAGGGCAAGTTTGATCGAAGACTGCGAACAGCGCTGCGCAGCGTGCGGTGTTTGAATTGACCGAGCTCGTTGCGCTCTTTCAGAAAATCGGCGTAGCGATCCAGCA
>CAIPYM010000044.1 GCA_903869345.1 uncultured Pseudomonadota bacterium
AACCGAAGCGACAACATCGTGGCGCGTCAAAGCCCTGCGTGCAGAATTCCCCCTTGGAGCCGAACCCGCCCGGAAGAACAGGGGCCCCTTCCCCTTCTACCACAAGTGCAGTGATTCTGAAGAGAATGCGGAAGGCTGGGAAAACGACGCTATGCCGCTGCCTTGGTGAGGGTTTCAGCCTTGGCGATAGCTTCCTCGATGGTGCCGACCATGTAGAAGGCGGCTTCGGGAAGGTGGTCGTAATCGCCCGCGAGGATGCCTTTGAACGCCTTGATGGTATCGTCCATTTTGACGAACACGCCCGGTGTGCCCGTGAACACTTCGGCGACGTGGAAGGGTTGGGAAAGGAAGCGCTGGATCTTCCGTGCCCGCGCCACGACCAGGCGGTCGTCCTCCGACAGTTCATCCACACCCAGAATGGCGATGATGTCCTGCAGCGACTTGTAAGTCTGGAGGACTTTTTGTACACCCCGCGCCACGGCGTAGTGCTCGTCTCCCACAATCCGCGGGTCCAGCATGCGGCTGGTGCTGTCGAGCGGGTCCACGGCCGGGTAGATGCCAAGCTCGGCAATCTGACGCGAAAGAACGGTTGTCGCATCCAGGTGCGCGAACGCAGTGGCAGGGGCCGGATCGGTCAGGTCGTCGGCGGGCACGTAAATCGCTTGGACCGAGGTGATCGAGCCCTTGGTGGTGCTCGTGATTCGCTCCTGCAGGGTTCCCATGTCGGTGGCCAAGGTCGGCTGGTACCCGACGGCGGAGGGGATTCGTCCGAGGAGAACCGAGATTTCAGAGCCCGCTTGGGTGAACCGGAAAATATTGTCGATGAACAAAAGAACATCTTGCCCTTCCTCGTCGCGGAAGTATTCGGCCAGCGTAAGACCCGTGAGTCCAACGCGGGCGCGTGCGCCGGGTGGTTCGTTCATCTGGCCGTACACAAGCGCGACTTTTGAGCCAGGACCGTCGGTCTTCACGATCCCCGAGTTGATCATTTCGTGGTAAAGGTCATTGCCCTCGCGCGTGCGCTCGCCAACACCCGCGAACACTGAATAACCGCCATGCGCCTTGGCGATGTTGTTGATGAGCTCCTGGATGAGCACCGTCTTGCCGACACCTGCACCACCGAACAGGCCAATCTTGCCGCCCCGTGCGTAGGGCGCGAGAAGGTCCACGACCTTGATCCCCGTTACGAGGATTTGCTGTTCCGTCGCCTGTTCTTCAAAGGTGGGGGCGCTGCGGTGAATGGGCATGCGCTTGACGGCTTCCACGGGGCCCCGTTCGTCCACGGCCTCCCCCACGACGTTCAGGATGCGCCCCAATGTGCCGGGACCCACGGGCACCGAAATGGGGCCGCCCGTGTCGGTGACGGTCTGCCCGCGCTGCAACCCGTCGGTTGTGTCCATGGCGATGGTGCGGACGGTGTTTTCGCCCAAGTGTTGCGCGACTTCCAGGACCAGAGTCTTGCCCTCGTTCTCCGTCGTCAGCGCGTTCAGAATGGGGGGAAGTCCTTCCTCGAAGTGAACATCCACCACGGCGCCGCCCATGACCTGAAGGATGTGCCCTTGGCGGCGGGGGGAGTCAGCTGAAGAAGAAAGCGAGGGGGAAGAAAGAGTCGTCATGGGGATTACAAGGCCTCCGCGCCCGAGATGATTTCAACAAGTTCCCGTGTGATCGCGGCCTGACGGCTGCGGTTATAAACAAGGGTTAAGCGGTCGATCATCTCGCCCGCGTTGCGCGTCGCGTTGTCCATGGCCATGGTGCGGGCGCTTTGTTCGCTGACGGCACTGTCCACCAGGATTCCATAAAGCCGCGCGGCAAGAAAGCGTGCCGCCAACCGGTCCAACACAATCGCCAGGTTGGGTTCGCTGAGGATTTCCGGCGCGGCGGAATCCGTCATGTCCCCGTTTTCTTGATTCGGAAGGGACGCCGGGGTCGAAGGCACCGAAATCGGCAGCAAACGTTCCCACGTAACCACCTGGGCAATCGCGGACTTGAAGTGACCGAAGACAGCGTGGACCTCGTCCACCTCACCGGCTTCAAACAGGGCGCGAAGGGCAGCCGCAACCCCTTCGGCGAAAGAAAGCTCCACACGGCGGCGCGGAATTTTATCGTCGAACAACGCGAGCATTTTTGCGCCGTGCACTCGGCGCAGCTGGTCCCGACCCTTGCGCCCCAGGCAAAGAAGTTGGACGTGGGCGCCGGAGGATTCGAGGGCAGCGATTCGCCGACGCGCCTCGCGGACCATCATGCCATTGAACGCCCCGCAGAGGCCTCTGTCGGATGTCACGACAAGAAGCAGAACTCGCGCCCCGTCTTCGCGCGGGGGGGCGGACCGCAGCATCCTGGACCGAGGAAGGTCGGTGAGCGCCTGCTGAGCCTCGGTCTGGCGCAGCAGAGCCGCGAGGTGTTGAGCGTACGGATCGGACTTGTGGGCTTGATCTTGGGCATAGCGTAGCTTGCTCGCCGCAACCATTTTCATGGCCGAGGTGATCTTGCGCGTCGAACGCACCGACGAAATGCGATTCTTGAGGTCTTTGAGACTCGGCATAGCCGCAAGGGAACGAGAAGCTGCGAACGCCCCGGTTGTGGCCGATAACGGCCAATCGGTCAAGGCGGTGCTTGCCTCCGTCCGTTGCGCAAGGCAAAAGGGGCGTGGGCGGGCTCGTCAGGGGCGCGTACCGTTGTTGATCCACCCTAGCTTTCGAATGTTGCTCCCGATGACCCTCTGCCGCCCCGCTCGCGCTGTGTTGTCTGTCTCCGATAAAAACGGCCTGGTCGGGCTCGCGCGCGAGCTTGCGCGGCGCGGCGTGGCGCTTTTGTCCACCGGCGGTTCGGCGGCCACGTTGCGGGAGGCCGGGCTTCCGGTCGAGGACATCAGCGCCTACACGGGCTTTCCCGAAATGATGGACGGGCGCGTCAAGACGTTGCACCCCAAGGTTCACGGAGGGCTCTTGCAGGTGCGCGGCAACGCCACGCACGAGGCCGAAGCCGCCAAGTCCGAGATTCCTCCGATTGATCTGCTGGTCGTGAACCTCTACCCCTTCCGCGCCACGGTCGCTCAAGGGGCCGACGCTGCGACGTGCATCGAAAACATCGACATTGGCGGCCCGGCGATGATCCGCTCAGCGGCCAAGAACCACGCTGGCGTCGCGGTCCTGACCGACCCCGCGCAGTACGATGACCTTTTGGCCGAACTCGACGCGCACAACGGGGCGACCACACTGCCCTTCCGACAACGACTCGCGGCGGCGGCGTTTGCGCACACGGCCCGCTACGATTCCGCCATTGCCACGTGGTTTGCCACGCAGCAGGGCGAGACCTTCCCGGAGACTCTCACCGTCACCGCACAGCTTCGGCAGCGTTTGCGGTACGGCGAGAATCCGCATCAGACAGCGGCGTTTTACGTGACGGACCCCGCCGAGGGGTTGGCAAAGGCGGTGCAAGCCCAAGGCAAGGAGCTGAGTTACAACAACATCGCGGACGCCTCGGCCGCACTGTCCCTTGTCAGCGAGTTCCCGGACAAGCCCGCTGTCACGATCATCAAACACGCCAACCCCTCAGGCGTGGCCACAGGGCCCGATCTTTTGACGGCCTACCGCCGCGCCCTCGCCACCGACCCCGTCAGCGCCTTTGGGGGAATCATCGCGTGCAGCCAACCGCTTGACGGCCCCACGGCGAGGGCGATTGCCGAGCGGTTCGTCGAAGTCGTCATCGCGCCCGACGCCGAGGACGAGGCCGTGGCCGCGCTCGCCGCCAAACCCAACGTGCGGCTTTTGCTCACGCGCACGCTAGCCAACCGCGCGGCCTCCGGGGTCACGGTGCGGTCGGTCCTCGGGGGCTACCTCGCGCAGACCCGCGATGCGCTGGTGGGCGACCCGAGCACGTTCAAGGTCGTCACGCGCCGCGCCCCGACCGACGCCGAGCGCGAGGACCTGCTGTTCGCGTTCACCGTCGCCAAGCACGTGAAGTCCAACGCCATCGTCTACGCCAAAGACGGCGCAACCGTCGGCATCGGCGCGGGCCAGATGAGCCGCCTGGATTCGTCGCGGATTGCCGTTCTCAAGGCACAAGACGCCGCGCGCACCGCGAACCTCTCCGGCAACCCGCTCGCGGGAACCGCCGTCGCCTCGGATGCGTATTTCCCCTTCGCCGACGGCCTGATCGCCGCCCTGGAAGCCGGGGCCACGTCCGTCATCCAACCGGGCGGCTCCATTCGGGACGCCGAGGTGATTGAGGCCGCCGACAAGGCTGGCGTCGCCATGCTCTTCACGGGCCTGCGCCACTTCGCGCACTGAGGGGACATGATCAGGGTCGCCGCGCCTCAACATGCACGTGCCCCCTTTCGCCGTTTCAATCCCCACACCTTCGGAGGGAATCTTAATGCTCCACCGTCGTATTCTCTACCGCGATGCGCATGCTCATATTTTTGAAATCAGCAAGGCCAAGGGGGAATTTCTTTACGATCCTTCGGGCAAGAAATACATCGACTTCACAGCAGGTTGGAACGTCGCGAATTTGGGCTGGAACCACCCGGAAGTCACCGAGGCTCTTCGCGCACAACTCGATAAAGGCACCGGCGTTGCGATGTGGCATTCGTGCGACATTCAAAGCCAATTCGCTGAAGCGCTGACGGCCGCGTTGCCGTCCGGACTCACCTGCTGCATTCGCTCGACGGGCGGCACCGAGGCCATGGAGGTCGCGATCAAGGTCGCCCGTACCGTCACGGATCGTCCTTGCGTGATTGGGTTCAAGAAAGCCTACCACGGGCAGCTGTTTGCCTCGATGGCGCTCGGAGCCCCCGAGGATGTCCAGAAGCCCTTCGCCCCGCTCGTGCCGAACATCGAGCAGTGGGAGTACCCGCTGACCCAGGATGATCTGGCTGCTTTTCTGACGCGGCTCGAAACGCGGCTGGCTCAACAGGATGTCGCGGCCCTCGTCACGGAGGGCGGAGTCGTCACTGGTCATGGTTCGGCGCTTGTGCCTGCGCAGGGGTATCTCTCACAAACACAGGATCTTTTGCGAAAACACGGCACGTTGCTGATCCTCGACGAGGTCGGCACGGGTTTTTCGCGCACCGGGGGTGCGCTTTTCGCCAGTCAACGGGAAGGCATCGTGCCGGACATCCTGGTTTTGGCCAAGGCAATCGCCAACGGTTCGGGCACGCTTTCAACGGCTGTTCTGCGTGAGCCTTATGCTGCCAAGGCCGCCGCCAAAGCAAACCTCATATCGACCTTCGGGTGGAACCCCCTTGCCGCCGCTGCCGCTCTCAAGACGCTTGAGATCCATCGGCGCGAGCGCACGTGGGACATGGCCGATGCCAAAGGCAAGGTTGCTTTCGATTTTCTACGCGACCTTGAAAAGAAAGGGCTCGTGCGCGCGGTTCGCGGGCATGGGCTTGAGATCGGCGTTCAGATCCCGGAGGGCGCGACCTATGATCACGTCGAGCTCAAGGCCCGTGCAAACGGTTTGATCGTCAAGGGCAACCGCACTGAGTTTTTCCAGATTATGCCCCCCCTGACAATTTCACACGAAAGTCTTAGGGCAGGTCCGGCCATCTTCGCGGATGCACTCAAAGGATAAGGGAGAGGGCTGGGAGCCGTGGAATATTCCTCTTCGCTGGCTCCTTTTCACCGTCACTTCTTTTTGCACCGTCACCTCGGCGAAAGCCGGGATCCATTTTCATTTCGTCACGGAAATTGGCTCTGGATTCCGGCTTCCGCCGGAATGACGGGAGAGAGATAGCGCTGGGAGGAAAAAGGAACCCTACGCCGCGCGTTGATCGGCGAGTGAAAGACCCTCGTCCATGCCGAGCGCAGCTTTGTACAGTTCCAGAAGCTCTTCTTGTTCCTGACGGTCCGCCTTATCAATGCGCCGAAGACGAATGATCTGGCGCAAAATACGGACATCGAACCCCGTCCCCTTGGCCTCGGCATAGACGTCCTTGAGGTCGTCTTGAACCGTGGTCTTATCCGCTTCCAATTTCTCAATCCGCGCGACGAACGCACGCAAGCGTTCGCTCGAAACTTCACCGTTGCTCACCGTCGACGTCGCAGCCATGGGATTCTCCTGAATCAAAGAGGAAGGAACGAAAAGTAGACGCGCTTTTTACCGAAGACCCGCGCCGAAAGCTACCCGCCTCGGGGGGCCGCCTCAGGGCTTCACGCGAGAAACGTCGTCACGAGGCGATGAACCTGCAGGCGGAACAGCTGCGCACCGCCCCCCGTAGGCGACCATGGACGCACACACGGCCTGAGCGTCCTCGGGCGAGAAGCCTTCAAACACCAGTTGGTAGAGAACACCCCCATCCCCCGTCGGCACCTCACGCAACGCGGGCCGAGCCCCTGCCGCCAAGCGCAAATCCGGGCGCAAACGCAACCCCTCCAGCGCCTGCCGTCCCGTCGCCGCGTCGCTGTACGTCCCGCCCACGCGCACAGTCCATGAGGAATCCGTCGGCACGGCGGGCTTGGCCCCTGGCCCCGACAAGGAGGGGCCGCCGCCAACACGGGCGGTCCGCTCCTGATACGCGGCAACTTGAAGAACGGAAGTTCCATTCTTCCCCGGCAACGGGAGGGAGGATGCCTTGGTTCCACGGGAGGACCCTTGGCTCGCCACATTCGCAAACGACGAGTCCAGAATCGCCTCCATCGTCCGGTCACGCTGCGCGGCCGAGCGTCCACCGAACACAACCCCGATCAGGCGTGTTCCGCCCCGCGTGGCCGACGCCACAAGGTTAAACCCCGAGGCGCGCACATACCCCGTCTTAATGCCGTCCATCCCCGTGTAGCGTTCCATCAGGTGGTTATGGTTGCGATGGATCTCTTCCCCGTAAGCAAACGTCGCTTGCCGAAAAACCGGGTAATAGGTCGGGTAATGCGCGACCAGAGCGTACCCCAAAAGTGCCATGTCCCGTGCCGTCGTGACCTGTTGCGGGTTGGGCAACCCCGAGGCGTTGCGGAACACGGTGCTGTTCATCCCAAGGGTTTTCGCCGTGCGCGTCATTTTCTGCGCAAACGCGGATTCCGTGCCGCCGAGGGCCTCGGCCAACACCACCGCCGCATCGTTCGCGGATTCCGTGACAAGGCCAAGAATGGCGTCTCGCACCCGGATGGTGCGCCCCACCCGAAGGCCCAATTTCGTGGGTGCCTGTCGCGCGGCATTCGCGGAAACGGGGAGCGGTTGGTCCATCCGCAGACGTCCTTCCTCCAGTGCTTTGAACGTCAGGTACAGGGTCATCATTTTCGTGAGCGAGGCCGGATGACGCGTTTGGGCCGCGCTCGTGGACCGCAGAACACGGCCCGTCGAGGCCTCAATCACAATGTCGGCATAGGGTGGAGGGGACCAGGTGGTCGCGGAGCGATGATGATGCGTGCCCCTAGCCTCCGCCGAGCCGCACGCGCTGCCGAGCAACACAGCAACCCCAAGGACAACCGACGCGAGGCGCACCCTCCAGCGGAAAGCAAAGAATTTCATCAACACCCCAGGCTTCCCCAACGGGGAGACAGGTCAAACGAAGGGGACAGGAAAGCGATCGTTCGAGCGGCTTTCCGCCCGACGCCGGGGATTTCTACAGCCCTGGCTCCCCCTGTCAAGGTCCGGGCGGCGCGCCTTCGCTATCAGCCTCAGCAAACAAGGGATGGCTGAGGTAACGCTCGCCCGTGTCGCAGAGAATCGCCACGACCGTTTTCCCGGCCCCTAGCTCCGCCGCGATCTTCAAAGCCACATGAACAATCGCCCCCGTCGAAAGGCCCGTGAGCAGGCCCTCCTCACGCGCCAAACGCCGCGCGATGGCGAGCGCCTCGGGATACCCCACATCCTCCACGCGCTGAAAAGCCTGCCGGTTCAGAATGGAGGGAATAAAGTTCGCCCCGATGCCTTGGATTTTATGCGGCCCCGGCTTGCCTTGCGTCAAAAGGGGGCTGTCCAGCGGCTCCACGGCGACCACCAACGTTCCCTGCTTCTTCTCAGCCAACACCTCGCCCACGCCCGTGATCGTGCCGCCCGTTCCAATGCCCGCCACAAAAGCGTCGATCTCGGGCACTTGGTCCAAGATTTCAAGCGCCGTCGTCGTGCGATGCGCGGCAGGGTTAGCGGAGTTATCAAACTGCCGTACGAGGAAAAACTGCGGATTGCCCTTGGCCAGTTCCTCGGCCTTATCAACCGCTCCCTTCATCCCCAGCGCCCCCGGAGTCAGAACCAGGTTCGCCCCGTACGCTTTCAGCAGAGCTCGCCGTTCCAACGTCATGGTGTCCGGCATCACGAGCGTGGCCAGGTACCCCTTGGCGGCCGCGACAAACGCCAATCCCACGCCCGTGTTACCGCTGGTCGCCTCCAGCACAATCATCCCCGGCTTCAGGACGCCCCGTGCCTCGGCATCGTCCAACATCGCGAGCGCAATGCGGTCTTTCACGGACCCGCCGGGGTTCGCACTTTCCAACTTGACCCACACCGTCGCACTGCCCTCAGGCACAATTCGGTTCAACCGGACGACCGGCGTCGCGCCAATCAGCTCGTAGGCATGGTGAACACGATTTGGGCGCGTGAAGGGTGTCGAGGTTGGCATCGGGATTGTCTCCTAAACGTCAAAAGCCGGGGGCCTCATCTGCGCACCCCCTGAGGGTCCCCAGGATGGACCTCCTGCGGCCAATTGTCAACCTTTATGACCAACCGAGTCATGAATTAGGGGCAAGGCCTGGAACCCCTAATTCCTTCCCGTTTTCTCCTGCGTTTGGTGGCTCCACCGTGAACACAACCCAACCGGGAGCTGAAGGAAATTCATGAGATTTGAGCCACGAAGGAACCTCCCGCCCTTCGAGCAAGCGGTTCATAAAACGGTTTGGCCCTCCGGGTGTGAAGACGATTTTTGTCCACGGACGGCATAAGACAACGGCGTCTAACCGATTCGCCGTTACAATCCCCTTTACCACGTCTTCGTCGTTTGTCGCAAACAGTGTCACCATGTCCATGACACTGGGGGACGGAACAAACGCCCCCAGCGCAAGCACTTTCTGAGGCGCAAAGAACGTGAGGCTTGCTCCAGCCCCATCATGAACCGCCAAGCGCTCTGGCAAACGCCCTTCAAAAAAAGCGGGGTCGCGCAGAGGGATGGCAAGACTCTGAGAATCACAGTTTAACGTCTGAAACCGTGCATAAATGGCCGCCTTAAGAGCCGGGTAGAACGGGAGAGACCTCCAAAAGGAACGCTGCTCCGCGACGAAAACAGACGACGAAAGGAATAACCCCATCAACAGGATCGAAAACGTCCTTCGGTTCCCAAGGGTCCATACGCGGGTGCGAAAACACCTCGCAACCTCTTGTCCCCCGACGATGAAGGCAGCCGCCAACGGAGGCACCAAGAGTAGACTCAGATACGTGATAACGCGGTGTTGCAAAAACACGAAAAGCCCGAGAAAAAATACCAACGAGATCGCCAGCGCCAACCACCATCCCCGCAGCGCCGAACGCCGACGCCAAACCATCCACGCCGCGATTCCGAGGCACACCAAGACGGGCAGACTGAATACAAGCAGACTGAGAGCGGCGTTAATACTCGTAGGGTCAGCCATGCACGCGACAGCCAGGCGTTGAATGAGAAACGGCGCGGCAAGGACAGCCAGCCATCCCGCTCCAGCCGAGCGGCGTTTGAGGGCAAAAAGCCCAAGCCCCCCCCATCCCCCAACCGCCGCAAGGAGACCCAACCGCACCGCCCCATACCGCGCGACCCACGACATCGCATCGGGGATTGTTTGAACCGTGTAGTCCTTCACTCGTGGGTCGTACCCATACCACTGGGGATCCAGAAGGCCGGGGAAAGGGGCGATCAACAGCGTTGCCACGGCCCCCGCGCTGAGGCCCACGCCCAAAAGCCGCGCCTTTAACCCCCATCGACTGAACACGTGCTGTGCCAAAAGACACAGCACGAGGCCTCCCGCCGCCGCCGCGACATACACCACCGACACACGGTCGTAGAACACATCAAAAAACGCCGTCGGCGGTCGCGCCAACAATACCCCCAGCGTGATTCCACCCGTCAGTCCTAAAGACCACAACGTCAGCGTTCGCAACACACTGCGTTCGTTCTTCCAAATCTCGAACCCATAAAGCGCCCCCGCAAACACCCCAAGCCCCATAAACATCTCAACCGTCGCGCCGACCATCAGGCCCGTGAAGAGGCCGCCCAACACCAATCCCAGCGCCCGCGATTCAAAGCCCCGCCGTACCCCGTACACCAAGGCCCACAGCGTAGACGCGTACCCCAAGAGCCCGTACGAATGGTGCCCCACCTGCCCCGGCGTGAAGGCCACCACCAACGCCGAGACTGCACACATCGTCGCGAGTACCGCCGCCCACGGATGTCGGCCCGGCACAAGCTCCCGCACAAGCCCCTGGACGATCATGAGAAGGACCGCCAGCAGCACCAGCGGCGCCAGAAACGCCGCGATAAACAGCGATTGATTCATGCCCACGAAGGGAACAAAGGGTTTCGTAATCCCCGCAATCAGAAGATCGGGTACCCGTGTCCAATGCGTCGCGTAAGGCACGACCGTCGCCCGCACCGTCGTGTCGTACCACCCTGCTCCGTTCAGCCAGTCCCTCACCTGAATTAAACGTACGTAAGAGTCGACGTCCGTGAGGATTCCGTTCAAAGGAAAGTACGTTGGATCCTGCATCAGAAAGCAAAACGCCACGTACACAAGCGCCAGCAGAACCGGAACCAGGGCGTCATTCCAGATCGAGCGACGAGAAGAGCACAAAAGGTCGCGCATGATTCGCACTCAACGTTTGGGGGCCCTGCCCCTCTACCGCGCCGCCTCGGGTCGTTCAACCGCGAACATCCCCCAACCGGGGGCCGAGGGGAACGTGAGGCGGTGAAGCCACGGAAGAGAGACCGTTTGGGCATGGGTGAACAAGCCCTTCTCCTCGTCCTCCCGCTCCGGTGACTCCTCCTCCTTCGACGAAGAACGCACACACAACAGCATCGCCTCCACGCCCCGAGCGTCCAGCAAACGCCGCACCTCGTCCGCGTTTTGGGTGGTGAACAGCGTAATCATGTCCGCCGCTGCAGGATCGGGGGTGTAAAAACCCAACGAGAATAGCTTCACACGGGGGGCAAAAAAGGCAACGGCCGGTGGAAGGTTTTGGTCCACCACCACGAGGCTGAGCGCGGGGGCCCCGAAAAGCGCCGGGTTGTTCACAACAAACGCAAGCGTTCGCGGGTCGCACGCCGCCACCGCATCCACGCGCGCCACGGCCTGCATCGAAGGGAAGAGCAACGTCCGCTGGGCCCAGGAAACCGATCCGGCTCCCAACACGGACAACAGAACGATCCAAGCGGTCATAAGGCTTCCCCCCAACAGCCCGCGCAACAGAACGGTTGTGAATCGCGTGTGCCACCGAACCCACACACCGCCCAGAACGAGGGCCACGGCCAGCGAAGGAATCATCAAGACGCTGAGGTACGTCCCGAGGCGTCCCTGAAACGCCAAAACAAGCCCAAAATGCACAAAAATCGCAAAGGCCAAGGCAAACCACCACCCTTGGGCGGCAAGCTGTCTTCGCCGCAGCACCCTGATCACAGTCACGCCTAACGCCGCCCCCACCGGGAGACTAAAAAACACCACCAACACGGCCAGGGCCAAGCCCCGAAGGTTGGACAAAAACAGCAGAGTTTCCACCTGAAGAAGCACCGGAAAAGAAAGAGCCGCTCCCCACACCATCGCGCTATGACGACGTCGTCCTGCCCAAAAAGCCAGAGCACCCCACGCCCCCACGGGGCCCAGAAAACCCAGAAACGCCCCCCATGACAGGTCGCGCCCAACAAGGGGCTTGGCCTCCGCAATCACATCCAGGAAATACGCCTTGACCCGTGAATCGTACCCATCCCACTGAGGATCCAGCAGACCGGGGAAGGTGACCATCAGCCCCGCCGCCACGGTCCCCGCGCTGAGACCCACACTCAGAATCCGCGCCTTCAGCCCCCAT
>CAIPYM010000045.1 GCA_903869345.1 uncultured Pseudomonadota bacterium
CCGGCGGAAGCCGGAATCTCGAGGGGTTTTAAAAGCACGTCGTCCCGGCGAAGGCCGGGACCTCGAGGAGTTGGGTCGAGCGGTACACGACTCCCTCGGGACCCCGGCTTTCGCCGGGGTGACGACTGTTTTGAGAAGGTCCTTGTAGTCCTCTGATCCCTGTTGTCTGCCCTCTGCCCTCTGATCCCTGCCCTCTGTCCTCTGGAGCCCCCCATGACCTTTGACGAAATTCGCTTGCCCCTGAAGGTCCTTTATGGATCGGCGGGCGGGCCGCAGTTCCGCACCGAAGTAGTGACCCTGCCCAACGGGCGCGAGCAACGGAACCAAGTGTGGAGCCAAGCGCGGCGCGTGTTCGACGCGCGAACGGGCCTTCAAAGCCCGGCGGACCTCGCGGTGCTCGTCGCGTTCTTTCAGGCCCGCGCCGGACGCGCTCGCGGTTTCCGTCTGCGCGACGGGACCGATTTTTCCTCGGCTCCCGACGGACGCAGCGCCCCGCGCGGAAATGATCAACCGCTCGGGACGGGCGACGGGAGCACCGTGACGTTCCAGCTTGTCAAGCGCTACCCCGGAGGAAAGGAACCGATCCCGCGCCCGATCCGCAAGCCCGTCCCTGGCAGTGTGATCGTCGCTCGGGACGGGGTCCTGCAGACAACCGGATGGAGCGTGGACACGACCACGGGCGTTGTGACGTTTGCCACGCCGCCTGCCGAGGGCCAGATTCTGACCGCCGGGTTTTTGTTCGATGTCCCTGTGCGCTTTGACACCGACCGCCTGGCGATCACGTCTCACGATGACGCTCAAGGCTCAGCCCCGATTCCGCTGATCGAAGTGCGGGGGTGAGCCCCACAACCGCCCTTCCGGCGAAAGCTGGAATCTCGAGGAGTTGGGTAGAGCAGTGACAAAAGTCCCTCGGGGTCCCGGCCTACGCCGGGACGACGGTGGAAAGGAAAAGCCGGGACGATATTTTTTACTTTCCACACCCCCCACCCTTAGGAGAATCCCATGACCCTTCGTGATCTCACCAACAACGTGGTTGTCACCCCCTCGCTGGCCCCTGCGGTCCGCGTGAACGGAACGGCCACCGGCACAACCGTTGACCTCTTCGGGTACGATTCCGCCGTCATCGCCGTGCAGTTCGGCACGTGGACCGATGGCACCCACACGCCCTCGGTCCAGCATTCGACGGACAACGTGACGTTCAACAACGTCGCGACCACCGACCTCTCGGCCACCTTTGCCGCCCTCACAAGTGCGACGGGCGCTAACAAAATCCAGCAAGTCGGCTACCGAGGTTCCCAGCGTTACGTGCGCGTGGTCCTGACAACGACCGGAGCCACCACCGGCGCTCTGTCGGCAGCCCATGTCATCGCGGGCCGGCCGAAGAACAGTTAGGAAACGACGATTCAAAAAAGAACGTCGTCCCGAGGAGTTGTAAAAGAACGTCGTCCCGGCGAAAGCCGGGACCTCGATGGGCTTGGCCGAGCGGTACACGACTCCCTTGGGATTCCGGCTTCCGCCGGAATGACGAATCCCCTTCCCCCGTCGTCCCGGCGAAGGCCGGGACCTCGATGGGCTTGACCGAGCGGTACACGACTCCCTCGGGACCCCGGCCTTCGCCGGGGTGACGAGAGGAGAGAAGCCGTGACGACGAACACGAAAGGAGCCCCCCATGTCCCCTGAAACCCGACTCCGCCTGGTGGAGGCCGCGCGGACGTGCCTCGGCACGCCGTTTCACCACCAGGGGCGCACACCCGGCGTGGGGCTCGATTGCATCGGGCTTGTCGTCGTGGCGCTGCGGGCGGTCGGGTTCAGGGTTCAGGATCGGCAGGACTACGCCCCCCGCCCCGACGGACAAAGTTTGGAAAAAGCGCTGCGGGAGCACGGGTTCACCCCCCTGCCCTCGGGCGAGCCCCCCCAGCCAGGGGACGTGCTGCTGTTCCGGTACGACGGCCAACCGCAGCACGTCGCCCTCGCCACAAGCCCCACAGCCCTGATCCACGCCTTCGCCCCCGCAGGCCGCGTCGTCGAAACCTCCCTCGGCGCATCCTGGAGGCGAAGGCTGGTCGGGCGGTGGAGGGGTTAGAGGGCGGGTGAATAAGCGGGTATTTTTATGTTTTCCTTCAAAGAATGTGTAGGATCTCTTGGGTTGAATCGTGTTCCAAGCAATCCACTCGCACGTCTCGAAAAGTCGGCGTACGTCATGGGTTGAAGCATGTCCTCCAAAGGAGGCTGCATTCCGGCACAAGCTGCCTGAACGCGATGCACACCTTCGAGCAAAGCTTTTTGAAGCTGCCCAAACTGGACTTGAAACTGATCACCATTAGGCGAGGGATTTCTACACGCTTCCCCTTGGCCAACAGCACATCCGTCTTTACAAGCCCCACAGCCTGTCTCTCTTTTGGCGAGCAATGCATCCCACGGTCCGGCGAGTCGACGCATAGCCGTTTGAAAAGTCCTTTTTTCCTCAGTCGTGAGTGTTCTTTGCGCAGCGATGTCATTAGCTGTTTGGTCCCAATAAGTAGTGGAGAGGGTTTGAGTGAAAAAGGTGTGGGTGA
>CAIPYM010000046.1 GCA_903869345.1 uncultured Pseudomonadota bacterium
AAAGCTCACCACGAGAAAAACAAAATGATTTAAAATCAAACGCTTAGGCCCTTATCCCCGTGCCCCCCCCTCGGGCTCCCTTCTCCCTTGCCTTCAAAATCCCTTCCGCTCACCCCCGTCCCCCCTTTTCGCAAAGGGTTCAACTTGTTGATAAGTGTCATCAGGAAGCCACCCTTTTTCCTTCAATTTGCCCAACAACGCTAAAGCAGCGGAGGGAAATTGTGAAGGAGAAGCAACATTAAACAGTATCCACCCTTCTTTGTCTTTTGGTTTAACTGTGAAACCGGTATCCCTCACCACGCCTCCAAAAGATAGTGGCATTGTCCATCGGCGCACCACGTTCCACGTGCCCCAAGGCCTCACCGCGCCTCCAAAAGGTAGTGGCATTGTCCCAGGCCATAGGGCCACTTGCACAGCGAGTTCCGTTCTTGAACCTATATCACCCAAAAGTGTGATCTTCCTTATCCCAGGGCTTGAAGAAGAAAAAGTCTCACCTGCAAGCGAGTCCACCTTCGGGGATTTTCCTAAAGATTGTCGTGTCATTTTTTCTCTCCTTTACTTAACGTTGCAAACCGGGACAACGAACTTTTCGGCCTCCGGAAGGACCCGAGTATCGGGTCCTGTTGCTCGCCCAGGTGTTCTCATCCCACGGCGCTACGAGGGGGATTATGCCTCGCTTTTTTGCAAATGTAAAGTATCTTGAGTTTAAATGTTATAATTTCGTTTTTTCCCCCGCTGCCGCTCCTTCCGAGGCGGTTTAGGACGAAGGCAAGCGAGCTTATGGTCAGGCGCAACCCCGACGAAAGCCGGGGGCCAGGGTTCAGCCGTCGGGAGAGGGGACGGAGTCTCCATAAAGTCCCGCCCTTGCGAGCCCCCGCAGGGGGTGAAGCAATCCAGGGCCACGCGCCCAGTCCCCTGGATCGCTTCACTCCGTTCGCGATGACGACGGAGGGGACCGGACAAACGGCTCGGGGTCCCGGTCTTCGCCGGGACGACGGTGGAGGGGACGGAGCTTAAAAAACCGTCATTCCGGCGGAAGCCGGAATCGCGAGGGAGTCATGCACACGCTCTCCTCAGCCTCTCGAGGTCCCGGCCTCCGCCGAGACGACGGGAGGGGGACAGGGGTCCGGCGCGTCGCCCTCCAGCGGTTCAAACTTGTCGTTAAACTCGCGCGTCTCCCGCACCCAGAGGCCTCCCACGGAATCGGCCCGCCGATAGAGCACAACCGGCGTGCCCTCGCGGACGTTCGTGCAATCCGTCGCCGCGCCCACGACAACGTAGATGCGACCTGTTTTCTTGTTGCGAACACGTTGAACACACGCGGACATCGGACGGCCTTTCCCAAGCGGCGGTTGGCGGAACGCCCCCCTTGCTTTTCCGCGCTTGATCTTGCCAAATCACCCGAGGCTTTCCAAGGAAAGAGATTGTTTTTTCTGGAAGCGCGTTGGTTCTTTGCCGAGGGAGAATGCCGATGTCCATGACCCACTACATGGAACTCTTGATGAGCAACCAGCCCTGGAATCTGCTTCTTTTCATGGCCATCCCCGTGATCCTGGCCGAGATGATCGCCATCACGGAATTCAGCGTTCTTCTGACACGCAACATGAACGGCCTCGTCCATCACCTCAGCAAGGCGGCGTGTTTAGTGGCGGGCATCTATTTTACCGGAATCATCGTCTACCTTGTCCCCCAGGTCGTCGTTCCCCTCACGCTGCAGGGGGCGTGGCGCGGCCCGCTGGACGTGCTCGCCGTTGGTGCCTACCTCGTCGGCGGCGTTCCCCTGATTCTCCTGACGCTGCATGAAGCTCGGCTGATCGACCGCCATGTGCCCGCCCCCACAAAGTTGGCGCGGCATGTCGCGTACATCGCGGCGTTCCTGATCCTTGCGCACGTTGCCATGGTCGCTGGCATGCTGGACCCTTCGTTGACAAAGGGCAGCCCCCCGGCGGTTGAATCGTCCCTCGTGGCCGCCCCGTCCTCGCCGCATGGCGCTCACGTCGGCATGGAACCCTAGACCCACGCGATGGACCTGACGGCTGACCCGCCTCTGTCGGAAGAGACCGATTCAGCGTTGGCGCTGACTCTGGAGGGCTTTGAGGGGCCGATTGACCTGTTGCTTACGTTGGCGCGGGAGCAAAAATTCGACCTCGCCACGGTCTCCATCGCCGCGCTCGCCGAGCAGTACCTGGCCTTCATCGCCGCCGCCAAACATTTGCGCCTCGACATTGCCGGGGATTACCTGGTGATGGCCGCGTGGCTGGCCTACCTCAAGTCGCGCCTTCTGGTGCCCGAGCCGCCGACAACCGACGACGACCCCCTTGCGCCAGAGGCGATGGCCGAGGCGTTGAAGGAGCACATCCGGCAGCTGGAGGCGATCCAACGCGCCGCGCAGCGCTTGCAGGACTTGCCGCGCCTCGGGCACGAGGTGTTTTTGCGCGGGGCGCCCGAGAACTTGGCGGTGGAGGAGCGGCCGGTCTACTTCCTCCCGCTCTACGATCTGTTAACCGCCGTTGCTGCACCCGAGCGGCGTAAACGCCATACCCAACGCTACGCCGTGCCGCGCCTTGCGTTGTATTCGCTGGAGGAAAGCGTCGCGCGTCTGCGCCTGTTTTTGCCGGGACTGCCCGATTGGACGACGTTGAGCGACTTTTTGCCCGAGGACATCCCAAGCCCCTCCGCAACAACCGCGCGGTCGGCCCTGGCCTCCACGTTCGCGGCAACGTTGGAGCTGGTGAAAGAAGGCGCCCTGGACGTGCGGCAAGAAGCCGCCTTCGGTCCTCTCTGGATTCGCCGCCGTTCCGCCCCCTTGTCCGACGCTGGGGACGAGGGGCATTCCCTTGCCTCTCTTCCTCCCGATTCCCCTGCAGGCTCCCCATGACCGCTGACCTCCCCCCCGTCGCTTTGGAACCCGTCGTCGAGCCGCTGCGTTTGCTGGAAGCGCTGCTTTTTGCCAGCGCCGAGCCGATGACGCTCACCGAGATCCAAGCCTTCTTGGGACCGGAAGAAAACGCCACCGCACGCCTTGCGGAGCTTCAGGCCCTTTACGCCGGGCGGGGCGTGGATCTGGTGAAAACCGGGGAGGCGTACAGCTTTCGCACCGCGCCGGACCTCGCGCCGCACATGAAGCGCACGGTCCATCCGAGGCGCAAATTGCCCCGCGTTGCGGCGGAAGTGTTGGCGATTATCGCTTATCACCAGCCCGTCACACGCGCCGACATTGAGGCCGTGCGCGGCGTCGAGACCGGGCGCGGGGCGCTGGACCTTCTTTTGGAACTCGGTTGGATCCGGCCGGGACGACGGCGCGAAACGCCGGGACGTCCGCTGACCTGGGGCACAACGCCGATGTTCCTCAGCGCGTTCAACCTCGCGTCGTTGAACGACCTTCCGGGGCTTGAGGACCTTCAGGCCGCCGGATTCCTCGAAACCCGCCCCCTCGCCCTTAGCCCCGAGCCCCCCGACTCTGCGCCCGAGGAGGAGGGGTTGCTGCTGGAGGACGTGTGAAGGACGATGAGCGATTGGAAAGAGGGCGGACGGTTCGGGATGAGGCGTGACAGGAGAGCACAGGACAAAAACCGAACCCTTTGTACAGCTCGCCTCACATAAAATGAGCGTGGAATCAGATGAAGAACCGACCTCGAAGGAGGTGCGGTGCGACTCCCTCTCCCTCAAGGGGCGAGGGAATCCCGCCGTGCCTTTCTCAACGGAAAGAGCCGGAGAGGAAGGGTCGCGCCCCCTTCGGGGGCTTGCAAGGGGGTTCTTTTTTTCAGGGGTGTCGATTTGAACGCGGCTGAAGATTCAGGGGTCGTTTTTCCTTTCGTTTGACGCCCGCTTCGGTTTGTGGCACAGGGGCGGGTCTCTGGGGGAACTAAAGGGCAAGGAGTCCCGGCATGTCGAAACCTGAATGGGGTTTAAAGCGCGTGTGTCCAAGCTGCGGGACACGTTATTATGACTTGCGTAAAAAGCAGCCCGTGTGCCCGTCCTGCGGCACAGTGTTTGATCCCGAAGCGTTGATGAAATCGCGTCGGAGTCGCGTAACAACCGAGGAAAAAACGCGTCGTCCTATCGCGTCACCCGAGCTGATCGAAGAAGGCACGTTGCCGGAAGGCGAAGATCCCGAGAACGCCGTCATTGAAGATGCGGATGAGCTCGGCGAGGACGTGGATGTGGACGTTGAAGTTGCTGTGGAGCGCGAAGAAGTCGACGATGCCGACGCGCGGCGGTGATTCGGTCGCTCGTTGTAGGGGATGTGTTTCAAGGGTTGTCGTATCGCGCGGGGTGAAAGCGTCATGGCCTTGATCGGTTCTTTGTCCGCGCCGCCGCCGCCTTCGTCTTCCGGCCCCTCGGGGGACCGGGCAAGGCCGGAGTCGCCTTCCTCGGCCGCATCCACCGACGTGGTGCGGGATGTCACGGCCGCCACGTTCAGGGCCGAGGTTCTGGAAGCCTCCATGGACGCCCTTGTGATTGTGGATTTCTGGGCGTCCTGGTGCGGTCCCTGCAAACAGCTGGGGCCTGCCCTTGAAAAAGTTGTGCGCTCGTATAACGGAGCCGTGCGCCTCGTCAAGATGGACGCGGACCAGCACCCGCAATTTCTGCAACAGCTGCGCGTGAAGTCCCTTCCCGCCGTTTTTGCCTTTTTCCGGGGGCAACCCGTGGACGGGTTTGCGGGTGCGTTGCCGGAGCCGCAACTGCGGGCGTGGATCGATCAGCTTGTGAAGGCCGTGGGGCTTCCCCCCGGCGGGGCGGGCGAGGGCGGGGGCCCCTCACGGGAGGAGATTGAAGCCGCGCTCAGCCAAGCGGCGGAAATCCTGAAGGCGGGCGATGCGGAAGGGGCCGAGGCCCTGTATCGGCAGATTGTGACGTTCGTGCCCGAAAATCCAATAGCCCTGGCGGGGCTGATTCGCGCCTTGATCGCGCGGGATCAAGGGGACGAAGCACGGGCCGTTTTGAACGCTGTTCCTGCGGCGGTTGTGACAACGCCCGCGATTCAAAGCGTCCGGACGGCCTTGGCGTTGGCGGAGGAGGCTCGGCCCTTCCGGGGGCGCGAGGCCGATCTGACGGAACGTCTCCGCCAAAACCCGGCGGATCACGCGGCGCGGTTTGATTTGGCCTTGGCGCATTACGCGGCGGGGCAGCGTGAGGGGGCGGTGGACGAGCTGCTTGAGATCGTCCGGCGCGACCGTGGATGGAACGAGGGCGCGGCTCGGCAGAAGCTTGTGGTGTTTTTTGAGGCCTTTGGGTCCGAGGATCCCCTCACGCTGCAGACGCGCAAACGCCTTTCCGCACTTCTGTTTGCGTAAAGTGCTTGAGCCCAAGGCCGGATCGGGGGAGAATGCCCGCCATGCGTGACGATTCCTCTTCCCCTTCCTCCGATGCGACCTCCGCGATTCCCGTCCGGCGCGTGGATCCTCGCCTGTTGGAGATTCTGGTGTGCCCTCTGACCAAGACCCCCCTGCGGTACGACGCGGCGCGGCAAGAGCTGATCAGCGACAAAGCCAAGCTAGCTTTTCCCATCCGTGACGGCATCCCCATTATGCTCGTGGATGAAGCTCGGCGGCTCGATGATGATTAAGTGGCGGCTTTCAAGATGCGTGGCGCTGGGGATTCTGGCGGTGGGACTGACCTTAGGGGTGGTCCCGGTGGAGGCCGCTGGGAAGGCCTCTGTGCGCGAAGAGGGACTTGCGGCGGTTGTGAACGAGGCCGCGATTTCGCAAACGGACGTCACATCACGGACGTCGCTGGCTTTGCTCAGTGCGGGGTTGCCGAAGACGGCTGCGATGCGGGCCCACCTTCGCCCCCAGGTTCTGCAGGCGCTGATTGATGAACAGTTGCAGGTGCAAGAAGCGCGACGCTTGGGTCTGAACGTGTCGGGCGAGGAGATCGATGGCGCGATTGCGAGACTGGGGCGCGAGAATCACGTTCCGGGGGATGATCTGGCGGCGTTTGTGGCCAAGCACGACGTGCCTGTTGCGGCGCTAAGAGCCCAAGCCTATGCCGCGTTGATGTGGAGCAAAGTCGTTCAGCGTGAGATCAGGCCTCGTGTTGAGGTGAGCGACGCCGAAATCGACGAGGCGATGGCTCGTGCCCGTGCACGGGCGGGGCAGAGAGAGCTTCTCATCAGCGAGATTGATTTACCGCTTCACACGCCTTCGGATGAAGAATCAGCTCTGCGTTTCGCACGGGACCTTCGGGACCGATTGGCTGCGAAAGAGGTCAGCTTTAGCGCGGCGGCTCAGCAATTTTCGCGCGGGGCTGGGGCTGCCTTGGGCGGGGATCTTGGCTGGGTGCAGATGAATCAAATGCCGCCCGAATTGGCCAAGGCCTTGGAGGGGGCGGAGGCCGGTCAGTTGATCGGCCCCGTGCGCGCGGCGTCGAGCGTGTACCTTTTGGGGGTGCGCGATGTTCGTGTGGTGGATCCCTCCAAAGTGACTCGCACGGAGTTGCTGAATGCGCTGGGCACGGAGCGCCTTTACCTCGCGGCCCGACGTCTTTTGAGTGACCTCCGTCGCGCGGCTTGGATTGCTTTAAAGGATGCTCCCGCGACCCGCGACGATTCCTAAGGGGCCGATTGATGGCGACTCTTGCGCTTGTGGACGATGACCGGAACATCCTCACGTCGGTGCGCATGGCGTTAGAGGCCGAGGGGCTTACGGTTCGCACGTACACGGACGGTGAGGCTGCGCGCGTTGGGCTCACGCAAAGCCCCGTGGATTTGGTGATCCTGGACGTCAAAATGCCCCGTTTGGACGGGTTTGAGCTTCTTCAAAAATTGCGGGAAAACCCTCTGACGGCCCGTATGCCCGTGCTTCTTCTGACCTCGAAAGACGAGGAAGTGGACGAGATTATGGGTCTGCGCATGGGGGCGGACGACTACATCACCAAGCCGTTTTCGCAGCGCCTGCTCCTTGAACGAATCCGTGCGCTTTTGCGGCGCGAGTCCCTGCGGGCTCAGCCGACGACAGGGCCCTCCGAACCGGGGGCCGTCGTGACGCGCGGGGCGTTGACGTTGGACAGTGTCCGGCACGTGTGCCTGTGGCGCGGGCGGCCCGTTGATCTGACGGTGACCGAGTTTCTGCTGATCAAGGCGCTGGCTCAACGGCCTGGGCACGTGAAAAACCGCGACCAGCTCATTGATGCCGCGTACGGGGAATCGGTATGCGTGGATGACCGTACGATCGACAGCCACATCAAACGCCTGCGCAAAAAGTTCCGTGCCGTGGATCCCGAGTTTGCGTCCGTCGAGACGCTTTACGGAATCGGCTACCGGTACCGCGAGGGCTGAACGTTCTTGCCGTTCTAGGTCACGGGTGGATTATCGCCGTTGGGGGGCAGGGGGGCAGCGACCGGAGCCGGTCCTGGGCCTGGGCCTTGGCCTCCCATGGGCGGGCCGCTGGGCTCACGGGCCGCGCGTGCGATGTGCGGCGCGAGGTCCTGAAGCTCAATGAAATTGTCCACCTGGCGGCGCAGTTCGTCCGAAACCATGGGGGGTGAGGAGCGCAGTGTGCTGACGGCGCTGACCCGGACGCCCTTGCGTTGCACGACCTCCACCGCGCGGCGGAAATCACCGTCACCCGAAAACAGGATGACGTGGTCCACGTGGTCGGCCATTTGCAGAATGTCCACGGCAATTTCCACGTCCATGTTGCCCTTGATTTTGCGGCGACCGAAGGCGTCCGTGAACTCTTTTGCGGGCTTGGTGACCATCGTGTAGCCGTTGTAATCCAGCCAATCCACGAGGGGCCGAAGGGGGGAATATTCCTCGTTTTCCACGAGCGCCGTGTAATAGAACGCGCGGATCAGGCGGCTGCGGCCTGCGAACAAATCCAACAGCTTTTTGTAATCAATGTCGAATCCAAGACCCCGAGCCGAAGCGTAGAGGCTTGCTCCATCAATGAAAAGCGCCAACCGTTCTTCTTTATAAAAAATCATGGCAACCTCATGCGTTTCTTTTCAAGAAAGAAGCGTTCGGGGTTGTCCCGAACGCGCCGGGGCCCATGCTACACATCTCAGGAAGAGACCGCAAACGGTCCGTTACCGCGCAGTTCCTTCGCGCGTTCGCTCGCAGCGCGCAAGGCTCTCAGCATCAGCCCCGGCAAGCCGTCGTCCGCCAACAAGACCTGCAAGGCGGCCTCGGTCGTTCCTCCGGGGCTTGTGACGGCTTGCCGCAGCTCGGATGCGCTTTGCCCCCCTTCGCGCTGCAAAAGAACGCCGCTGCCGATCACCGTCTGCCGAGCGAGGCGCGTCGCCAAGTCGAGCGGAAGCCCCAGACGCACGCCCGCAACGGCCATGGTTTCAATCAACGCAAACACATAGGCGGGGCCACTGCCCGAAAGGGCGGTCACGGAATCCAGCAGGGATTCGCTGTCCAGCCACACAAAATCCCCGGTGGTTTGTAGGAGGGCCGCGCAGAAGGTGCGTTGCGCGGCGGTGATGCGCGGGTTGGCCACCGCAACGGTCATGCCCTGGCCCACGCTGGCGGGCAGGTTGGGCATGGCCCGCACGACGGCGACGGGGCTGGGGCCTAGAAATCTTTCCAGGTTTTCCAAACGTTGCCCCGCGGCGATGGACAAGAACGCGCTGCTGGGGAACCGTTTGCCGTAGGCGGGTAGGGCAGCTTCCAGCATTTGCGGCTTGAGGGCGATGACAACAACGGCGGGCTTGAAGTCAGCGGGGACGGAATCGAGCGAGGGGAACCACGCAACGCTGTCCTTGTCTTTGGTGGGGGGGCTGGAGGCCCCTTCCGAGCCTGAAGAACGCAAGTCCGACGCGGGCGCAACGGGGTCGATCACCGTCACCCGTGCGCTTTTCTTGGCGAGCCATCCCCGTGCGAGGGCTGACCCCATTTTCCCGCATCCCACCATGAGAACCGATTCACGTGAAGCTGACATTGAAAACCTCATAAGGGTGATCTTCCATCGGGGTGACCCACGATAGGACAGAAAACTAGGCTTCGCCGCACGTGTCAATCATGGCAGCAGCGAGGGCCTCTTCGGGCGAATGGTTGTGTTGAAGGACAAAATCGAAAGCGGGGTAAAAGCGTTCCGTTTCCGTAAGGGCAATTTTGACAACATGCTCCAGGAGCTCTCCCGGCGCATGGGAATCATCGGCCAGCAACACGGTATGACGGTAGATGATCTCGCCGCTCTCCGGGTCTTTTTCAAAATGGCCGAGCCAGAGCCGGGGGTTGATGCGTCCCAAAATCTCGTCCACGGGCAGGCATTGTTCCGTGGGCGCGAGCAAAGGCGAGCGGCACGCGACCTGAACCGCGCTATCATCGCGCTCCCAGAAAAAGGAGAGGCGGTAGGTTCCCCAAGGTCCCGTGAGAGTCAGCGACATCTCCTCGTCCGAGAGGCGCTCGAACGGCCAAGAACGCGCCGCGACAAGATCCTCCAGAGCGTCGAGGGGGTTGATGGTCCCGTAAGCGGTCAGGGCATGGGTCTGGGGCATTCATCGTCCTCGGGAAGGGGGGCGCCGAATCGGAGCTCTCTCTTGTAGCACATGAATCAATGCTTGCATCCTCACCACCCGAGATCCCGTCGCGGATCGTGCGGATTTTTTTTCGCCCAATGTTCCAGGGCGTGAAGCACATCGTCGGGCAACGACTCGCTGGGCAGAACGACTTTCAGTGTCACGAACATATCACCACGAACACCGGACGGGGTGGGGGAGGGGATGCCCTTGCTCTTCAGACGTAGGACGGCTCCGGAACTGGTTCCTTTGGGCACTTTGACGGTCACAGGGCCCTCCAGCGTGGGGACCCGGATCGCGCTGCCAAGGGCCGCTTCGTGCAGGCTAATCGGCGCATCAAGGTGGAGAGCTTGGCCTTTGCGTGTGAACCACGGATGAGGGGCCACGACAACGGTGAGCAAGAGATCACCAGGCCCGGCAGGTCCCGGCGCCCCCTTACCTCGCAGGCGCAGACGGTGGCCGTCCTCGGTTCCGGGGGGAATGGTGATGTCGATGGCGCGGCCATCCGGCAGGCTGATGCGATGTTTGCCGCCGAGACAGGCTTCCGTGAAGGGGACGGTGACCGAAGCCGTGAGGTCGTCCCCTCGCGCGGGGTGAGGGTGCCGTCCGGGGGACATGTGGGGTCCCCCCCCCATGGCGCTGAAAAACTCGGCGAAGAGGTCCTCGGGATTGCCAAAGTTGAACATGGATCCCGGCCCAGCTTGCCGTCCGCGTGGGCCGCCGCTGTTTCCAGGGGGATTGGAGCTGAACCCGCGCTCGTGGCCCGCAGCGTCAATCTCGCCCCGGTCGTAGCGGTCTTTTTTCGCGGGATCGGACAAAAGATCGTAAGCTGCCGAGACTTCTTTGAATCGCTGTTCAATGTCGGGCTTGCCGGGGTTCACGTCCGGATGCAGCTTTTTCGCAAGCTTGCGGTACGCGCTTTTGATCGCGTCGGGGCTCGCGTTTTTTGCAACACCGAGAATCTGGTAAGGATCACGCATCGTGAACACGTCCCCCCTCGGGACAAAACAAGATGGGTGAGCTATAGCACAAGGACCCTCGGGTTTTTGACTCCTTTGAACGGTTGCCGTCCCGTCCCATGCGCCTGAAATCTTTTTACGCTCCGACGATGAAAGAAGCGATGCGGGATGTGCGTCGCGCCTTGGGCGCAGAGGCCATCATCGTCGCATCCCATCAAGAGCCGAACGGTGGCGTACGCGTGACGGCGGCCCTGGAAGACCCGGCGTTTTTGCGGCCTGTCGCGCAAGTGTCTGCACCTGGTTCCCGGAGGACCGAGGAGAAGGCGACGGGCGATGAGGTCCCCGAGGATCTCCTCACGGCGACCCACGACCTTGTCACCGAGGCTCTCCGTCGCCACCGTGTGCCTGAATCTCTGGCCGCGCGGCTTGTGGCGGCCCTGGACGGGAGCGAGGATCCGAACGCGGCCCTCAGCGCAGCGCTGAATCGCCATCTGCTCTTTGCACCTACGCCTTTTCCCGACGCGGACGGAAAACCGCTTGTGCTGGTGGGTCCCCCCGGTGCGGGCAAGACGCTTACGCTGGCCAAGCTAGCGACCCGCGCAACACTGGAGAAAAAGCTCGTTGTTCTTGTGACCCTTGATACGGAACGGGCCGGAGGGGTGGAGCAGCTTGCGGTCTTCACGCGCCTGCTGAATGTGACTTTGGAGGTTGTGGACGATGCGCCGGCGTTGCGGGAAACGCTGGCGCTGCATCGGCGAAAGACGCCGCGGGCCTTGGTGTTGGTGGACACGGCGGGGCAGAATCCCCTTGTGCCCGAGGACGTTGTGCGCTTGCGGCCTTTTCTGGAAGCCGCGCAAGGTCGTGTCGCGTTAGCCCTCTCTGCCGATGTGGATCCCGAGACGGCCCGTGACACGGCGCGCGTGTTTCAGGCTGTGGGGGCCGATCGCGTTCTTCTAACGCGGACCGACCTCACGCGTCGCCTGGGTGGGGTTTTGGGATGTGTTGATGATCTTGGCTTGCCGCTTTGTGCGTGGACCGCCTCGCCCCGCGTGACCGAACCCCCTCAGACCTTAGACGCAGGGTCCCTTGCGCGGCGATTGCTCGCCGATCTCTCCGACACCATCAAAAAGGATGTTGGGAAACCAGGAGCCTTTTGATCAAAATCTCTCGTCAATCCCTATGGATTGATTCACGGAGATCGCCCCGCGCCTTTTTGTGCTGGGGCTCCAGCGGCGGCAAGGCGGGGGGACTGGGTCCAGCCTGGAGGCCCCAGGTTTTTGAAGGCGATTTGTGGGATTCCATCGGCGTTTTGCCCCACAAGCAGACCTTGGGTCCAGTTCGTGAGAAAGCGTGTTTCCCAAGAATCGGCAGCGAAGGCATGCGTTGCGACCATTTCCTGGAACGCCCTCGTGGCATTCAGGAGAACCTGTTCCCCCTTAAGGGGCAGACCATTCTTATCGAAATAATTCTTAAGATTCCCACGGATACGATTGAGAGCTGCATTAGCTTCCTCGGGTGTGGGGAATGAAAGATGGTCAGATGTACCGAGGTTTTGTGGCATAAAGGCCGTCACGATGTGGGCCTCAGGGTTTGGGTCGAGAAGAGCATCAACAGCTCTTGCCGCTCTCCACGCATCTTCAAAGCGATGAGACAGATCGGGAGCGACTTTTCGGGCTATCTGAAGGGCTCGCGCATCGGAAGGAGCCTCGTTGTCAGAAGGAGATCTGTCTAAAAAGTGTTGTAAGGCCTGCGGGGCATCTTTTTGCAAGATGGTTGCGATAACACCTGGGGCTGTTTTTGGATCAAGAACAGTCTTGTCCAAATGTCCAAGTTCGTGGCCCAACGTAAGGGCATTTAAATACAAGAGCACATCTTTCGATATACTTACTGGTATATTTGAAGAAAAGGCCGTAAGCCCAAACATGTTTTGAGCATCGTTGGAGGGGCGCACAAGAACAATATGCGCATGAAGTGCAGGGAAGGACACCATTGTACTTGTTACAATGCCAGTTTCTTGATTACACGTTTGTGATAATGGTTTTTCCCATACTGTGGCAAAGGGCCCGTGTGGGAAGGAAGGACAGTTTGAATCAGCAATAGCGCGACCAAGAGGGCTATCTTCTTGAATGACGAGAATACGGTGGGAGGGATTCAGGTGAGACTCTTCAATAACGCGAGTCATGAGGTGTCGCGTCTCTCCTTGTGTAGCAACATCAAACCAAACGTTGGGATTGATGTCGAGCTGAACAGGAACAGAAGGAGAAACGCCGCTGGCAGGATTGTTCACCCCCCCTTCATGTATTGGAAAAGTGACCGGAGCGCAGCCTGTGAGACACACGAGGGCTGCAGCAAGTCCCCATGCGCGATGACGTGTCATGCGAGGAGCCCAGACCATGATGATTCCTTAAGATTCGGATCAGTGCCCACTTTAACCTAAAATCCATGAAAATAATCCTAACATTATGAACGCATAACAATCTTTGTGGACCTGACTATTTCAAGCCCTTGAAGTCGGCGAGGATGTCTGCGAATGGAATCCGCATTCAGTTTGAGGCCCTTTTTGCTCCCAAACACGCCTTGATACCGTCGCCTGTTTTTGATATTCCTGCCTTGCGGCTTGGACCTGAAGTGGGGTACAGAGGTCCGATTGCCTCTGTCCCCTTCGTCTAGAGGCCTAGGACATCGCCCTCTCACGGCGGTAACACGGGTTCGAATCCCGTAGGGGACGCCAAGGATTTCAAGGACTTAACGTCTATCATTCCGGTTCAGTAGGGCATTTTGGGTAAGTTTTGGGGAATAAGCGGTGTGAAACAGGGGGAAATATCGGGGTATAGACGGGGACAGAGGCCCCCCAAAAAAGGGAGCGCAACAGGCTACGCTCCCCCTCTGGTCTTAACGGCGGGGGTCGTCTGGGCGGGGGCGTGGGGTAACACAGGTTACGACAATAGGTTGTCTATCCCCAATTTGATCGTCAGGATGTTCCAAATCCCACTGGGCATAGAGTTCTTCAACGGTTGCGTCGACTTTTCCATCCACCTCGTGGCGGAACAAAGTGGGTCCGGGCCTTGGAAGGGTTACATCCCTTTGGGATTCCAGGGCTTTCAGGCGGTGTTCGAGACGGCGTGGCATTATCGGGTTCCTTGCTGTTTCAGGGTGGTTTCCAGGGCTGTCAGACGTTGTTCGAGGTCTTGGGTTTCGATGGTCTTGCGGGTGTTTTCCACCAAGCCCGAGAGGGTGCTTGCCTCGATTGGGGTGAGGTCTCCGTCCCCTACGGCTTTCAGGATTGCGCTTTGTGCATTCAGCACGTCCGCCGGGGTCTTCACGTCGGGCAAGGTGAGGGACACAGGCGAGTCCTTACGGGGAGGCACAAGGCGTTCCAGACATAATCTCAGGGCCGTAGCGTCCCCTCCCAAAGCCATAGAGACGGCCTTCCGGACAAGTTCCTCACTCTCTGCCCGTCAAGCAGGCTTTGCGCGATCAGGGTTGCCTTGCTGCGTGAACCTGGTGGACGGCCAGAGGGGTTGCCCGACTTCCCCGGCTTGAACCCGCCACGCTGTTTCGGCTTTGTAAGATCAACGACGTCAGCCATGCTTGCCTCCTTCCATGCTCCACAGTGGAATTGAAACCTCACGCCCACCGGATGAACGAAAGAAGCGTGTGGTCACACCCTTCCCGCATTCGATGGTTGCACTGTCAGCCGTCAGCGCGATCACCGGGCGGCCTTCCAGCAGCAACACAAGGCCCAACGTTCCAGGGTTCGCGTGAGGGGACACAGGATCAAAGCCGAAGGTGTCCACAGGCGACCAACCGAGGGCGTGGGCTTGCTTGCCCCACCGATCCAGGAACACCCCGGCGTCATTCAGAATCTCTTGCCAACGTTGCGGCGTGTACGCGGAAGGGCGGCGCATCGTGAACAGGCGGGCGGCTTCATCGGCCCAAGGTCCCGTGTGCCCGTTCGCAAGGATCATGCCCTCGCGTTCCAACACCTCGGCGGGGTCGGGCACATCCTCCACCGGGTCGGGTGTTTCAGCCAACGTTTTTTCTGTTTCAGGGGTGTTGGATTTTTGTTTCACAACGGTTTCGTGATGAAACAAACGTGTTTCAGGGATGTTTCGTGCCCTGTTTCTCTGCAACACCATATTTGCCAAGGACTTAAGCGACTTTGTTTCAGGGGCGTTTCGCGCCGCGTTTGCCAAAATGGCACCTTGTTTCACTGTTTCACCCCCTATAGATGAAACATGAAACAAGCCTGAAACAAGCGGCGCGTTCATGCTGCCTCCCCGGCCCGGTTGGCCTTCAGAATGCGGTTCACCGTCGAGAGAGAGATTCCGATTTCTTGGGCTATTGCACGCTGTTTCAGACCTTCAGCGGCGAGCATAATCACCTCGGCCTCACGGGCGTTTTCGAGCGTCTGGGTTCGCCAACCGTCAGGCGTGAGTTGAGCGCAAAAAGGCGCGGCGGTGTCGCCACTAAACCCTCGGGCTTTTTCGTAGTGAACTTCAAAACGTGCACCTTCCCGAGGGTCATAATCCTGGGGGCGTCGAAGTGCGATCACCGAATCCATAACGTCTTCACGGCGGGACGTCCCGCGTTGCGCCCTAGACTTTCCGGCATGATGCACGAATAAAACCGACATTCCCCGCCGTCGAAGGTCGAGCGCCCATTCCTGCAAGGGCAACCACGACTCGGCCTCGTTTTCCCTCCCGACGCTGGCAAGCGTTGAGATATTGTCCACAACAACAAGTTCCGTTCCTTCCAGCAAAGGCTCAATTTGGGAGCGCCCCTCGGGTGTCCCGAGGTTAAAGCCACGCTCTTGAAGGTCGGGATTCACAAGCCGGAAAAAGTCCGGTGACGGGGGAGAAAGATCCTCTCTCCCCACAATCTCCGCCACGCGACTTTGCATCGTCGGCAAGGGCATTTCCCCGTCAAGGTAAAGAACACGGCGGGGCTTTGGGGCCTTCCATCCCAGAAAAGACCCGCCTGTGGCAACGGCATAGGCCACACCCAGCGCGACAAGTGTTTTCCCGCACCCACGAGGTCCGTATTCGATCCCGAGGCCCTGAGTCGGCAACCAAGGCTCTATGACGTGCTCCCGTATCGGGATTGTCATATCAAGCAATTCATGGGCAGTAACGACCCGTAGGCTGTTCGTCTTTTGAGGCGGCGGCGTTTCCATCGCGGCGCGAAGGGCAGAGCCCACCGCATCCGTGCCCCGGATCAAAGCTGCGTCGTTCCAGTCCGAAGGGTTCTTTCCTCCATGCGCGGCTTGCCAGTCCGCAACCTCGGTTTCAGAGAATGAGGGCACGGCACAAACTGCGCCCACCTCACTTGCAGCACGTCGCGCATCGCCTTCGCTATTGCCAACGTCGCCAAGGATCAACAACCGTACGGCCGGATGTCGTTCCCGCAAGGCCCGCGCGACCGGGGCAAGATTCCCGCACGCAACGCCCACACCTTCGCCCAGAGCAGCGACGGCGCTCTTCACGGTTGCAATGCCTTCGCCCACCAGGATCAGGCTTGCCCCCTCGAGCCGTCCGGTTGACCAAAAGCAACCTGAACGACGCCCACCGTGCAAAGCGGTCTTTCTGCCCGTTTCGTTCACCAGTTCAAGCGAGGTGATGACGGCCCCGCTTGTGTCGCGGACGGGGGCGATCAGGATCATACCCTCTACTACCCCTGCATAAAAATAGATAACATTTACTAGGCAGCGTACTTGGTTTCCTTGGCCTGGAAGAAGGAGCGGACCTTGGCGGGAGATTTCTGAAT
>CAIPYM010000047.1 GCA_903869345.1 uncultured Pseudomonadota bacterium
CCTCATGCGCTCCAGCGGCAGCGATGCCGTCCGGGTCGCCGCGGCACGGGCTCTTCTGGGGGCGGCGGGATCTGATAAATTACGTTCGGTCACGGCGGCCAACACGATTCCCGAGGGGGCCGCGCTGTCCACCGACGACGCCTTGCGCGAGGCCGCGACTCTGCTGCAGGAGATCGCCGCCGCCAAGTCCCGGCGTCTTTTGGAGAGGGCGGTGAAGACGGAAGGGGGGGATGACAAGGAAGAAAAAAGAAATCGTCCTTGCGAACCCCCGAAGGGGGTGAAGCAATCCAGGGCCACGAGTCCAGTCCCCTGGATTGCTTCGCTTCGCTCGCAATGACGGGAGAGAGGGCGGAGAATCAAAAGGAGCCGTCACCCCGGCGAAGGCCGGGACCTCGATAGGCTGGGGAGAGTCGTGACACGAATCCCTCGGGATTCCGGCCTTCGCCGGAATGACGGACTCTTGAGCATCGGGATTCCGGCCTTCGCCGGGACGACAGGGGGTGGAGGGGACGGAGTCTGAAAAAGGGGGGCCCGCTGGCTCCCTTTCAGAGTTTTTGGAAATCCCGAACGGTTGTTGCTGGACGTTGAGCGGTTGATGTGCATGATAAAGCATCGGATGCGGCAAGGAGGATAACACCATGCCCCTGGTAAGTGATCTGACCGACGCGTTGACGTTTGTTGTCGGGGAATCCCCCTTGGGCCTTGGGGCTTTCCTCGTGGCCATTGTGGGCGGGTACCTCCTGGGGAGTCTCCCGTGGGGGCTGGTGCTGACTCGTCTTGCGGGCCTTGGGGATGTGCGAACCATCGGCTCGGGGAACATCGGGGCCACGAACGTCTTGCGGACCGGACGCAAGGGTCTCGCGGCGTTGACCCTGCTGCTCGATGGCGGCAAGGGGGCGTTGGCGGTTGTGCTCGCGGATGTCCTGGTGGGACCTGACGCCCGCGCGTTCGCGGGCTTGGCCGCGCTCGTCGGCCATGTGTTCCCGGTCTGGCTCGGGTTCAAGGGCGGCAAGGGCGTTGCGACGCTGCTGGGCGTTTTGATCGCGCTGGATCCCCGCGTGGGGCTCGGCGCCATCGGCGTCTGGCTGATCGTGGCCGTGCTTTTCCGGACATCGTCTTTGGCCGCGCTGTTGGCCACGTCCGCTGCCCCGCTGGTCGCCTGTGGCCTCGGCGGGAGCCTGGCCGCCTCGGGCCCCGCGCTGGTCGGCGGGCTTCTGGTCTGGGCGCGGCACGGGGGGAACCTCCGTCGCCTCTGGCAGGGGACCGAGCCCCGGATCGGGCACAAAGCCACGGATCCTGCACCGTGAGCCTCCCGCGTCGGAGCCTCTCCCCGACCGAGCGGCGTGATTGGCTGCGCCTGTCCCGGACGGAGCGCGTGGGGCCCATCACGTTCCGCCAGCTTTTGCGCCGCTTTTCAACCGCCGCCGCCGCGCTTGCCGCGTTGCCGGACCTGGCGCGACGCGGGGGGAGCGCCAAGCCCCTCGCCCCGCCGTCCCTTCAGCGGGTGGAGGACGAAATCGCGGGCTTGGAGCACCTCGGGGGCCGCTTCATCGCTTGGTGCGAGCCCGATTACCCGGAACTTTTGGCCGAGGTGGAAGACGCCCCGCCCCTTCTGGCCGTCCTTGGAACGCCTGCGCTTTTGACCCGTCCCTGCTTGGCCGTCGTGGGGGCGCGGAATGCCTCGCTCAACGGGCGGCGGCTGGCCGAGAAACTGGCCCGAGACCTCGGCGGCGCGGGGTTTGTGGTCGTCTCGGGCCTTGCGCGGGGCATTGACGCCGCCGCGCACGAAGCCAGCCTCTCCATGGGCACCATCGCGGTCGTGGCGGGGGGCGCGGATGTCGTCTACCCGGAGGAAAACCGCGACCTCTACACCCGCCTTGTGGCCAGCGGCGCGGTGGTCTCGGACCAGCCGCTGGGCTGCGAACCTCGGGCGCAAATGTTCCCCCGGCGCAACCGGATCATCGCGGGCCTTTGCAGGGGCGTTGTCGTCGTGGAGGCCGCCCCGCAATCGGGCTCCCTCATCACGGCGCATCTGGCCCTGGAACAGGGCCGGGAGGTTTTCGCCGTCCCCGGATCGCCGCTCGACCCCAGGGCGCAAGGGCCCAACGATCTGCTACGCCAAGGGGCCACCCTGACCGAAAACGCGGAAGACATCCTCCGCGCCCTTCGCCCCCTTCACGCGGGCCGCTTGGCCGAGCGGAAACCGCACGACCCGTTCGGCGAGGCCCCCCCGCCCCCCGTGGACGAAAAGCAGCTTGAAAAAGCCCGCGCTGGAATTCGGGAAAACCTGTCGCTCTCGCCCGTGCTGATTGATGACTTGATCCGGCACACCGGCCTTCCGCCGGGCGTGGTGATGACGGTCCTTCTGGAATTGGAGTTGGCGGGACAGGTGGAGCGCCAGCCGGGACACCGCGTGGCCCTGATTCCCTGAAACAAAGAGTCGCCCTTGTGAGCCCCCGCAGGGGGCGCGGCAATCCAGGGCCACGCGCCCAGTCCCCTGGATCGCTTCCCTCCGTTCGCGAGGGCGACGGAGGGGACGGTGCCTAGAAAAGTCCCGTCATGTATAGCTCGCCTCACATAAAATGAGTCTCGAATCAGGCGAGGGACCGACCTTGCAAGAGGCACGGCAGGATTCCCTCTCCCCTCCTCCTATGTTGGGCGGTGAGCCATCCGGTTGTAAAACAGGGTGGTTGCCTCGAACACGGGTACCTCGTGTTCGAGGGGAGTCGTGTGATCGTTCCCC
>CAIPYM010000048.1 GCA_903869345.1 uncultured Pseudomonadota bacterium
CACCCCGGCGAAAGCCGGGGTCCCGAGGGAGTCGTGTACCGCTCGACCCAACTCCTCGAGGTCCCGGCCTTCGCCGGGACGACGTGCTTTTAAAACCCCTCGAGATTCCGGCTTCCGCCGGGGTGACGGTCCTTTTTTGCGCCGTCCCCCCGTCGTCCCGGCAAAAGCCGAGGTCCCGAATCCCCTCTTCGTTAACAACCCACCCCTGTTTTCTTAAAACATTCCGGTTTGATGCGATGAAAGTAATTGAAGGGATACGTTTCGCTGTTCAGTGTGGTATAGTCCCGGATAGACGTTCTCCTTGTAGGTGTTACATAGTCTCCAAAAGCGAGGGTATTTATTATGGCTGGGAAAAGAGCGCAAAGACGACGAGGCCGTAATATGTACAGGCTAATTGTCATTAAACAAAAAGCACGCATAGCAAGAAGACATGCGAAAAAGATGGATCAACTTCACAAAGCAGCGCTTGCAATTACGAGTATTGATCGTCGGCAGATTCCACGGCGCGTTCTTGCAGAATATTTGAGAGCAAAAGGAATGATTTCCACAAGAAAAGAACGAAAAATGAAGAGGAATGATCAAAATCGCCCTTCACCTGTTAAAACCACGTCATTTCGAGGGACAGATGGTTATACTTGGGAAGAGAGAGAACGTTTGAAAAGAGGAGCACAACAAAGACTCACGCGTCAAGCACGCCGGAATCAACGTCATCATTCTTATGGGCTACATTAGCCCCTTTTTGGCTGTCCCGTGCTCTTTCCAGTAAAAGGAAAGGGCGGTTTTAGTTCTTGGGGAGCCTCCTTCCGGGCTTCGTGGATGAAAACAGATCCGCCTTTCCGAGGGGAGGGGGCGTCCTCTCCGCCCGCCCTCGCGAGCGGAGCGAAGCGATCCAGCTCACAGACTCTCGGCCTAACGGAAAGGGCCGAAGAGGAATCGCCACGCCCCTTTCGGGGGCTCGCAAGGGCGGGACTTTAGGGAGACCCCGTCTCCTCCCCCCGTCGTCCCGGCGAAGGCCGGGACCCCGAGGGTCGAAAGGATTCGTCACCCCGGCGAAGGCCGGGGTCCCGAGGGAGTCGTGTACCGCTCGACCCAACTCCTCGAGGTCCCGGCCTTCGCCGGGACGACGTGCTTTTAAAACCCCTCGAGATTCCGGCTTCCGCCGGAATGACGCATCCTTTCCCACCCTCGGAACCCCGGCTTTCGCCGGTGGGTCGGCGAGGGGGGGGCCTCTTCCCATGAAAGTAAATCCGCCTTTGCATGTCGGGTCCGAATTTGATAGGTCTCTTGCCACCCAAGGCCCGCCGGACTTTGGGGATGAACAGAACTTCAGGAGGCGAAGCTATGTCGTGGTGCAATCCGTTCATTCCCCCTATAGGCCCAGCTTGGGCGGCTTCTGCGGGGTTTTCTGGTCGCGCTGCTCAGATTGGCACAGCGTATGTGATGTGGGGGTTGGGATTATCTCCGCGCTCACAACGACAACCTCCAACACCTGCCGAGCCGAATCTTTCTGGTCGGCGTGCTTTACCGGAACCGAGTATCGTTCATGTTTGGAACGGCCGGGGCCCAGGCCTGGGGTCATAGCGGCCCTGTGAGGGGAGGTGCGTTCTCCTCTGATCCCTGATCCCTGCCCTCTGTCTACTGTCCACCCTCCTCCCCCTCCACCCTCCACCACCGTCCGTGGTCGTCGGGGTCGGTGACGGTGCGGGGGGTGAAGACTCGTTCGCCCAGCACGAGGCGGTGGGCGGTTGACAGCACAAACGTTCCCTCGCGGCGCAGCGTGATCGTGTGCGTCACGCGGCGGCGGGGCGTTGCATCGGCTCCGAGCAGCGAGGGCTCTGGCAGGGCGGTCAGTGTGCCCCAGGCCTCGGCCACGGGGACCCACGTTGTCGTGAGGCCGTCCGGCCCGGCGGCCCCTACCTCGGCGGCCTGAATTGTAAAGCGGTGGCGCAAGGCCCCGGTGGATGTCGGCATCGTGGTTTCTCCTGGTTTTTAAGAACGTCGTCCCGGCGTAGGCCGGGACCCCGAGGGTCGCAAGGATTCGTCACCCCGGCGAAAGCCGGGGTCCCGAGGGAGTCGTGTACCGCTCGGCCAAACTCCTCGAGGTCCCGGCCTTCGCCGGGACGACGCTGAAAGAAGATGCTTCACACCCTCCCCCCCAACAGACGGAAGGGCCTCAGCAAACTCTCGGCCACGGCGGAGCGGGCGGGGGCGCCCGACTCGTCCCCACGGTGTTCGTAAGCGTGGGCCACAAGGTGCAGGACGGCCAGGCGCAGGGCGGCTGGGACACTGGCCCTGTCACTGCCATAGCCTGCGCGGTACGTGACCACAAAGCCGGACGTTGAACGTCCCGGCAGAGGCCAGCTGGATGTTTCCCGCAGCGCGAGGCGTCCGGGCTCGTAGGCAACCTCGGCGCGGTAAGAGGCCGGGTCCAAGGTTGTCGCTGTGTCATTGGCCGCAAACGTCTGGACGCTGTCGATTCCCAAAAGCGGGGCCTTGGGGAGGACCAGCGCTCGCACGCCGTTTGTTGGGATCTCGCGTGTGTCCAACGTCAGGGCCCACGTTTGCTCAAGGAACGCGCGGCCCGTGAAGGCTTCGGCCTCCTGCCGCGCGGCGGGGATGAAGAGCGCCAGGGCGTCGTCGTCTGCGTCGGTTGTGAGGCGCAGGTGCGCCTTGACCTCCGCAAGCGTCACAGGTTCCACGGCGGGGGGTGTCACAAGGGATGAACGGGGCATGGGGACTCCAGAGGGCAGGGGGCAGAAAACAACACTCGTCATCGCGAGCGGAGCGAAGCGATCCAGCTCACGACCTCTCGGTCGAACGGAAAGAGCCGGAGATGGATTGCCGCGCCAGCTACGCGGGCTCGCAATGACGGAGGAGAGGGTGGGGGAGGGCCTGAATCCTCACCCTGGGGCTTTGTCGCCACCCTCAAGCGGTCCGTACCCGACGGCGGAGCGTTTCTCGTTCATGGTGAGGAACGTCGTGCGCTGGAGCTTGTTCCACTCCGCGTCGCGCCGTGCGGTCAGGGCGCTGACGGCGTCGGTATCCACATCCAGGCGCGGGGTATCGGGAAACAGCGGCGCGAGGCTGCGGTTCAGCGCGGCCTCGATGCGCCGGACGAGCGGCAGGACGGTCTCCTCGTAAAGCGCGAGCCGCGCCTCGGCCATGTTCGTGTACGTCTGCGCGCCGGGGGTGCCGATCAACTGTGCAGGAACGCCAAGCGCCAGCGCGACATCCCGCGCTGCCGCGTCGCGTCCGGCCAGCCAGTCCATGTCCTTGGGCGAGAGGCTCATCTCGCGCCACTCAAGGCCCCCTTCCAAAATCAGCGGGCGACCCGCCTGGCGGCTCCCTTGGTAGAGCGATTCCATTTCCTCGCGCAGGTGGCGGACTTGCTCGTCGGTCAGGTGGCCGGGGCCATCCTTGGGCGCGAACACCAAAGCACCGGAGGGCCGCGCCCCCTGATTCAGCAACGCCTGATTCCACGCACTGGCCGCGTTGTGCTGGTCCACGGCCATCAGCGCGGCCTCCAGCGGCGCGAGGCCGTACCAATCGCTCAGCGGGTTGTAGAGCTTCAGGTGGAGAATAGCGCTCTGCCCCGTCAGGGGGTCGGCGTTCCACCGCGTCACGCGTCCGTTGACGGCGTACTCGTACCCCTCGGGCAGCCCGGCGGGTCCGGGGATCACCTTCATCCGATCGGGGCGGAGGATGTAAATCTCTGTCGGGGGCAGAGTGGGATCGGGCCGGACCATCTCCAGGTACGCATTCCCCGCGATTTGCAAATCGGCCGCGATGTTTTCCATCAGCGCGAGGCGATCTTGCAGCGGGTTGGGCTTGTTCAAAAGCGCGAGGATCGGGTGCGTGTCGAGCTCATGCCCGTCGGCATCGTACGCGAGCCACGGCACCGAGGCCGCCGCGCTCGCGACCATCATGACGCAGCGGTAAGCGATGACGTTCTTGCGGAATCCTTCCTCCGCGAGACCCGCGTACCGCCGAGGCGTGCCTTGCGGCATCCCGACGTGACTCCAAACGATGGTTGACCCCGCCGCACTGGTCTTGGTGGCGTGCGAAGGGGTAGGACCGCGCAGGCTGTTGGCCACGCGCGACCAGAGCGTTGATGAACGCATGCGAATCTCCATTGTCAGGGTTTCTTGATGTCGTCGTCCCGGCGTTTCTTCTCTTCGCCGGACGGTTTTTAACAACGGCGTCGTCCCGGCGTAGGCCGGGACCTCGAGGGGTTGGGGTAGACGGTTGTTTTTAGGCCCCATCCCCACCCCCGTCATCCCGGCGAAAGCCGGGATCCAGAGCCGTTTTTCCGGGGCGGCTGAACCAGGAACCCCGGCTTCCGCCGGGGTGACGGGTCTTTTTAGACTCTGCCCTCTGATCCCTGTCTTCGGGCCTACAGCACTCTCACCCTCGGCTCGCTCCTCGGGGCTGAAAGGTCCGTCAGCGCCCACACGAGCGCATCCACGCGGTCGGGGGAGCCGGGGCCGGAAAGTCCGGCGGTTGTGATCCGTGTCATTTGCTCCTCCAACCTGTCCAACGTTCCGACGTGGCGCACGCGGCCTTGTTCGTACAAGGCGGCGATGGGCAGGGCGCGTTCGGCCTTGCCGCGCACGGCGCGGACGGGCTTGAACGGCACCTCGGGTGCGTGTTGGCGCACCAGGCGTCCCACCAAATCGCCTCCAGCGTTGACCTCGGCGACGATGCGCTCGGCGTCGTGCGTTCGCGCGAGGCTCACCGCGCGGGTGGCCCAGCCTTCCGGCGTGAACTTTCCCGACGCGTCGGCCAGCACGTAAAAGAATCCGTCCTTCCCGCGTCCGGCGACCACCAGGCCCGTTTCGTCACTCCCCGCGTTTGAACTGAGCGCGGGGTCCACGGCGACCACGGTGCGCTCCAGCGCGGGCGCAGCGTCCACACGGCAGAGCGCCAGCGCACGTTCGGACCAGAGCGCCCCGTTCGCATCCTCCAGCATTTCGGCCTCCAGTTCCTGCCGTCCGAGGCGCGTGCCGCCGTAGCGGTCCTGCAGCGCCTGCAAGACCCTTGCTGACAGGTGCGCGGCGTTGTCCGTCGTGCGGCCTCGGGTCAGGATTACCTCGTCTTTGTCGGTGCTTTCCGCACTCTCCACCAGCTCGCGCATCAAGGGCGTCGGGCGCGGCGTGGTCGTGACCACGATTCGCGGATCGTCCCCGAGGCGCAACCCGAACGAGGCCTGATCGAACGCGGCGCGGGTCGGCCACGCTCCAACTTCATCACACCACACCCGATGATGCTGCGGGCCGCGCAGACGATCCGGCTGATCGGCCGAAAAGAGTCGAATGCGGCTCCCGTTCTTCAACACCATATCGCCCGAGCTGCGTCGCCAGGTCTTCAGGCATTCTTTCGGAATGACGCGGAGGAGTCCACTCGGGCCCTCGACGCACACATCCCGCGCATCGGCAAATGTCGGCGCAATCACCCCAAGGTGCGATTCGGGATGCCAGAGCGCATACGCCGCGAGGTCCTCGGCCCCGGTGCGTGTCTTGCCCCACCCGCGCCCGGCCATCACCAGCCACACGCGCCACGCGCCCGGCGGAGTCAGCTGCTCCGGCCGCGCGGTCTTGATCCACCGGAGCCTCGCCAAAAACGCCGTTAGGTTGGCGGGCGGAAGATTCATCAGGCACGGCGGCAGAGGGGAGGGCGAGGACGTGGGCATCATGCAACGGGTCCTCCTTCCTCTCTCCGTCTTCTCCTTGACGCGTCATCCCGGCGAAGGCCGGGACCTCGAGCCGTTTGTCCGGTCCCCTCCACTCGTCATTGCGAGCGAAGCGAAGCAATCCAGGGGACTGGACTCGTGACCCTGGATTGCTTCACCCCCTTCGGGGGCTCGCAATGACGGGACTTTATGTAGACTCCGCCCTCTCCACCCGCCCTCGCGAACGACGTGAAGCGATCC
>CAIPYM010000049.1 GCA_903869345.1 uncultured Pseudomonadota bacterium
ATAACTTCCAGCGCGAGCTTAAGGCCTTGAAGTTCCTCTCACCCTATGAGAAAATCCTCTCAGAGTGGCGAGATCACCCACACCTTTTTCACTCAAACCCTCTCCACTACTTATTGGGACCAAACACCTAGGGAGGGTGTCGTGTGGGCGAGTCAACTCGTTGCACAGTTGATCAAAGGCCTCTAACGCCGCTTCCAATTGGACGTGATTGCGTTGAGGAAACGTTGAGTTGCACAGTTGACGAAAGTTCGTCCGAACCGTTTCCAATAGGGCGGGGTCGTGTCGAGGAAACACCGCGCGGTGCATGTGGTCAAAAGCCGTCCGTGCTGCGTTCAGCAGGGCGGGGAGGCTGGCTTCGCTCAACGCAAGGGAGGGATTCTCGGCGGAAGGTCTGTGGTGTTGGGCCAACGAGTCAGCGTGTAGATGCTAAAACACGCTGATCACTTGGTGCGCAGCCTGGGCCGTTTGTTGGGCAGCTCGAGAATCGCCGTAATGATCAAGCCCCGTGTTGGCCGAGAGAACGGCTGTGATGGCCTCAACGTCGGCCTCCAAGGGTGGCTCTCTGTTCGCTAAGTGCCTCAATGCCCCGATTGCCCTAACGAGAGTCGCCGATGTCAGCGGAGGCTTCGGTCGTCCATGGTGGGCAGCGTGTGCCAAACGTAAAAGTTGTTCCGCAGGCTCGCCAGCTTGTTTTGCTCGATCGTGGGTCGCAAGAAGCTCCGCATGCTTAGCCAACGCTGCCAGGTAAGTTGGCTTTTCATACGGATTGTGCCGTTGTTCATGCGTGAGGAGGGTGTCACGCATCGCCGTGAGGATTTCAGCAAGCCGGGCTGAATCTTCTTGAAACTGCAACTGTCGCGCGGCTTGATCCACGGGACTCGAGGAGGAGGGGGCACCTTCGTGGAGAGCCTCTCGTACCTTGCCAGCAGCCTCGCGAGCGGTTGCGGCCATGAGCTCTATGGGGCGCTTGGATGGGCCGCGCACAACGGCTGTCGCGGATGAACTTGTCGTTCCCTGGCTGTCCCCAAGCCTTTGGCTCAAAGGGCTGCTTTGCCATTTGCTCGATCCGGTAGATGTTCCTCCGTGAGCAACCGGGGAAGCAAAGAGGTGGGAAACGGCCGCGATCGCCTTGAGATTGATACTTGTGCCTTGTCCTTGGGTCTCTCGTTGCAATATGGCAATGGCGAACTCAACGAGCGGCAGAGAAGGAATATCATCAGGGCGAAACAGTTTTGGATCGCTGCAGATCAAACCGTGTCGGAGATCATCTAATTTTGCTTGATATTGCTGTAAAGCTTCTCCCAAATTTGGTTGGTCCGTTGCCATGGCGCACCTTTCCCGTCGTGTTGTGAGAGGCCCGAATCGGCCCTAACGGGCCTTTAGCACAACGGTGGGGACGAGGGAAATCTTTTTTTTCAACTGTTGTTTGCAACCCAAACCGAACGGGGGATACCTACAAAGCCCGGATGCGGTCCGTCAAACGCTCGAGGGCGGTGACGAAGGTGTCTTCCTGGGCGCCTTGCAACGTCACGGTGTTTTGCTGCGCGTCCAGCACGTCATCGGCCAGCAGCAGGCTTGCGAGCAGGAACAACTGGACGGGGCTGTTGGTGCCGTTGGCGGCGGCGACAGCGTTGAGTTTCCGGTCCACGAGAGCGGCGGCTTCGCGCAAACGCTCCTGCCCGTCGGGGGAGCATGCGACGGTGTACGCCCGTCCCAGCAGCGTGACGGCGACTTTGATCGGCGCGTCCGGGGAGGCAGGGGAGGGCGGATCGGGGGGAGACGGCTCGGAGGCCACGCGAAAAACCTCGTTCAAGGGACGGGTTGGGTACCGTGGGCCCCTATCATACGCTCCCCGCGCCTTCCGGCAAGGCGGTTGATGGGGAAGGCCCCAAGATTGAGTCCTCGAGTGCTCACGAAGGGCGCACGGGATTTCAGCCCCGCGAGCCCCAACGGACCAGCGGAGGCCCCGAGGTTTTCCGCAAGTGGACCACCGAAAGAGCCTCATTGGGCGGCGGTTCCGGCGAAGATCCCGAGGACGAGTCCGGAGGCTTATCCTCCACCCCCAAATTCTTCAGGGCCTCCGCCGAGGCTGGCGTTCCGTTGATCAGCGGGGACAAAACGGGCTCCAGAGCTTTCAACATCTGCGCCGAAAGAGCGCTCGTAAAGCGGTAGAGCGCGGCCTGTTCGCCCGCCACGTGCGCCGTCACCGTGCCAAAGAACGTGTCGCCGATAAAGAACACCAGCGTTCCCGTGCGATTCACCACGCGGGAGCTGATCAGCCGCCCCCCCGGACCAAATTCGTCGTACCGATGATCACCCGTGCCTGTTTTGCCCCCGACCGCCAGAGGCTCCCCGGTCGCGTCCTTGTACGCGCCAAACAAGCGCCGCGCGGTGCCATCGGCCACAACCTCCTCCATCGCCTTGCGCGCGATGCGCGTGATGGCGGGATCAAGCACCTGCCCCCCCCGCCGCCCTTCGTCGGGAGTCAGGAGGGTTTCGTACGGCGTCCCCGCAGCAAAGTGCAGCTTTTCAAACCGCAACAGAGGCCGACGTTCACCCTCGTTGACCAAAATACCCGCCAATTCAGCCAACGCGCCGGGACGGTCGGCGGAACTCCCAATCGCGGTCGCCAAGCTCGGCACCAATCGCCGGAACGGGTAGCCCAAACGCGCCCAGCGCTGCTGAATCCGTGCGAACGCATCCTGTTCCAACAAAATGCGAATGCGGGTGTCCTGCGCCCCGCGCTTGCTCGCCCGAAAGAGCCACGCATAACTTTCCAAGCGCACGGGCCTGCTGACGGCCCGGATCACGGCAGGCGTCGCCTCTGGATTCGCCATGCGGTAGCTGACGAGCCAAAGCTCCAACGGGTTGACGCCGGACAGGTACGCGCGATCCGCGAGGTTGAAACGCTCCAGCGTGTACGTGCGGTAGAGCCGCGTGAGCCGATCCTGGTCCAGGTCGGCAAACCCTTGCGCCTGCATCCACGCGACGTAGTGCGCGAACGAGGCCCGAGGCGCCACCGAACGGAACATCACCGTCTTGGCCGTCGCGCCCCGGTGACTCCGTCGCGCCATGCGATCCAGCGCCACTTTCGGCGTAAACGGCGCGTAATCGGCCAGGTAGTGGTTCAGGTACACAAGACCTTCACGCTCGGCAAAGCGCTTCAAGTACACCTCCCGCGCCGGGTTGTCGGGGTCGCCCAGAATCTCCTGCTTGGTCTGGGGACCTTGGGCAATGGTGTAGTTCACGATGTCGCGCATCAAGCGCACGAACACGAGATTCACCGAGTGGCGAAAAGCCTTGTAGAGGTCCGCCGACCAGCCGTTCTCCTCGGGTTCGAAGTTGACGAACGTGTGCAAACCGCCGCCCGTAAAAAACGCCTCGGCGGGGCTGGCGGAATAGTGCCGCTCCATCGCGGCTTCCAGCATCGCCTCGCGCGGGGCTTCGGGATTCTGCGAAAGCCAGGTCGTCGCCCACGCCGTCAGAGGGTCCGGAGCGTCCGCGCTCACGTCCCGCAAATCGTCCGGCGTGAGGCTCGCGTACCGCTGATGAAGCTCCCCGATGATTTCCAGGTACGTGATCAGCGTACGCAGCTTGGCCGTCGAGCCGAGGTCCAACTTAACGCCCTCGTTCATGTCCAAAGGCCCATCGATGTTGTCGGCCTGGACGCGCAGCTTGTTCCCCTCGGGAGTCTTTTCGTACAGAAGCACGCTCCACTTAATCGGAGCGGGATCGTTGTCCGGGCTGAGCAGACGAAACCCGTAAAGGCCGATTTTCTCCAAAAACGAGCGCTCCCCCATGTGCCGCAAAAACGCTGTCACGCGGCGCTGCGTCTCCCGGTCGAGCGTGCTGGCAATGTGAAGATCGAGCCGATCCAGCTCGTAGAGGTTGCGCACCCCCAAAAGGCCAAGAAGGTGCGTCCGAAGGGCTGTCACGGCCTTTTGATCCAAGAACGACAAAGGCGGCGAGGACGGTGCTTCGGCCAGAAACACAAGCCGCGCGTCGCGCGTCGCGGCCCGGAGAACCGGGGAAATGACGCCCGCTTTTTCAAGCTCGTCCAGCGTTCGGTTGACCAGATGCTCCAGTGCATCGCGCTCGCCCACCAGGTACGCACTGGGCCGTCGCTGGGCGAGGATCAGGGCCAGCGTCTCGCGGTACACGGTCGCCTTGAGGCGCAGCGATTCGGCGTCGGTCTCGGGCAAGTTCAAGGCCGTCGTCGCCTCGCCCAAATCGCGCCCGAACCACGCCCACAGGCCATCGCCCACGCTGTTCACTTCACCGAATCCCGATCGGGCGCTCAGCGGCGTGCTGTTGAGGTAGTCCAGAACGATCGTCGAACGGGCGGCCTGTGTGTCCGGGCCGTCCTGGTAGACCCGCAGACTCGCCGAGAGAATCTGGCGCAGCTTTTCCCGCGCGTCGGTCGTCTGCCCACCAGGGGAGAAACGGAACTTTTCGATCTGCGTTGCGAGCGTGCTGCCCCCGCCGACGTAAAACCCCGGAATGGCTTTTTGAATCACGTGCCCGAACGAGGCGTAAAGCAGCCGATCCCACTCAACGACCGGGTTGTGCATCGCAGGCGCAGGAGCCAACAATTCGCGGTTTTCGATATGCAGCAGAGTCGCCACCAAAAGGGGCGGCACGTCAGCAAACATCCGAAAAACACGCGAAGGGTAAGCGGCATGGTAAAGCGCTTGAGCTTTCGCGTCCGTGATGTCCAGGCCCGCGACAGTCTTGGGGTGATAGGGCGGGTAAAGCCCGTCCTTCAGCACGTTGTAATACCCGCGCGAGGCCCGCATTTGCTCGGCGACGTGGTAGCCCTCCCCCTCCAGCACTTTGATGAAAAAAGGGAGGTAACTGTAGCCAATGCGCTGGTTGTAGGGCCCCGTGTGCGGGACATAAAAGGCGGGATCAGGGCCGGGGTGTTTTTCAAAACGGACCTCGCGGGCCCGCTCGGTAAAATACCGCGCCTGCACTTTGGAGGTTTGCATTTCCTCCCGCGCGAACGACACCACAATCATCCCAAACCCAATCAACAGCGCGAGCGGCACAAGCCACAACGTTTGCGGCAACCGCATGGTGTACGGATGTTGGGTCGCGCGAGCGGCGGACTTAGGGCGGCTCTTTCCCGGCGGGGGGCGGCGATGAACAGGATGCCGCGCCTTGGCCGTTGAACCGGAACGAACAGAGCCCGTCATCGGGTAAACTCGAGAAGTCGAAAAAACGGCGGAAAAGGACCGACAAGAAAGCCGTAGCCCCAAGGTGCTACCACACGCCTTCCCAGCCCCTTCTGTCAACGGGAGGAATCAACGCGGCGTTAAAGACCGAGAGGTAGAGGCGTTAAGGTTTTGATGAAAACGGTCTCGAAAAAATCTCTTGAGCGGCCATTCTGCATGCAAGTAAATGATTTTGTTGCCTTTGTGGATTTAAGTCTGCTACCCTAAGAATCTTAGGGTTTCTTTTTTTAAAGGAGGGCTTGTCATGACAGAACGCAGCGGGTGGGGGCTAGCATTTTGTCTAGCTGGTGCCACCACCACCTTGGTGTGTTGGTCTGGAAGGGCTACTGCTGAAGCTCCGGGTGTCCCTCCTGCTAATGAAGCTCCGAACGCCCTTGCTGCCCTGGTGAGGGGAGGGAGCGTGTTACCTCATGGGTTGCGACTCACAAACGTTGAGATCATGCATGCGGTAGCTGCAGCCCTACCTCCGGCCGAGGGCTACGATGACAAGGGCCAACGGCCAACGAATAAACCAGTTGGCTCGAACGTGGCTGCCGTCCTCTCCAGAGTCTTTCAGCCTCAAGAACCTGTCACAGAAGACACTGGTCTGTCTTGGGCACAATTTAAACATGATCTCAGGTTATTAGGTGTTTGGTCCCAATAAGTAGTGGTATAAGATGGGTCCCACTTGAACGGGAGAGACTATGGGACAGGTACTGCACAAACGCGCCACGACGACGCAGCGTATCCGAGCTGAAAT
>CAIPYM010000050.1 GCA_903869345.1 uncultured Pseudomonadota bacterium
AGTGTCCGCAAGGGGGCGGCGGGATCAGAGGACTTTGTGAGGGCTAACCGTTTGGGGGGTCTCGCACGGGGCGATCCCCGGTTCCCTGTCCCCAGGCGCAGTACGCCATGGGTTTATCAATACCCCAACCCCCTGGGGGGTGTCAACACCTTTTTGAGGATCTTTCCCAACTTTTTGCGAAAAGCGTTGTGTGTCAGTGTGTTACGGACTGTTTTTTTTGGTCGTCCCGCCCCTCCCACCCCCGTCATCCCGACGAAAGTCGGGATCTATTTTTCTTCCGTCACGGAAAAAAGGGCGCGTGAAGGGGGGACAAGCCCCCCTCCGATTTCCTGTGGAAGGACCGCGTTAGCCTTCCTGAGGCGGCTTGGAGTCGTGATCCACGGCCTTGATCGACAGCTTCACCTTGCCGCGATCGTCAACCCCGATGACTTTGACGCGCACTTCGTCGTCCACGTTCAGGACATCCGAAACCCGCGCGATGCGTTGCGGGCTGATTTCGGAAATGTGCACCAGGCCGTCCTTGGCCCCGAGGAAGTTCACGAACGCGCCGAACTCCATGATCTTCACGACGCGGCCTTGATAGATTTGGCCGATTTCAGGCTCCGCGACGATGCCCTTGATCCAGTTGAGCGCACTTTCCGCCGCCTTCGGATCCGAGGACGCGACTTTCACGGTGCCGTCGTCTTCGATGTCAATCTTCGCGCCGGTGACTTCGCAAATCTCACGAATGACCTTCCCGCCGGTTCCAATGACTTCCCTGATCTTGTCGCGGGGAATCATGAGAACGGTGATGCGCGGCGCGTGCTCATTCACGTCATCACGAGCTGTCGTCAGCGCCTTGGCCATTTCGCCGAGGATGTGCAAACGGCCGTCCCGCGCTTGGGCCAGAGCGATCCGCATGATCTCCTCGGTGATCGAGGTGATCTTGATGTCCATCTGAAGCGCCGTCACGCCCGAGGCCGTGCCCGCCACCTTAAAGTCCATGTCGCCCAGGTGATCTTCATCGCCCAGAATGTCCGACAGAACAGCGAACCCGCGATCTTCCTTGATGAGCCCCATCGCGATTCCCGCAACAGGCGCCGCCGTCGGCACGCCGCCATCCATCAGCGCGAGCGAAGAGCCGCACACCGTGGCCATCGACGACGAACCGTTGGATTCCGTGATCTCCGACACAACGCGGATCGTGTAGGGAAAAGATTCCTTCGGCGGCATCACCGCGTGAATCGCGCGCCACGCCAGTTTTCCGTGGCCGATTTCACGACGCCCCGGTCCTGTCATGCGCCCGGTCTCACCGACTGAGTAGGGAGGGAAATTGTAATGCAGCATGAAGTGCTCACGGTATTCACCCGCCAGAGCGTCCACACGCTGTTCGTCTTCCCCGGTGCCGAGAGTCGCGACGACAAGCGCCTGCGTTTCCCCGCGCGTGAAAAGCGCCGAACCGTGCGCCCGTGGCAACACGCCGACCTCGGCCAGAATGGGGCGAATGGTTTTGGTGTCGCGCCCATCAATCCGATGCCCGGTGTCCAGGATCATCGCACGGACGTGATTGTACTGGATGTTTTCAAGCGCTTCGTGAACGTCCTCGTTCGTGACACCCTCGGCGACAAACGCTTCTTTCGCCTTGGCGGAGGCCGCCTCCAGACGCTTCACACGCTCTTGCTTGGCGGTGATCGCGTAGGCCGCCGTGATGTCCGCGCCCACAAGATCTTTCACGCGAGCTTCCAGGGCCTTCTTGTCGTAGGTGGGCGGAGTCAAATCGCGCGGGTCTTTGGCCGCGCTTTCGGCCAGGGCCACAATCATTTTCAGAACCGGCTGCATCTGCTGGTGGCCAAACATGACCGCGCCGAGCATCACGTCTTCGGAAAGCTGCTTGGCTTCCGATTCGACCATCAACACACCTTCGTTCGTCCCCGCAACCACCAACTCCAGGGCGCTCTGCGGTTGATCGGGAATGGTGGGATTCAGGACGTACTGCCCGTTGATGTACCCCACACGGGCCCCAGCGATGGGACCCAGGAAGGGGATGCCCGACAGCGTCAACGCGGCCGAACTTCCAATCATCGCCACGATGTCAGGGTTGTTCTCAAGATCGTGACTGAGCACCGTCGCAATCACCTGCGTGTCACAGAAGTACCCTTCGGGGAACAGGGGGCGGAGGGGACGGTCAATCAGGCGGCTGATGAGTGTCTCGGATTCCGAGGGACGACCCTCGCGCCGAAAAAAGCCACCCGGAATTTTACCGGCGGCGAACGTGCGCTCTTGGTAGTGGACCGACAGCGGCAGAAAGCTTTGGCCCGGCTTGGCCACGCGCGCGCCGACGACGGTACACAGGACCGTGGTCCCGCCCAGCGTGGCAAGAACGGCACCGTCGGCTTGACGCGCGACTTTCCCGGTTTCAAGAACGAGGCGACGGCCGCCCCAGGTGATCTCTTGGCGATAGACAGTGAACATGGAGGTTAATCCTTCGAGTTTGGGAAAGGGGGCGTTGTCCCCGCAGGGGGTCTCAACGAAAAAGATTCAGCGGCACCAAGCGTCCTGAACGGCAACACGCCCACGCAGGGCGTTGGAAGGCCGCGCGGAACGTTGGAGGTTACTTGCGAAGTCCCAGTGCAGCAATGAGGGTACCATAGGCCGTGGGGTGAGTCTGCTTGAGGTAATCCAAAAGCTTCCGGCGGCTGTTGACCATCCGGATAAGTCCACGACGTGAGTGGTGATCCTTCTTGTGCGCGGCAAAATGCTGGCTGAGCCCGTTGATACGCCCTGTCAAAAGCGCCACCTGAACCTCGGGTGACCCGGTGTCACCCGCCGCACGCGCATGCTGCGTGATAATCTCTTGCTTGGTTGATCCTTCCAACGCCATCGTTAACGCTCCTTCTCCTCAGGTGATGTTCCGCATGTGATGTTGCGCGGACCTTACACACATAAACCGCGCACGACAAGCACTTGGTTTTGCACAACCCGGACCACCGCCACGGGATTTCCCGCCCACCGCGCGAGGGCGATCCCCGAAGAGGGCGAAAGGGGAGGGGGGGCGGGATCCTTTCGGACGTTTAATTCCGAAGAATCAAAGGGTTCGTGGCCAATTCGCCCGGCCAGGTCCACGGTTTGGCCCTGTTGCAAGCGTTGGGCCTCCCCCTCCGTGATGTCCAAAAAGGGCAATCCGTTCCACCCCTCCACCAAGGGGCGCAAGGCTTGGGGGAGCGTTCCCGCAGCGGCTTGGTCGTTCAGGACCTCCAGCGACAAAGCCTCCTCTTCCCGAAAAGGCCCCACCTGCGTTCGGCGAAGTTCGGCCACAAACCCCTGCGTACCCAGCGCCTCCGCCAGATCCCGAGCGAGCGAGCGAACGTACGTCCCTTGACCACACACAACGCGAAACCGCGCTGTGTCCCGATCGGCGATGTCCAAGCACTCCAGCTGATCAAGGGTGACGGGCCGAGGGGGGAGCACGGGCGGCGCCCCTGCGCGGGCCAGGGCGTAGGCGCGCTTTCCGGCGACTTTCAGCGCTGAAAACGCGGGCGGAGTCTGAAGGATCGTGCCCAGGAAGCGGGGCAAAACGGCGTCCACCTCCGACCGCGAGGGCCGCGCGGCGCTTGTCGCCAGGACTTCCCCTTCCGCGTCGTCGGTGGAGCGTCGTTCCCCCCACCGCACCGTGAACGTGTAGGTTTTGGGGGCGTCCATGACGTAGGGGATCAGCTTGGTCGCCTCCCCGAACGCGAGGGGCAAAAGCCCTGTTGCCAAGGGATCGAGCGTTCCGGCATGCCCCGCCTTGGCCGCGCCCAAAAGGTACCGGACACGTCCCAGCGCTTGCGTGGAGGTCAGACCGAGGGGTTTGTCGAGGATCACCCAGCCATGAACGGGGCGTCGCGGGGATGAGGACCGCATCAGAGGTGACGCGTGACAACGTGCATCAGCAGCATCAACCAAACCGGTTTAACGGAGGCCAGGGCGAGCACGGCTCCATCGGCCAGGACGATAGCGAGCAGGGTGAGACGACCTGTGATCCCCAGCTTTTGATTCAAAACAACCTCGCGTGATGGGTAGCGCCGCCGCAGAACCCATCGGCTGATGGCGTTGAGGCTTTGCCACGTGGCTCCCAGAACGCCCAGCAACACCATCCCATCCATCAGGGCGCCAAGGCCCCAGGGCGCACGCGCATCAAGGTGCGCGTGGACGGAGGTGAACGTGAGGGCAGCGAAGATTCCCACACCTGCAAGAACGGCAAGAGCTCCCGCGCTCAGGCGGGCCACGTGTGTGAAGCGGCGAACACACTGCGCAACATCGTCCAGGATGCTTTGCGCGGCTTGGGGCGAAAGCCCCACGGGGTAGAGTCGCCGGAGCTGAAGCAACGTGCCCCGTCCCGCCAACGTCAGATCAAAGGCCTCGCGGATGGCTCGAGCCTCCAGCGCCCCCTCCAACGCGCCCTGTCCGTGCGCGGCGCGTGTCAGTTTTTCCCGCCAAGGCTTGAGGGAATCATCCAGAAAAGCCGGAAGGCCAAACACGAGGTGGCGCTTGCCAAAAACGCCCGCAACCATCACGCGGCCCTGAAGCCTGAGTTTGAGGTCCGCGTAAGGTAAAGACGCAAGGATGCGTGCAATCGGGCCCACTTTGGGCGCGGGTGCGCCCTCTTTCACTTCCGTGGGTTTGCCCGCCGGTTGGGGCTGCGGAGGAACGAGCGTGAAATCCGCGTGGCCCTGAGTCAAAACAGGCACGCCCAAACGATCCAGGGCGCGGAGAAATCCGCTCGGCAACCCCACGTTGGGCGCAAGCTCAAAGGCAACGTCCACGCGAGGCTTTAAAAAGAACGCCTCGCTGAGGACGCCCTTGCTGTTGCACGTCGTGCACGGAATTCCGCCCTGGCCCTGGCAGCTGGGACAGGGCAGGTCGCCCGAGGCGTTGCAAAATCGGCAATGCACCCACTTTTGGCCGTGGCAGTTGGGACAGTCTTGGCCCGCGTTGGCAGGGTCTTCCCCCTGGCCCAGGCAGTTCGGACAGTCTTCCTTGCCACTGCCCTGGCAGTGCGGACACGTCACACGCCCCCGCCCGTTGCACTGCTCACAGATGAGTTTTTGCCGTCCCCGGCACACCGAACACGGCTCGTGAGCGGCCCACGTTACCTCGCGCTCGGGGAGCGTGATGGTCGCGCCTTCCGCACCCCATCCGTGACCGGGCACGTTCTTCAGCTCGTTGACGACGGAATCGAGCCAGTCGTGTTCGTCGTGAAAGGCCTGTTTATGGGCCTCCACCGCTGTATGCAAATCGGACAAGGTGGGAAACGTCTTGGTCGGTTTCCCTTGCAGGGGACCTGGATAGGCGTGATGGTCCGCCTCCATCCGGGGCTCGAGATGCACCCGTCCCTCCAGCGTAAGGGTCGCCTCCACGCTGTCGATCAAGGCGACAAAGTCGGGCTCCAAACCGTTGCCGTGCGCGTACGCGCGGAGCCGCGTCAGGGTCGCATCGGTGAGGGGGTGTGCGGCCAAAAGGGGCGCAGCAGGCTCCGCTGAGGGACCGACGGGGGCGTCAGTCACGGGGAACCCCCCCACCGCCGAGGAACGATTCTAGTCATCGGGCGGTGTGTAGGACGAGTCATCGTCCGAAGCAGGAGCGGAGGAAGAAACAGGCGGCGCATCAAGGGCCGAGGCTTTCGGTGCGGACGATGACGAGGAAGATGGTGGCGCCGATTCGGACGATAAAAGAGGCGGAAGATTGATGCCCTGTTCGTCGGGCGCGGTTTCCTGGGACGTGACGCTGACAGCCTCGGAAGGTGCGTGCGAAGCCCCTGGGCCAAGCGTGCGGTACAAAAGAGCGAGCGCGAGGACAATCCCCAACCACAGCGCAACGTTACGAAGGACATAACCGCGATTCATGCGAATCACGCTGGGGGCCATGAACAGCACAAGGGCAACGCCGAGCAGGGCCGAAAGGATGAGGGAGATGGTGGACGATGAGGGGGGTTCCATCGGGGACTCCGTTGAAAACTCAGTAAAGCCGTATGCTATCCCAAGACCGAAGGTTCGGCAAAACACACACCACGGGGGACCGCCCTACACGGCCGCGCTCGGCTTACGCAGACCCGGCAAACGGGCCAACGCACGTTTAATATCGCGAATCTTATAGGGTTTTTCAATAACGGGCACGTCGTGGGTCCTCAGAAATTCTTGCACATGCGTTGAGAGCGTATCCCCCGTCACGTACAGAATGCGGTCGCAGTACGTCGGCTTCGTTTTCTGAAGCTCTTTGTACAGCGTGGGCCCGTCAAGGCGCGGCATCCGCAAGTCGCTGATGATGGCGTCGTGCGGAGTCGTCGCCAGAATGTCCAGGGCCTCTCGCCCATCGCTCGCAAGGGTGACGCGGTGGCCCAAGGGAGCGAGAAGATCGGCAAGCGTTTGAGCTAACTCGGGCTCGTCATCCACCACAAGAATCTTCAGGGCTGGCGAGGTTCGCGGTGCGCGGGACGCACGGGCCGCCGAGGACGGGGAGGGCAGGGCGGACGTCACGGCCTCGGATCGCTCTTCGGCTTCCACCTCTGTTTCCGCTGTCTGTTCTGCGGAAGGGACGTTGATGGGCAGAGAAATCAGGAAGGTCGCGCCCCCGCCCGGCGTTTCGTCCAAGGTGAGGCTTCCGCCGTGGCCTTCAACGATGTTGAGGCAGAGCGAAAGTCCAACGCCCGTTCCTCCCTGGGGACCTTTGGTGCTGAAGAAAGGTTCAAACACTTTTTGGTGTAAATCCGGATGAACACCGGGGCCCGTGTCCCGAAAGGTGATCCGAACGTCCGACCCCTTTTGCTCGGTGGCAATGGTCAGGGTGCGCTCTTTGGGCCACTCGTGCATGGCTTGGGCCGCGTTGAGCGCCAGGTTCATGAAGACTTGCGTCAGCTGATCGCTGTCCCCCATGACGTTCGGAAGATTCGGCGCAAGGTGGGTTGTGACAACGAGGTTCGCATTGCGGAATTGGTAGCCCAAAAGATCCAACGCGGCTTGCAGCGATGTGTTGACATTGAGCGGCCGACGCTCGGGGGGTTTGCGCCGTGCGATCGCCAAAAAGCTTTTGACAATACGGGTGCAGCGGTCGGCAGCCTTGAAAATCGCTTGAGCGCGGGAAAGCGTCTTGGAGTCCGGTGCGCCTTCGCTCAGAAGTGTCGCTTGCCCGACAACGACCGACAAAGGATTGTTCAGCTCGTGGGCGACGCCCGCAAGAAGCCCGCCGAGGGCCGCCATTTTCTCGCTTTGCTGAAGGGCGGCTTCTTGCTGGGCAATGTGCGCTTCTGCTTTGCGGCGTTCGGTGAGGTCATAGAGCCCCATCACCATGGCGGGCTCTCCGCCGTACAGAACACGTCGGGCCGACAGCGCCGCTGGAAGGGCTTCCCCGTCGCCACGAATGACGTTGAGTTCCCGAAGGTTGATCTCCTCGCCCCGTCCCATCATGAGAAGAATCTCTTGGCGTTCCTCGGCACTCGGCAAAAGCCGTCGCAAACGGTGGGCCATCAGGGTTCCGTAAGGCATGCTCAGAAGATGCTCGGCCCCCGGACTGGCGTAGATGATCTGCTGGTCCGACAGTCGGATGATCAGAACAGGAACCGGGTGGGCTTCCGTGATGCTGCGAAAGCGGGCTTCACTGGCTCGCAAGGCGGACTCGCTGCGCTTGCGGGCTGTAATATCCCCGATGGATCCCACGAAACGGATGACGCGGCTTGTCACGGGATCCCTCGCCGCAACGGTCTTCATGTGCACCCAAAGAGGGGGCTCCGAGCTGTGCGGATTCTTGAGGCGATATTCCATGCTCAAAGCCCCCGTTTGCGACGATTCGCGCAAACGGCGAAGGGATTTGAACACAACATGACGGTCGGCAGGCAAGATGCGCCGACCCCATGTTTTCAGCCCCCCGAGTCCCTGGTTGAGAGGGACCCCGAGGATGCGGGCAAACTGATCCGAGAAGAAAACCTCGTTGGTCACGAGATTCCAGTCAAAAAGGCCTTCGTTCGACCCGCGCGCGGCAAGAGTCAGGCGTTCGTTCACCAGGGCAAGGGCATGCTCGCGCTCTTCCTGACGCCCGGCAAATTGACCGGCGATCACAAGCGCGAACGTGACAGCGGCCAGCGAAAACAGGATGTACGAGAGATGCCGTGCAATATCGAGGGAGGCGAACAAGCCCATGGTGTAAAAGGATTCGGCCAGGATTCCCAAAAGGAAAAAGGAAAAGGCAATCAAATGGGTCAGACTGCCGCTCACACCGCGTTGCAACGTCGCCAAGGCATTGATCAGAAGAAACGAGACGATCAGCGTCCCGACAATCGGCAAGGTCAAACGCGCCAACGATGGCAGCACCGGGAGGGTCAGCAACAGAAGAACCAGCACCCCTTCGGCAGCTAGAAAAACCCAACGCCACGTCGGGAGATTGGCCTCAATGTCCAAGAAATAATAGGTGAACAGGAGCCCCGAAAGGTACGCCAGAATCATGCTGTAGTCTTGAATAAGGTGCCGGATCACCCCCTGATGGATCCCCACCCACTCCATGAAAAGGTCGCTGCCGCTTGCGATGTTAAAGCCTAGGCAGAGAAGCAACAGAATCAACAGCACCTGGCCCCGGTCGCGGAGAGCGGCCCAGATAAAAAACAGGTACGTCGCGGCGGTCAGGATGATCCCGAGGAACAGACCCAGGAAAAAGCTGGAAGGTCGGCCCAGTTCACCCGTGAAACTCAGAGGGGAATCGGCATCGGGCGCGAACAACGTGAGCGTTTGAGCCTCCGCAGGACCGAGGAGGCTCCCCACCATCAAGGCCACCGCGACAAGAAACGCAAAAGGGATCACGACGGGGTTGTTCCTTGCAACACGGACGACGGACGCGTGGAGGATTCAGGTTGTGAGACTCGGACCTGCCCGTCCCAGGACGAGCCGAACCTTGGGGGGGCCCAAGGTCGCGTGGCCCGTCGCCGGGACCTCGCCAAGGTGTCATAGGCGACCGTTGGGTTCAAGAGAGCCCACACCCAAGACTCTGAGGAGCGGTTCCGTCTAGACTAAAGAGCGTATGCAGACATAGGCGGCCTTCTAGAGGTTGGTTTAACTTGGGAAAGACAGAATGGATCAAATAATTGAAAAAACTTTAAGACATGAAGACCGCCTTCTCGCAACAAGGCACACGTGCGTGGTTCCCGTCTCGCTAGATCTCGATCGAGATTGTTACAGAGAATGTTTGCAACAGCCGCCAACAGTCCGCTTAATGTTGGGGGCGAATGCGGATTTGCGTTTGAAAAAACTTCTATGGCCATGGCTCCTAAAAGACTTTGCGCCTGTGTAGAGGCTGCCAGATTAGCTGTTTGGTCCCAATAAGTAGTGGTATAAGATGGGTCCCACTTGAACGGGAGAGACTATGGGACAGGTACTGCACAAACGCGCCACGACGACGCAGCGTATCCGAGCTGAAATACAGCAATCTCAAGAAAAAGTCACA
>CAIPYM010000051.1 GCA_903869345.1 uncultured Pseudomonadota bacterium
GGGAAAGCGGCCCTTAGCCCCTCACGGAAAGCCCCTGGGCCCAAACAAGGGCACAGAAGTCCGCGTGGTTCAGTTGGGGCGCGACGAGGGCCCGGACAGAAGGCTTTGCGCGGTAGGCAACGCCGAGGCCCCCACCTTGGTTCGCGGCCTCCAGCATGGGAACATCGTTTGCGCCATCGCCCATGGTGAGCGTCGCGGACAGAGGAATTCCCAACGTCGCGCACCCCTCGTCCAGCGCTTTTTTCTTGCCGTCCTTGCCCAAAATAGGCTCCAGGGGCCGCCCCAGGCGTCCGTCGCGGATTTCCCAGACGTTCGCGAGCACGCGATCAAAGCCCAGCTTTTGCGCGATGATGTCCGCAAAATACGTGAACCCGCCCGTGGCAAGCCAGCACGTGCCCCCAGCGGCTTTCATCGCCGTGACCAACTCGGCCGCTCCCGGCGAGATCGTCATGCGCGTTGCCATGTCCTCCAGCAGGCTCACGGGTTGGCCCGCGAACAGCGCCACGCGCTCCCGGAGCGAGGTCGCGAAGTCGATCTCCCCGTTCATCCCCCGGTGCGTGATGTCAGCGACTTTGGCCCGAAACCCCAACCTATCCGCCATTTCATCCAAAATTTCTTCTTGGATGATGGTGGATTCCATGTCGGCCAACAGAAACGTTTTGCGCCGCGTGGATTCATACTGCACGATCACATCCACGGGGGCCGCACCCAACACCGCGTGTGCGGCCTCGTAAAGCGCTTCGCTCGAAAGCCCTTCCCACACGATATCCGCCGCAAGGCCGGGCGCGTAGATCTGCACGGGGCCCACTTCGCGCCCGCCGCGTTCGGCAAACGCCGTCCGGCACGCCGCAACGAGCGCGTCCGTCAGAGCGCCTTCAGGTCCTGCAACCAAGGTGGCCACACATGAAAGAGAGAAATCATCGTACGCCATGAAGATGGGTCCTTATCTCAAAAGAAAATGGATCCCGACTTTCGTCGAGTGTTGAACAAAGGCGTCGTCCCGGCGAAGGCCGGGACCCCGGCTTTCGCCGGGGTGACGGTCTCCTTATTTCCGGTCCTATCCCTTCCATTGGCCTCTTTTCTCACACCCCACAGAGTTGATGACGTGGAGGGGATAGAATCCATCCCACGTCGTCCGTTATCTGTCCCCCTTATTCGCTCCGGTAATTCGGGGCTTCGGCGGTGATGTGGACGTCGTGGACGTGGCTCTCGCGCAGCCCCGCGCCCGTGATGCGAACGAACGACGCCTTGCTTTGCAAATCCCCGAGCGTAGCCGATCCCGTGTACCCCATCGCAGCGCGAAGGCCGCCGACCAGTTGATGAATGATCCCGCCGACCGAGCCCTTGTAGGGCACACGCCCTTCAACCCCTTCGGGGACGAGTTTGTTCGGGTTCAAGGGGTCGTTCGTCTGGAAATAGCGATCCGCCGACCCGCTGGCCATGGCCCCGACACTCCCCATGCCACGGTACATTTTGTACGACCGCCCTTGGTAGAGCACGACCTCGCCGGGGGCCTCGTCGGTTCCGGCGAAAAGCCCGCCCAGCATGACACCGTCGGCTCCGGCGGCAATGGCCTTGGCAATCTCGCCCGAATAGCGAATACCTCCGTCGGCAATCAGCGGCACCCCCGCGCGGCGGCAAGCGGGAGCAACATCCATGATCGCGGTCAACTGCGGAATGCCCACGCCCGAGACCATGCGCGTTGTGCAAATGGACCCCGGCCCGATCCCGACTTTGACGGCGTCCGCGCCCGCATCAATGAGAGCCTGGGCACCGTCCGCCGTTGCAACGTTGCCCGCGATGATCTGAGCGCGGGTGGAGAGTTTACGCACGTGGCCGACTTGTTCCAAAACACGCGACGAATGGCCGTGCGCGGTGTCCACCACAATGACATCGACCCCGGCGGCCAAAAGAGATTCGGCGCGGGAAAGCCCCCCGCTGCCCGTCCCGACCGCCGCCGCGACGCGCAACCGGCCCTTACCGTCCTTGCAGGCGTGAGGATAAAGCCGCGCCTTTTCCATGTCCCGCACGGTCAAAAGCCCCACGCAGCGGTAGGATTCGTCCACCACCAAGAGTTTCTCGATCCGGTGCTGGTGCAAAAGCTTCAGCGCTTCCTCGCGGTCCACGTTCTCCCGCACCGTCACGAGCCCGTCCTTGGTCATGAGCTCCGAGACGGGTTGCTGCATGTCGGACGCAAAGCGAACGTCGCGGTTCGTGAGAATCCCGACCAGCTTGCCCGAGGGCTGCTCCACGACCGGAATGCCCGAGATTCCGAAATCCGCCATCTGGCGGAGGGCGCTGGCCAAAGGCGCTTCCGGCGTGATGGTGATGGGGTTCACAACCATGCCCGATTCAAAGCGCTTGACCTTGCTGACTTCCTCGGCCTGTTCCTCGGGCGAGCAATTGCGGTGGATGACGCCGAGACCCCCGGCCTGCGCCAGGGCAATCGCCATCCGGCCCTCGGTGACGGTGTCCATCGCCGCCGAGATCAGCGGAATGCCAAGCGTAATCTCACGCGTCAGGCGCGTGACCGTCGAGACCTCGGCGGGCAGAACGTTCGAGGCCGCCGGGACCAGCAGCACGTCATCAAAGGTTAGGGCTTCTCGAAAAGGGTGCATGGCGATTCTTTCGTCTTTCTGAACGGTCTCAAGGGGCTCTTGGGAGTGTAACATGGCGCGGATCATCGGCAAACTTTCGGCTTGCCCTGTGTGAAAGGCCAGCCCTGAAAGGTCGCCTTGAAGCGGCGCGGGTGCAGGGGTAAGTTGAGCGTGTTCCGCGTTCGGCGTCTGCTCGAACGCTCCAGCGTCCTCCCGAGTCCCCCATGCCCGCTGCTGATTTCGCACGTGCGCGCCGTTCGATGGTCACGGACCACCTCCGCCCCGGCGGTGTGCGCAACCCGCGCCTGCTCGCGGCGTTGGAGGCGATTCCGCGCGAGCGGTTTGTGCCCTCGGCGCAGGCACGGCTTGCCACCGTGGATCGGCACGTCCCCTTGGGCGGCGGACGGTTCCTGATGGACCCCCTGGCGTTGGCGCGGTTGATGGAAGAAGCCCTTCGCCCGCCCTTCTCGCCCACCTCCTCGCGCGTGCTCGATCTAGGGCCCGGAACGGGGTATTCGACGGCCCTCTGGGCGGCGCTTGCAAGCGACGTGACGGCACTGGAGGAAGACCCTGCACTAGCGGCGGCCACGCAGACGAATCTCGTGCGCCTTCGCGCGACCCACGCGCAGGTCGTCCAGGGCCCCTTGAAGGACGGATGGCCGTCGGATGGCCCTTACGATGTGATTTTCATGAACGGCGGGGTGGAAGAAGTCCCCTCGTCGTTTGTGCCTCAGTTGACCGAGGGCGGATGTTTGCTGACCGTCGTCCTGCGTCCCACGGCAACGGTGCTGCTGGGCGAGGCGCGGCGGTACGAACGACGCAACGGTGCGTTGTCCTTCCGTGGGCTCTTTGACCTGTCCGTGCCAGAGCTTCCCGGCTTTGCCCTGCCCGCACGGTTTTCGCTGGAAGGTGGGATCGGGTAGCCTCGGTCCCCTTGTTCTGTCCCGGAGGTTTGCATGGCCGCCCTTCCCGCTGAGGTGCCCACGCTTGCGATTTTGGCGGGGGGCGGAGCCGCGCCCAAGCAACTGGCCGCTGCGTGCCGTCGCGCAGGACGGCGGTTTTTTCTCGTGGGCTTGGAAGGGCATGCGGACCCCGACATCGTGAACGAAGGCCCGCACGCATGGATTCCTCTGGGGGCGCTGGGGCAATTGAAAGAGCTTGTCCGCCGCGAGGGGCTCACCGAGGCCGTTCTGATTGGACGCGTGCGACGGCCCTCGCTCAGCGAGCTGAAACCCGATGGGGTGGCCCTCAGGGTGCTCTTGAAAATGGGGTTGATGGGGCTTGGCGACGATGGTTTTTTGCGTGGCGTGAGCCGGGCCCTGGAAGAGGAATGCGGCGTTCGCATTCTTGGGGCCCACGAGGTTTTTGGGGACCTGTTAATGCCCGAGGGTCCCCTGACGGACCGGATGCCCAACGCGGAATCGCAGGCCGACATTCGGCGCGGGATGGAGGTCGCCGAGGCCCTCGGGCGGCTGGATGTCGGGCAAGCCGTGGTCGTGCAACAGGGGCTTGTCCTGGGGGTGGAGGCGTTGGAGGGCACCGACGCGCTCCTGGCGCGGGCCGCAACGCTCCGCCGTGAAGGGCCTGGCGGGGTCGTGGTCAAGTGCGCCAAGCCCGGACAGGACAACCGATTCGACTTGCCCACCGTGGGGCCGCTCACGCTGCGCGGAGCGGCGGCGGCGGGTCTTCAGGGTGTTGCGTTGGAGGCAGGACGTGGACTTCTTTTAGAGCGCGAGGTCACGCTGCGCATCGCCCGCGAGACGGGGCTTTTCCTGATCGGCGTTCAACGGATGTCCCTGACCGCGTGATTCAGACGTCGGGTGCCCCAAGGACAGAATCTTACGCTCTTTCAGCTTGTTTCACCGCCTGCCAAAGGCGTTCCATGTCCGCGAGCGAAGCGGAAGCGAATGCACGGCCCTCGGCGGCTAGACCTTCTTCGATGCCGCGAAACCGACGCTCAAACTTGCGGTTGGTGCGGCGGAGCGCAGTCTCCGGGTCCACCCCCAGACGCCTTGCCAGGTTCAGCGCCACGAAAAGGACATCGCCCATTTCGTCTTCCAGGGCGTCGGGGTTCGGCGTCTTGGCGTCGATTTCGGCTTCCAGTTCGGCCAGCTCTTCCCGCACTTTGGCGATGACGGCTTGCGTGTTGACCCATTCAAAGCCTACGCGGGCGGCGCGTTCTTGCAGCTTTTGCGCCCGCGCGGCGGCGGGCATGGCCGTGCTGATGCCTTCCAGCAGACTGGGGGGCGCAGGGGACACGGTGGCAGGAGCCTTCGCCGCGCGGCGGGCGGCTTTGTCGGCCTCCCAGTGCCGGAGGACGTCGCGGGAGGTTTCCACGCGCCGCGTCCCAAACACGTGCGGGTGACGTTCAATCATCTTGTCGCCCACGGCGCGGGCGATCGCATCCAAGTCCCAGAGGCCCTCTTCCCGCCCGAGCTGGGCGTAAAAGACGACCTGAAACAGAACATCCCCGAGCTCTTCACGGACGGCCTCGGGCGAGCCGAGCTCAACAGCCTCCACGACCTCGTAGGCTTCTTCCAAGAGGTGCGGCGCAAGGCTGCGGAGCGTCTGTTCCCGGTCCCACGGGCACCCTGCCTCCGGGTCCCTCAACCGCTGCATGATCGCCACCAACCGGGCCAGGGGTTCAGAGGGGAGGTCGGAGGAAGCGGGAGGTGGCATTACGCGACTTTACACTGGTCTGAAAAAGCAACAGATTCCATCTCCAGCCCCTCTTCCCTGAAAAGAGGGGAAAGCAAATATCGACTCGCCGATGTCTGTCGGAAAAACCGGGGAGCGACAAACCGTTTCACCTGTTCTTGCTTAAACAAAATAGGTCGAGCAATCCTTGCCGTTTGATTGCTGGGGGCGTGACATAGCTGTTTGGTCCCAATAAGTAGTGGAGAGGGTTTGAGTGAAAAAGGTGTGGGTGATCTCGCCACTCTGAGAGGATTTTCTCATAGGGTGAGAGGAA
>CAIPYM010000052.1 GCA_903869345.1 uncultured Pseudomonadota bacterium
TATTTCAGCTCGGATACGCTGCGTCGTCGTGGCGCGTTTGTGCAGTACCTGTCCCATAGTCTCTCCCGTTCAAGTGGGACCCATCTTATACCACTACTTATTGGGACCAAACACTTAGGGACGTTGTGATCAAGCATACTCTGGACTACGACGCCAACGCGCCGTGTGGAGAAAGCTTCGGGTACAGCGATCATGATTCCGTGCTCAAACCAGCACCTGCTACGCACCACGTTGATTTCACCATTCTTGATGTGCTTCAAACCACAAAAGCTGTGCGTGTGCCAAAAGTGTTACGGTATTTCGAGAAGATCCGAACAACCGTCATGACCGATTTTCAGGCGGAAGGTTTTCATTTGATGCAGGATCTTGTCGTCACGGGCGCTCTGCCCATGTCTTCGGCCGAAAACGTGGCGAAGTCCCTCGTGGCGTTAATGGATCAATTTCGTCGCATGAGTCATCTGATTCGCGTTGCTGAAAGCAGCACGCTGCAGGCGCGCGAGCGATTGGAAGAGCTGTATACGTTCCTGAGGTCCGACCTAAAAACATATCAAGAAATTGAACGGAAGTTCTTATCGGGTGATTCGATCGTTCCGACAGATGCGCATCCGAAGAATATGGCGATCAATGCGCAAGGCGAGATCTTGATGTTTGATTTTGGGAGAAGCATTGTTGCGGACAAGCAATACTCGGCCCCCAATTTTGCTGCCCACATAGGATTAGCGAGTGTTGCCAACTGCTTTGAAGATCCCCTCTTCGGCGCGGAATACATCGCCACGTTTGTGTCGGCCTACAACCGTTTTTCATCCCCGGATGATCAAATTGAAGAAGCAACGTTTGTTCGCTATTTTATGTCGGAACTTTTACATCGGGGTTTATCGGGCAGATGGCTGGATAAGCGGTTTTTCTCTCATGCAACGCTGCAAGAGGTTGAAAGAGCCGTTCATGACTTGGCGATTGAAACTTTCCGTCCCGATGAAGGTGGGGCATTAGCCACCCTTGGCGATTTACTCAATGTGCTGACAGACGTCTCGAGGGCAGTCGGAATCAAGAGTTACAAGGGACGACGCAAAACCACCCAGGGTTGAGCACGCACACGGTCGTCGAACCGCCCAGAACGGACGCTTGATCAACCCCCGAAAGAACACACGCTCCAAGAGACGGCGACACACAGGGATTCTGCCGTCAACGTTCTGTTAACCAAAAGACGCTATGACAGTTCCCGAAGGCCCTCGGTGGAGGGAATCAATCGGGAGGATCACGGGATGATGAAACGGCATGCCACGCTTTTGGACCGCACGTTCGATGAGGGTGTCGCCCTGACCGTCGAGGCGCGGAACTACATCGCCTTTCACGAGCAAGCCGATCGGCGCGTGCTCGATCTGCCGCACTGCCTGCGCGTGGGGTACCACCACACGCGCGTTTCGGCCCGGCTGGTTCAGGTGATGACCTGGATGCTGGCGATGAAAGCTCTTTTGGCGGGTGAGCTCGCGCCCGAGCAATTTGCGGGCGATCAGTACCGTCTGAGTGAAGGGGAGATTTGCGACCCCCTGTTGCCCGAGGACATCGCCAAAATCCCCGCCGGACTGAAAAGTCTTTTGGAACGCAGCGACGCTCTTTTCAGCCGCGTTCGGCGCTTGGATACGATGGTCCTCGAAAAGCTCAAGGCGGGTGAGGTCCCCAACTTCGGCCTGATCCAAGGCATCAAGATCATCGACGAAGACCCGCTCTGACGGTTCCCCGGTCCTCTCCCCCCAGGCTTACTCCGCCTCTTGGAACAGGAAATCCAGGTCGGCGGCTTCGAACGCGGGGCCGGAGGCCGAGCGTTCTTCAAGCAACGCGGCGGCCAGGTCGCGTTTGCGATGCTGAAGGTCCACCATGCGTTCTTCCACGGTGCCGCGCGTGATGAGCTTGTAGACAAACACGGGCTTGTCCTGCCCGATGCGGTGGGCGCGATCCGTCGCCTGATTTTCCACGGCGGGATTCCACCACGGATCGTAGTGAATGACGGTGTCGGCGGCGGTGAGGTTCAGCCCCGTTCCCCCCGCCTTCAAGCTGATGAGGAACAACGGCACATCGCCGCGTTGGAACCGTTGCACGGGCGTTTTGCGGTCGGTGGTGTCGCCCCGCAGTTGCACGAACGGAATCCCCGCCGCGTTCAGTTCGGGAATCATCAGGTCGAGCATGGACGTGAATTGCGAAAACAAAAGGATGGTCCGTCCTTCGTCAATCAGCTCCGGCACCATCTCCATCAGGCTTTCCAGTTTGGCGCTCGGCGGAACGGCCTTGTTCGGTGACGGGGCCGCGAGAAGGCGCGGGTCGCAGCACACCTGGCGCAGCTTGAGGAGGGCGCTCAGAATCAGCAAACGGCTACGGTCAAAGCCCTTGCTGGCCAACGCCTGACGCACGGTCTCGTGAGCCTGCAAACGCAGGGTTTCGTAAAGGTCGCGCTGCTCGGCCTCCATTTCGATGGGGCGCAAAATCTCGGTCTTGGGGGGAAGCTCCTTTGCCACCTCCGATTTATTCCGCCGCAAGATGAACGGCTTGAGTCGTCCGGCAAGAATCGCCTGCCGTTCCTTGTCCTGGCGCTTTTCAATCGGCACGCGGAAACGTTTGACGAAATCGTTGTACGTGCTCAGGAGCCCCGGCATCAGGAACGAGAAATGCGACCAGATTTCACCGAGGTGGTTTTCAATCGGCGTCCCCGTGAGGCACACGCGGTGCCGCGCCTTCATCATGCAGACGACTTGCGTGGCCTTGGAAGTCGGGTTTTTAATCGCCTGCGCTTCGTCCAAAATAATCATGTGCCAAAGAATGGGCAGCAACGTCTCGGAATCGCGGGGCAAAAGCGGGTAAGTCGTCAGCACAACGTCCGCGCTTTCAATGTCGTTGAACCGCGCATCGCGGTCCTTGCCGTGCAACGCGAGGATGTTCAGGGAGGGTGCGAACTTGGTCGCCTCGTCCTGCCAGTTGGGAATGAGGCTCGTCGGGCAGACGATCAACGCGGGGCGATCCAACCGCCCGGCCTCTTTTTCCACCAGCAAATGCGCCAGCGCCTGAACCGTTTTCCCAAGCCCCATGTCGTCGGCCAGGATTCCGCCGAGGCCGTAGTCGCGCAAGAACTGCAACCAGGACAGCCCCTCGCATTGGTAGGCCCGCAGCGTGGCCTGTAGACCGCTGGGCGGAGGGACGGTCTCCAGCCCCGTGAACGTCTGGAGGCGATCCAGCAACGTCTTGAGACGCTCCCCCCCGAGCCACCGCATGCGGGCGGTCGTTTCCAACCGCGAGAGGGCCACGGCGAGGTCCAACGGCACAGTCAGGGCACCTTGCGGCGTCAGCGCCCGGTCGCGCGCATCGGTCAGTGTCATCAGGATGTCGCGCACACGCTCGAACGGCAACGCCAGCGTGCGGCCATCGGGCAGGTCCACGTACAGTTTGCCGCTCTGGGCGAGGCTTTCAACGGCGGCGGCGGAAAGCTCCGGCAGGCGGCGCAACGCCTGCAGCAACAGCGGGAGCAGGGCAACACGTTGCCCCTCCACCAAGATGCCGAGGTCCAACGAGAACCACCACGCGCTACCCTCTTGGCTGCGAAGGTCCACTTCCCACACCGGCGCGTCGGTTGCGATATCCAGGGCCGTGAAATGGGTGCGCACGCCCTCGTCCACGTCAACGCGCCACCCCTCGGCGCGAAGGAGCGGCACGTCGCTGTCCAGAAAGCGCAGCCACGCGATCCGCTCGGCCTGGGGGCCCCCCGACAGGATGGCATAGGCCGAACGGCCCTTGGGTCCCGGCAACGACGGCGCGTAAAAGGCCGTCAGGGGCGCGTTCCGGAGCAGGCGGTCCAGAAACGCACGTTCAAGCTGGGGCACCCGAGGCCGCAAAATCAGGCGGTCGTCTTTAATCTCGCGCAACATCTCCAGCGGGGCTTCGAACTCCACGGGACGGCCTTCGTAGTCCACGTGCGCCAGCGCCACAGGACGCGGACGGCGTGGAGCGCGGGAGGGGTTGTCGTCATCGTCGGCCGAGGACGGGGGCTCCCACGCCACCAGCCGCAAGCACGGCACGGGACGCGCGGGCGGACGCTTTTCGGGCGTGATCAAGCGCGGCGGATCAATGCGTCCGGGAAGGGCTTTGGTCGCAAGCCGTTCGGCCACGGAGGACAATGCCCCCGGCAGCAGGCGCGGCCCCGCCAGGAACTTACGGACCAGGGCAAGCGGCGCTTCGAAGGTCAGAGGTCCCGCTACGCTGACGGCCTTGTCCACGTACCACGGGTAAGCGGTCGGGAGAACGATGAGTCCTTCCGTCGGCGCGTCCGCGACAATCGCGGGGACCTGCGAGGCGTCGGATTCCAGATGCCACCCGAGGTGCGCGGGCTTGCTGTGCCCCAGCGTCAGGGGAGGGCTGTCCAGGGTTCCCCAAAAACACCCCCCCGTGGCGATCAGGTGACGCATCAGGAGGTCCATGGACTCGCCTTCGCAGTCGTCCGCCGACGCGTCGCGCCCCGCGCTCGGCCAGACATCCAGCATCAACCGGCCAATGATCTTGTCGTCCGTCGTCACGCCGGGAACCTGGGCATGCACAAGCTGCACCGGGCTCAGAAGGCGGGGGACGGGCCGTCCGCCTGTCGCAAGGGGCGGAGCCACGACAAAGGCCCGCGCACGCAAGGCGGACGAAGAAGCGGGAGAGGACGAGGTCGGGGCTTCGTCCTCCGTGCGGTCCAGAAGGTAAATGACCCGCTCGGATGTTGGCGCGTGAAGCGGCGTTTGCGTTTGCGCCATGTTGTTTTCGAGCGTGTCCAACCACTCTTCCCAAGGCTCCAGGGCCCGCCCCGGCTGGGGATGGTGGAACGCCTCGTGCAAAGCGGAGGGCAGCGCTGTGACCCACGCCCGCACGCGGGAGCGACGCGCCTCGGCCGGAGGGGACCCGGATCGCGCGTGCGCTGACGAAGGGGCCGCGTCGAGCCGCCGTTGCTGCGCTCCGAGAATCTCGAAACAGACGGCGGCCATGTGCTTGCACCCGCGCCCCGTGGGACATGAGCACGTGCCCGAAAGCCCCACCGGGATTTTCCCAAGGGGGGAGGGGCCGCCCTCCCGCGGTGCGAGGATTTTGACCGTGTAGGGGGTCGCCTTGGCCCCCTGAACGGTGGCCGTCCACGAGATGCCGTCCTGCCCCACCATCAGGTTCTGAACGCGCCCACGCTCGTGGTAGGCGCGCCCCTCCCGCACGACATCGGCCGTGAAGCTTGCTTTAACCGCCGCGCGGGAGAGAACAGAGGGGCTCATGACTCGTTTATAAAAGAGTTTTCCTTCCGGAAACAAGGTTCATCCAGGGAAGGGAATCCAGGAGAAAGGGCCAGAGGAGGCGCAACGCCAAGCCGAAAAGGGACATTTCGCCGGGGCCCTGGTAAGCTTGGGGGGCCAACACGCCCAGCCCCCCCGAGCCCCGCATGCCGCCCGATCAGGATTCTCCGCGCGATGTTCTGATGGAAGTCACCCTGCTGGGGAGTGTGGCGCGCGTGGCGGCCGTGGATTCCGCGACGGGCACCGAAGTGACGTTCCAGGCCCCCGCCACAACCGCCCGCGCCGACTTGCAGCGCTTGGCGGTGGCAAAACTGGCCTACGCCCTTCGCCGCCGTTCGTGAAAAAGGGTTGGGTTTGTCACTTCAAGAAAATCGTCATTCCGGCGAAAGCCGGAATCCCGAGGGAGTCCTTCACACGCTCTCTCCAGCAGCTCGGGGTCCCGGCTTTCGCCGGGACGACGGGGGAGGGGACAGCGCAAGAAAGATCCGCCCTTGCGAACCCGCGTAGCGCCTCGCAAGGGCGGTGGAGGGTTTTGGTTCTGTCATCTGCCCCAGCTCAGGGGGACGCGGGAATCCCGACGTGGGAACGAAGCTTTCTCCCCGCCCTTCAAATCGGCTCCGGCCTGTTGACAACTTCCTGAAAACGATCTAGAGGCAGCGAATCGCGAATCATAGGCGCCGACGTGCACCGATGTGAGATGGAGAAGAGACGATGCTGGTAGGGGTCGGTGAGGGAAGCGGCCTCAGGGGGCCCGATCAAGACACAGGAGACAGCCTTGCGCAGAGGCTCGCAGCGGCTTGGACACACGCTGCGGAGGAGATAAGCCTCAAGGTTCAGCCACTTTCCTCAGATGCTCCGGGTAGGGTCCGCCTTTCCTTTGAATTGGCGGGACGGAGACGAGAAATCTCTTTTGCGCCTGGAGCAGAGGCAGATTCAGTCACGGTGGAGGTTCATCAGGATGGTCAACTAGAAGGGCGATTGACATTGGCAGCGGTGGACCCCGAGTCACTCGACACACTGGTGACCTTCCCTGATGGTAAAGACGCTGTCTGGGAAGGGGGGGTGAACGAGGAGTGGCTGCTGCGAGGCCTCGTTTTCCCAGTCGCAGCGGTAACCCCTGCCTTTTCCCCTATCCAGTCAACAGACCTCCCTCCGTTGTCGATCCAGGCGGTCGCAACGCTCTGGATGCAGGCCGCAGAGCAAATGACAGCAGATACCTACGAAGAAGGGCGAGGAGAAAACAAGATTCGCGTTCGGGAGATACCATGGCGATCAGGGGGGCTATCTTTAACATACTTTTTCACTTTTGTTGTGCCAAACCCCCTTGTTCTGACATGTGAGATTCAGTTGGGGGCAACGCCTGGACATGTTCAGGTGGCAGTCTTTGCCCTAACAGGTTCTGAAAAATTACTGCACACGGGACGATGGGACATGTTCCGTCGCGACGGCGAGATCATGGTGGTGGATCCTGAAGCCGTAGAAACATCCGCTGAACCTACGGCGTGGATTGAGTCCCGTCCTCGCCAAGGCCTAATAGCGGGTTTGAGTAGGGCGAGAGAGCCTTATTTATTGAAGGACAATTGTGGGGTATTGTTCAACTGTGGGGCCGAACCCCGCCTTTGACGGCGTTGCCTCCTCACCGTCCCCGTTGCAGAACATCCCGCGCGAGGTAGAGGGATCCGGTGATGAGGACGCGGCCTGGAAGAGCTTGACGGCCCGCGCGTGCCGCTTGACCGGCACAGGCCACCACAGCGCTTAAAATGGCCCGTGGCGTATCCGACGCCGAAGCTGAATCACTCACCCCCAACGCGTACGCCTGGGACGCCAGGGCGTCCGGCGAAAAGCATTGCCCTTCGCCTTCGATGACGTGCAAGGCCTCAGGCGCAATGGGCACCGCCCGAAGCGCCGTGATGAAGGGCGCAAGGGGGGCCAAAAACTCCTCCGGGTTTTTGCGAGCGAGCATACCCCACACGACGGCGAGCGGCCGGGGATTTGCGCCGTCCTCGGCCTGCCAGACCGTGGCTTGCGCGGCCAGCGCCTCGCCTGCCGAATCGTTGTGCCCGCCGTCGAGCCAGATCTCCCACCCCGGCGGCGTAACGTTCACGAAAGGCCCGGAATCCAGACGTTGCAACCGCGCGGGCCACCGCACCTTTCGCATCGCCTCCCGCGCCGCCGCTTCGGGCGGCAACAGCCCCGCAGCTTGGAGCATCGCAAGCGCAAGCCCCGCGTTCAGCCGCTGATGGGCGCCGACCAGCGCAGGGGTCGGAAGAGTCAGGCGCAAGCCCTCGGGTCCGGTGAAGGTAAAGCCGGGGGAAGAGTCGTGTGGGTCTGTCGCCTGGACCTGCCAATCACGCCCACCGAGCCACGCCGGGGCGTTTTGCTCCTCGGCGGCGTGAAGAAGCGCGGCGCGGGCTTCCTCCGAGGGCTGAGGGGCAAGGCAGCACGGCACGCCTGCTCGCATGATTCCGGCCTTTTCCCGCGCAATCACGCCCAGCGTCGGCCCCAACACATCGCTGTGGTCGAACGAAATGCGTGCAATGGCCGTTGCCACGGGGTGGTCCACGACGTTGGTCGCGTCCAAACGCCCGCCGAGACCCACTTCGATAATCGCCACGTCAGCGGGATGTTCGGCAAAGGCGTGAAACGCCACGGCGGTCAGGACCTCGAAGGGGCTGAGGGCGCTTGCAACCGCCAGGGACTCGCAGGCCTCCAGCCGCTGTGTCAGCTCGTCATCGCCGATGGGGGTGCCCGCAAGAACGATGCGCTCGTGCACCCGCAAAAGGTGCGGCGAGGTGTAGACGTGCGCCTTGAGACCCGCGGCCTCGATCAGCGCCCGCGCAAACGCGCACGTGGAGCCTTTGCCGTTGGTCCCGGCCACGTGCAGGACGGGCGGCAGGCGGTTTTGGGGATTGCCAAGGTGTTCGAGCAAAGCCCTGTAAGCAGGGCCAATACCGAGCGTGATGCGCGGCCCGTGGTGACGGCGAATCCGGTCAAGAACGGCGTCGGCACGATTGGTCACGCTTGTCAGGTCCGTGCGCGGGACGCGGCATCCGGAGAAACCGAATTCCGGGCTCCGTGGGGCACGGGGCCACTGAGAAGGGACAGGCGCGGACGGCGCGAGGGACGTGGCCGCAAAAGCCCCAGAAGGTTGGCGAGCGAATCTTTCAATTCGGCCCGCGTGACGACGGCATCCACCATGCCGTGTTCCAGCAGGTATTCGGCGCGCTGGAATCCGGGCGGTAGGGTCTCGCGGATGGTGCTTTGGATAACACGCGCCCCCGCAAACCCGATCCGCGCACCCTTTTCCGCCAGATGCACATCGCCCAGCATCGCGAACGAGGCCGTTACGCCGCCCGTCGTGGGGTCGGTCAGAACGACGATGTAGGGAAGCCCGGCCTCCTTCACCTGGGTCGCGGCCACGATGCTGCGGGGCATTTGAATCAGCGAGAACATGCCTTCTTGCATCCGCGCCCCGCCCGAGGACGGGACAACGATCAACGCCGAGCGCGTGGCCACGGCGCGTTCGGCGGCGGCCACAAGCCCCTCCCCGACCGCCATGCCCATGGACCCTCCGAGGAACGAGAAATCCAACGCCGCCACAACCGCCGGGTGCCCACCGAGGGTGCCCTCGCCGACCAGCAGCGCATCGTGACGTCCCGTCCGGCGCTGCGCATCCCGCAGCCGGTCCGCGTACCGCTTGTGGTCCTTGAACCGCAGAGGATCCACCGTCACGGCGGGAAGGCTCACGAGGGTGTAGCCCTCGTCGAGCAGCAACGCCAAGCGCCGCACCGGATCAAGGGGCATGTGGTGGCCGCAATGACGGCAAACGTTGGAATGCTCTTCCAGCTCGCGCTTGAAAAGCATCGCGCCGCATCCGGGGCACTTGTCCCAGAGGTTGTCCGGGATATCCTTCGCCCCGCCCACAAGGGCGCGGAACTTGGGGCGGACGAGGTTCGTAAGCCAGCTCATGAGAGCCATGCTAGCCGTCTTGCGGGGCACTCGCCAAGGGGGGAACGCGCAGAACCGCGCATGATCTTTCGCCTGCGGTGGGCTTGGGTTATGCTCGGCGCCGACTTGCCGAGTCTTGCGGCGAAGGGTCACGTCCATACGCGGGGTTGAGGGTTCGATGATTCCCTTTTTGACATTTCCGAAAGTGCGCGTTGCAATTCTGGTCATCGCCTTGGCGGGTGTCGGGGTGGGGGCCGGGAGCGCCACCTCGTGGGCCTCGCCCCCCCGCACGAAAGAGGCTTCACCGTCACCCACGTTGACGTCGGAAGAGACTGACACGTTCCGGCAGCTAACCCTCTTTTCGGATGTGCTGGAGCGAGTCCGGGCTGATTACGTGGAGCCTGTGGGGGACAAAAAGCTGATTGAGGCGGCGCTGAATGGCATGTTGGTCTCGCTCGACCCGCATTCGGGGTACATGGATCGCGAGAGCTTTTCGGACATGAAGACCCAAACGGTGGGGGAGTTCGGGGGCCTGGGCTTGGAGGTCACGCTTGACGGACCGCTCGTCAAAGTGATCTCGCCGATTGACGACACACCTGCCGCGCGGGCCAAGATTCAACCGGGTGATCTGATCACGCGCATTGATGGCAAGATCGTGACGGAAATGACGTTGATGGAAGCCGTGCAGAAGATGCGCGGCGTGCCGGGGACGCGCGTGATGCTTACGCTGCGGCGCGGGGGTCTGACGGGTCACACGTTTGATGTCACACTGACTCGTGCGGTCATTCACGTGAAATCCGTGCGGTGGGAGCCCAAGGGCGACGTCGCGTATCTTCGCATCACCACTTTCAACGAGCAGACGCAGCCGGGGCTTGATAAGGCGTTTGCCGAAATTGACAAAAAAATCGGGGCGAGCTTAGCGGGGTACGTTTTGGATTTACGCAACAACCCCGGCGGGTTGTTGGACGAATCCATCCTGGCGGCCAGTCGGTTCTTGCCGACAGGGGTTGTCGTGGTGGAAACCAAGGGCCGCAGTTCGGATTCGAAGGGCACGTACCGCACGGAAGGTGGCAACCGGACTCATGGGCTTCCGGTTGTGGTACTGGTCAACGGCGGGTCTGCTTCGGCGGCGGAGATCGTGGCGGGGGCCATTCAGGACCACCATCGCGGACTGGTGGTCGGCACGCGCAGTTTTGGCAAGGGGTCGGTGCAAACGGTCATCCCCTTGGCGGGCGGCGGGGCCATACGCCTCACAACCGCGCGGTATTACACCCCCTCGGGCCGCTCCATTCAGCAGCTAGGGATTGAGCCTGACATTGTGGTCCAGCCCGCGAAGGTGGAGCGTTTGACGTTGAGGCCAGGGCTTCGCGAAGCTGATTTACGCGGGGCACTGCCGAACGACACAACCCCGAAGGCCGGGGCGGACGCCGATTCGGAAGATGACAACGGCGCTTCGGCGGAGCCCTCTTCTTCGGATTCGCTCGATCGGAAAGACGAAAAGGACGGGAAAGACGGGAAACGTACCACCCCACGTCCTCTCGAGGACTACCAGTTGGAACGTGCCTTGGATCTCGTGCGTGGCGTGCACTTCTTTGAAGCCAAGGTCGCGCCCGTATCGGCTGTGGACGGCGCGGCTCACGAACCCAAAGCGTCTGCGAAAGCAGAGCCCGCTCCGGAGAAAGAGCCCCAGGGTCCGGCCAAGAAGTTGTTCAACGGCAAGACATCGGCTCCACCGCCTGCTAAAGGGTCTTCCAAGCCGTGACGGATCAGGTCCTTCGTTCTGACACGCCGACCGAGGCTTTCCCTCGCCGCGCGACGTTTTGGGCCTCTTATCCTCGCGCGGTAAAACTCGCGGTTCTTGTCATGGTTGTGGGGATTGGTTCATCGCCGGGATGGTGGGAACGCGGGGGGCGCGACGTGTTGGTCGACCTGGGGGTGTCCGCCTGGACCGCTTGGAATCCCGCACCGCCGCCAGCAAAGTCGGCGTTGATGGACGATCCGTGGGCGGCGCATGATGCGGCGAAGCGTTCGGGGGCACCGTCCGCCGTACCAGCCCCCTCGCAGACTGTGCCCACGCCTTCTTCACCCCCGAAAGAAACCGCAAAGCCCGTCGTTCCAACGGACGACTTGTCTCCTGCGGCGCGGGCGGCCATTGCTCAGAACGACGCGTTCACCGACGTTCCTTTGGGAACCGCTCCCCCGACCGAAGACCAAGGTTTGCAACGTGTTGTGGACGACGGGCGGCGACCCCGCGTTTACGCACGGCCGTTTAACCCCCGCGACCCGCGTCCACGCCTTGCACTGGTTGTTGGGGGGCTTGGGATGTCGCGCGAAGCGACGGAGGTGGCGTTGGCCACGTTGCCGTCACCCGTGACGTTGGTGTTTGATGCGCAAGCCCCGGCCTTGGCGACGTGGATGGAGCGGGCACGGCAAGGGGGGCATGAGACGTTGGTGGATACGCCGATGGAACCGCTGGCCTACCCGCGCAACGATCCTGGCCCAGGGACCCTTTTAACCATGTTGTCCGAGGGCGAGAACGCGCGGCGTTTCGATGACGTTCTTCGACGCGCACCGGGGGTGGTCGGCATCACGACGTTTTCGGGCACGCGATTCACGGCGGATGCTTCCAAGCTGGCTCCCGTGATGACGATTCTGAGGCAACGCGGGTTGTTGTTCTTCGATGCGCGGTTGACGTCGTCCGGCCAGGGCATGAAAGCAGCGATGGACGCGCAAGTGCCGGTGGCCGAAGCGACGCTGGCGCTGGATGAGAATTTATCCCCAGGGGACATTGATGCAGCGTTGGAGCGATGGGTGGGGATTGCAGGTCTGCGCGGCCAAGCGATTGCGACTGTTCAGGATCCTCGTCCCGTTGTGTTGGACCACGTGCGGGCGTGGATGAAGACGTTGCCCCGGCGGGGGGTGGCGCTTGCACCTCTCTCGGCGTTGGTCACGGACAGGTCCGGGGCTTCGTCCGCATCCGCGTCGGGACACTGAAAGCCCATGATCGCCCGTTCCCCGACGAATCCCCCCGTGGAACGGGGACTGCTTTTGGCTCCGCGCGACACGAGTCGTGCGGCGGCGCAAGGCCTTCGCCGCAGCCGGTTTGTGCACATCTTGCGGTGGGTCTTTCCGACATTTGTCCTGGGCGTTTTAGGCCTTTTGGTGGCGTGGCCGTGGGTTCGCGACGTGGGGGGCCGGGCCGCGATGCGTGTGATGCCCAACCTTGTTGTGGAGAATTTGGATTTGACAGGGTTAAGTCTGAAAGGGGAGCCCTACAGCATCAGGGCGGAGCGGGCGTTGCAGACGTCCCAAGGGCCTCATGTCATTGACCTTGAAAAGCCTCGGGGTGACGTGCTGCAGGCCGATGGGACATGGCTGGCGGGCCGCGCCCTCAAGGGGCGCTACGATTCCACCCGCAAAGATTTGCGTTTGTCGGGACAAGTGGAGTTTTTCCGCGATGACGGGACACGCCTCACAACGTCGGAGATGCACGTGAACCTTGCGACCCGCGCGGTCCGCAGTGATTCGCCCGTGCGCGTGGACGGCCCTTTCGGTGTGCTCCAAGGCCAAGGGCTCTGGGTTCTGGACGGGGGCAACGTCGTGGTGTTCCCCGGTCCCGCGCGGGCGCATCTGAAGACCGACGAGGGGCACGCCGAAGCGCCCCTCGGAACGGACGCGCCATCCCACAACACAGGAAAAAAGGGGTTGTCGCCAAGGCGGCCGTAGCAAGTGTCGTCGCCAACAAGGCCGACAACCCCGCCTGTGTCTTTTTTGCAACGCCCTTTGGAAGAGTGGGATTTTAGCCTTTTGGGGGCTTGTCGTCTCGTCGGTTTTGGGGTGAGAGTTCATCCCGGCCTGGGGGCTCTCCCTTGGTCCTGATCTGTTGAACTCCGTATCCACTTAACAAGGGGGATCCACCATGCGTAAGTTTCTTTTAGCGACGTCGGCGCTTGTTGCGTTTGCGGGCGTGGCCCAAGCAGCTCCGTCACCGATTGACGTGACCGTCGGCGGTTACGTTGATTTCCGTGCCGCTCAGTTCCATGAGTCCTCCATTGCCCCTGTTGCCGCGAATCGTCGCAGCTACGACTTTGAGACGGCCTACAAGGTCAATGTCGAAGCCGCTGGCAAAGCGTCAAACGGCATTGAGTACGGCGCTCTCGTGAGCCTCACGAACGAAGCTGTCTCTGCGGACGGCTACGCGGCTGGTGGGACGACGGCCAAGATTGACCAATCCTACGTCTGGTTGTCGGGCGGTTGGGGCAAGGCGCTGTTCGGCGACTCGCATGGTGCGTCGGATCTGTTTGTTTCGGCCCCCACGGTTGGGGAAGGCCAAATTGACGGCAAGTACGTTGACTTCACGGATAGCCTGGTTCGTCTGAGGGCGGCCGGTGTTGACGCCGAGGAAAACAGCACGAAGGTTTCGTACTTCACCCCCAAGGTGGGCAACGCAAACCACAAGCTGCAAGCCGCAGTCTCCTTTGCGCCGAACGTCAACAACCAGGGCCAAAGCGTTGTGACACGCAAGAACACAGTAACCTACAATGACTTTCTGGAAGGCTCCGTGCAGTACACGGGCAACTGGAACCCTGTAACCGCCGTGATCAGCGCGACGGCTTCGGGAGCCAACGGCAACAACACCTACAACGACTTCGCCTCCTTCGGCTTCGGCGCCCAACTGGGTTACGCCGGGTTCACGGTCGGCGGGTCGTACGTTGACACGGGCGACTACGACACGCTCACGACCGACAAGAAGAGCGGGGATGTCTGGACGATTGGTGGCAAGTACGAGTTTGACAAGACCGCCGTCGCCATCAACTACCTCGATGGTTCAGGGCGTTTCCCGTTGAGCGGTGAAACGGTCAAGAACTTCTCGGCCGTTGGCGTTGGTGCGACCTACACATGGTTTCCGGGCCTGACCTCGGCCGTGGATGCCGTCCTGTTCAGCCAAGATCATGTTGCCGCCAAGGACAACGATGGCCATGTCTTCATGTTGAGCCAAAAACTCGCGTTCTAACTGAAAGAACGTGTGTCCAAAGACGAAGGGCGGTGGCTAAAACCACCGCCCTTTTTTGTGTCTTTTTTGTAACGCTCTTTGGAAGAGTGGGATTTTAGCTTTTTGGGGGCTTGTTGTCTCGTCGGTTTTGGGGCGAGAGTTCATCCCGACCTGGGGGCTCTCCCTTGGTCCTGATCTGTTTGGTTGCGCATCCACTTCACGAAGGGAGATTCCTGTGCGTAAGTTTCTTTTAGCGACGTCGGCGCTTGTTGCGTTTGCGGGCGTGGCCCAAGCAGCCCCGTCACCGATTGACGTGACCGTTGGCGGTTACGTTGATTTTCGTGCCGCTCAATTCCATGAGTCCTCCATTGCCCCTTTCGCCGCGAATCGTCGCAGCTACGACTTTGAGACGGCCTACAAGGTCAATGTCGAAGCCGCTGGCAAAGCGTCAAACGGCA